>JAESRV010000101.1 GCA_016764475.1 Amylibacter sp.
TTGAAAATAGACGGAATTTACTGCGCAACGTTCGGTCCAGTCCTCGAACCAATGGCGGACTGGCCCTCACCTACCCAGTGAAAAAATCTGTCAAACCAGTGGCGCAGGATTAATAGGTCCTGACCCTAGGTTTAAGGGAAGGACGATGCTGCTCCTCGAGAGGGGGGAGAGAGTATGCAGCATCTGCGTCACCAAGGCCAGTCCTAGGGATGCAAGATTGTTAAATCAATCTGTCCTGTCACTATTATATATGATGGCAAATAAAGATTTCCAGAGCATTAATATTGATCGGCGGATTTATGCTTCCAACTCTGCATCCCAATACAGATAGTCCATCCAGCTTTCATGCATGAAGTTCGGCGGGAACTTCCGGCCTACATTCAACAGCTCTGACGGGCTGGGTTTGCGCGGTGGTTTCGCCAGATGCATCCGCGCCTCTTTCACCAATTTCGCCCCTTTGCGCAGATTACACGGGCTGCAAGACGCCACCACATTTTGCCATGTGGTCTTGCCACCACGCGCACGCGGGATCACATGGTCAAAGGTCATATCCCCCGCAGAGCCGCAATACTGGCAGGTAAATTCATCACGCAAAAACAGGTTGAAACGGGTGAAAGCAGTGGATTTTACCGGTTTCACATAATCCTTCAAAACGATCACCGAGGGGATGTTGATATTGACCGAAGGCGAATGCACAACCGCATCATATTCGGCAATAATCGTCACCCGCTCACAATAGGCCGCTTTCACCGCATCTTGCCAGCTCCATAGCGATAAAGGGAAATAGGACAGCGGGCGAAAATCGGCATTCAATACAAGTGACGGGTAATCACGCAACCGCCCGGGGCTGCGTACAAAATTCTCAGAAAATTCAGTATTCATACTGCAAAGTATTCCCTGTTCTGCTTGGTCGTTTCTCAAGGACACCAGAACGGGACATCCCGCCCCAGCTTACAGGATACTATATAGAGGGGGTCGCACCTGACAAGCCCCTATATGATGATTGCATTCAAACCAAAACAACTGCATTGTTAATTGGATTGACCCAGATTTTGGATAGAGTTTCGCCCTAGAATAATCCGCCGTGTGGCCTGGGGCGATGCCACTTGGCTTCGTACAACGGGGGCAATTTCTGGTTCCTCAAAAGTAGTCGGGGCGGACGTATTGTTCACCTCTGGTATATCTGGGTACGCAATCAAACCTATCCGAACAATACTGATGAATACCATTGCCCCAGTTAAACTGGCTTTTAACACAGACATAAAAACATCCATAAACATCGGCGATACCCTTGGTCATTTTCCTTATATATACTGGCTTATATGGCAGAAATAGGACGGCTTAATCACGAAGTAGCATAGCCCAGGTTTTTTTGAATAAACTGCACTGCTAGCCCCAGCCCGTCAGGTGCAATCCCGTGCCCTGTGCCCTTTGAAACATGGGTAAACACATCAAACCCGTTCTTTGTAAGCGCATCCGCCGCTTTGCCCATGTCTGTGGGGGGCACCACCGTATCAATATCCCCGTGGATCAGCAGAACAGGTGGTTTGGTTTTCACTTCCACCTCCAGCAGTTCAGGTGCCAGCAAACGCCCGGAAAAGCCAACAATTCCCGCCAGTTGCGCGGCACGGCGCGGCCCTGTGTGCAGTGCCAACATCGTCCCTTGCGAAAACCCGACCAGAACCACGCGATCAGCGGTCAGCCCCATGTCCGCTATCTGCCCGTCAAGCCAGTTCTGAAACAAATCAGCGGTTTCCAGCAGGCCCGCACGTGCCACATTTTCCGAAGAACCATCTATCATCGGGATCGGAAACCATTCGCGGCCCATCGGGCTCATCGAACAGGCGTGCGGCGCGTGGGGTGACACGAAAGCCGTGTTGGGCAGGTGTTCCGCCATAGGATCAGCCAGCCCGATCAGATCGTTGCCATCAGCCCCGTAGCCGTGAACAAACACCACTAAACTATCCGCTTGCCCCGACTTCGCGTCACGTTTTTCTGCCTTCAAACTCATCCCCTGATCCCTTCACGATCCTTCGTGACGCGGTAATACGCAAAAAGCAAACGCGCTGCAACCGCCCGCCACGGTGACCAGACCTCGGCCATCACATTCAAGGCTTTTTCCGTAGGTCGCGCATCCAGTTCAAACAGGATTTTCGCCGCTTCCTGCAATGCCAGATCGCCTGCGGCAAACACATCAGCGCGGCCCAGTGAAAACATCGCATATATTTCAGCCGTCCACCTGCCAATGCCTTTGATTTCAATAAGTTGCGCGATTACATCTTGCGTTGGCATATGGCGTAAAGCCGCATAATCCAGCCCGCTTTGCGCTAAATCCTTCACATAATGCACTTTGGGGCGCGACAGGCCAGCCGCGCGTAAATCATCCTCACTTGCAGCTTGGACATCTGCCACCGAAATCAACTGCACTTCTTTTAATCGCTGTGAAATACTTGCCGCCGCCGCTACCGAGATTTGCTGGCTGACAATCGCATCCAGCAAGGCTGCGAACCCGTCATCCTTCAGCCGCAACGGCAAAGCCCCTGTCTGTGCCAATGCCACCGCAAAACGCGGCTCAATCCTTGCCAGATAAGCCGCCCCTTCCGCGACACAGGCGTCTGACGTGATAATGCGCCCTACCATGCTTGCGCCCGCACCCATTTCAAGGCCGCATCAACTGATCCAACCACATGCGCGTCAGGCAATTTGGGTCGGTTAATCATCACCACAGGCAAGCCCAGTTCGCGGGCCGCATCCAGCTTGGATCGGCTGTTTTGCCCGCCTGCATTTTTCACCACCAGCCACTCAATGCCCTTATCGCGGAACAAAGCCACCTCTTCTGCTATTGAAAAAGGCGGGGTGCCAATTAGAAAATCCCCCTGAAATTCAGCAAGCACAGGCTTTTGGGGCGGATCAATTACGCGGGCCAGCAACTTGCGCCCCTCAAGACAGGAAAACCCCGCCAAGGTTTGCCGCCCTGTACCCAAGAACACCGTCGACCCCACAGGAATGATCGTTGCCGTTTCAGCCACGCTATCCACAAAATGCCAGTCATCGCCCACGCTCGCCACCCATTCAGGCCGTTGCAAAATAATATGCGGCAAACCCAGTTCAGCGCACACTATCGCTGCCGTTTGCGTCATCTTACTGGCAAAAGGATGGGTCGCATCCACCACGCCTTTGATACCATTTTCAACCAAATAATCTCGAAACCCTACCACCCCGCCAAACCCGCCTTTGCGGGTTGTCACAGGCAAATCCGCCGGGCTGCGCGTGACGCCTGCCAAAGAAGCGATCACATCCGCCCCCTGCAACCCTTCCAAAAGCTGCCGTGCATCCGAAGTTCCAGCTAAGACCAGTAATGTCATTTTGCGCATCCTAATATATTACCTGCACGATCTATCACAACAATATCAATGTGTTGCACGGTGTTCTTAAGCTTTAAAACCACTTGCTTTCGCGCCTCAAAAGCAATCGCTTCGGCCAAGCCATTGCCCGCCCTTGTCACCGCTTCCAGTGCGGTATTTGCGTCCCTTACATCTGCCAAACCCAGCGATAATGACAGTAGATTCAACGCCTCAAAATCCACCTGGGTGCGCGATGAATGCAAATCAACCGCCCCTTGCGCCAGCTTGGTAATCTTGCCAATGCCCCCCCCGATGGTCAGGCGCGGCACAGGGTGTTTTGCCAGATATTTCAACAACCCCCCGACAAAATCCCCCATGTCCAGCATCGCGTGATCGGGCAAACCATATAGGCCTTGCACCACCTTTTCCGAGGTCGCCCCCGTACAACCTGCCACATGGGTTTGCCCACCGGCCACCGCCACATCAATGCCACGGTGGATGGATGCAATCCAGGCGGCACACGAAAACGGTCGCACAATCCCTGTGGTACCCAGAATAGACAGACCACCCTTGATCCCCAACCGGGGATTCCATGTTTTCAATGCAATCGTCGCCCCGTCAGGAATGCCAACCGTCACACAAATATCGGCACTTTGCCCATAACGCGCCGCCTGCGCTTCAATCACGCCCGAAATCATCGCGCGCGGCACAGGATTTATCGCAGGCTCGCCCACACCGATTGGCAAGCCTGCCTTGGTGACAGTGCCCACACCCTCGCCAGCCTTGAAAACAATGCCGCCGGCACTTTTTTCAACCCGCGCAATAATCAACGCGCCGTGGGTAACATCGGGGTCATCACCTGCGTCTTTAGTAATTCCAACCTCTGCCCATTCACGCCCAAGCTGTTGAAGTGCAAGCGGAAAAACGGGGGTTTCGCCCTTTGGTAAAGTAATGCCAACCTCTTGCGGAAACCCTGCCCCCCACAGCGCATCCAACGCCGCTTTGGTGGCGGCGGTGGCACAGGCACCTGTGGTCCAGCCACGGCGCAAATCCCCTGTTGGTTTCCTGCTCATGGCCGCGACTATAGGCATGATTTTGCCTGACGCCAATCACCCAATTTACGTCGCGCCCCCGCTTGGCAATATCACCACTCTGGGCCATAACACCCCTATGACAGATGCGAATCCCCTTCCCCCCAATGATTGGCCCGAATTGCAGCCGGGTTGGGTTTGGCTATGTGGTGCGGGGCCAGGCGATCCCGGGTTGCTGACACTTCATGCGCTYAAYGCCYTRCGCCAGGCCGATGTGATCATCTATGATGCACTGGTCGATRSCCGYATYCTKGATTGGGCCGGCAAAAATACCRASCTGATCTATGCMGGMAAACGCGGYGGWAARCCGTCYGCMAARCAGCGCGAYATATCMTTGCAACTGGTYGATCTGGCCAAAGCWGGCNAASSSNGTGTTGCGCCTGAARGGCGGCGAYCCGTTCGTSTTTGGGCGCGGCGGCGAAGARGCSCAAACCYTGGTRCAACACGGCATTCCCATCCGCATTATCCCCGGCATTTCCGCAGGYATTGGCGGTTTGGCYTATGCGGGYATCCCTGTCACCCACCGCGACGTTAACCARTCCGTTACCTTTATCACGGGGCATGATCAAAGYGGCGAAACCCCTAGTGCATTGAATTGGCAGGCTATTTCAGATGGYAGCCAAGTGTTGGTGATYTATATGGGCATGAAACACATCGCGCCCATTGCCGAGGCTTTGCTGAAAGCTGGCCGCGCGTTGGCAGAACCCGTGGCCGTCGTGACCCAAGCCACCACACCTGATCAACGCGTGCTGGAAACCACGCTTGGTAACCTTGTGACCGACCTTGCAAACTCTGATCTTTCACCTCCTGCCATCATCTGCGTTGGCCGCTCGGTAAAAATGCGCCAAGTGCTGGATTGGCAATCCATGATCGCAGGCGCCAAACCGCGCAATCTTGACCCGTTGGGGCGGGGCAAACCCGCCGAGGCCCCATGAAGGGCCTGATCCTGACCGCGCCTAATTCGGGGGGCGGCAAAACCACCCTGACTTTGGGCATCTTGCGGGCCCTGCGCAAACGCGGAATGGCAATCAGATCAGGTAAAAGCGGCCCCGATTATATTGATCCGCGCTTCCATGAGGCCGCAAGTGGCACCACATGCGTTAATTTGGATGCATGGGCGATGTCGCCTGCCCGCTTGTTTGAGCTTGCCGCAGGCGACACACCTATCTTGATCGAGGGGGCGATGGGCCTGTTTGACGGCGCGCCGCCTGACGGCAAAGGTGCCACCGCCGACCTTGCCCGCATCCTTGGACTGCCCTGTGTACTGATCTGTGATGTCTCAAAACAATCCCAATCGGTGGCCGCTGTGGTAGAAGGGTTTTCACGTCATGCAAGTGACGTAAACATCGTCGGTGTGATCTTGAACAAAGTTGGCAGCCCGCGACATGAAACCATGTTACGCCGTGCGCTGGAACCCGTTGGATTACCTGTTTTGGGGGCGGTTTACCGTGACCCGAAACTGGAAACCCCATCGCGTCATTTAGGTTTAGTACAGGCTAATGAGCGTGATGATCTTGATCTATTCTTGGATAATGCCGCTGTTATATCAGAAAAATCAATAGATTTAGATCAGATTATATCCCTTTTCGAATCACTGCCGGATTGCCACAAAAAACCCGCCATCCTGCCCCCACCAGCCCAATCCATCGCCATAGCCGCAGATAATGCCTTTGCATTCGCCTATCCACATTTGCTGAACGCATGGCAAAAATCAGGGGCGCAACTGTCGTTTTTCTCACCCCTGTCGGATCAAGCCCCTGCCCCATCCGACCTTGTCATCCTGCCGGGCGGATACCCCGAATTACATGCAGGCAAGCTGGCCACAAACCAAAATTTTATCACTGGCGTCCAAAAATCCAAAGCGGTTTATGGTGAATGCGGCGGTTATATGATGATGGGCGAAGGTCTGACAGATGCAAGTGGCACCCGCCACAAAATGCTGGGCCTGTTGCGGTTGGAAACCAGCTTTGCCAAACGTAAGTTGCACCTTGGGTACCGAAATCTGAAACCGCAGGGCGGCTTGTGGGATATCCCCCTGAACGGCCATGAATTTCACTATGCTACGACGCTAAAAGCCAAAGGTGCGCCCTTATTTCACGCAACTGACGCCGAAGATACTGAACTGCCCGCCATGGGCCTGATCAACGGCCCGCATTCAGGCAGTTTCGCACATATCATTGATCGTGCATAAACGGGTACAATGTAATGATTGCAGGCTGATCTTAACTCATATACGTCAATACCCATGACCCATTCAGATGCCATAACCAAACGTAACGTCACCATTCTTGTCATCGCACAAGCCTTTCTTGGTGCGCAAATGCCGATTATGTTCGTCATTGGCGGCCTGGCAGGCCAATCACTGGCCCCGAACGTGCTTTGGGCCACCATGCCGATCTCAATGATCGTTTTCGGCTCAATGACAACCGCCCCATGGCTTAGCCATGTGATGCAACGTTATGGCCGCAAATCAGGCTTTCTAATCGGCACATTGGCCGGTGCCGTTGGGGCCGCGATCAGCGCATACGGGTTATACACCGCCTCATTCAACTTGTTCCTTCTGGGCAGCTATTGTTCAGGCATCTACATGTCTTCCCAAGGTTTTTTCCGCTTCGCCGCCGCCGATACCGCATCCGAAGCCTTTCGCCCCAAAGCCATCTCATACGTCATGGCAGGCGGTCTGGCCTCTGCCGTTATCGGCCCGCAACTGGTTAAATTGACCGCAGACAGCTTTATAATACCGTTTTTCGGCGGCTATATGGCAGTTTTGGCGATCAACCTGCTTGGTTCATTCCTATTCTTCTATTTGAAAATCCCCAAACCAGAGGCCCCAAGCCCAACCGCGCCCAAAGGCCGCACACGCATGGAGTTGCTGAAGACGCCCCGCATCGCGGTGGCGATCATCTGCGCGATGGTATCCTATTCGTTAATGAACTTGGTGATGACCTCAACGCCACTTGCTGTTGTGGGCTGCGGTTTCACCCAGAATAACGCCGCCGACATTGTTATGGCGCACGTCTTGGGCATGTATATCCCCAGCTTTTTCACAGGTCACCTGATCGTGCGCTTCGGGACAGAAAAAATCATTGCCCTTGGTCTGGCAATCCTTGCAACGGCAGGCATCGTCAACATGGCAGGCATTGAACTTAACAACTTCTTTGGTGGCTTGATCTTGTTGGGGTTAGGCTGGAACTTCGGCTTTATCGGGGCCACCACCATGCTGACCAGCAGCCACGCGCCAGAAGAACGCGGGCGCGTGCAAGGCATGAATGATTTTCTGGTATTTGGCACCGTGACACTAGGGTCATTATCATCCGGGTTCTTGATGAACGGCTTTGGAGATACCCCTGCGCAGGGCTGGGCTGCTGTCAACATCGCAATGGTACCGTTGCTACTTATAGCCGCCTGCGCATTGGTTTGGCTGGTTAATCACAACCGCAAGTCAGTGGCTTAAAACCCACCTGTTAAAGACATCCATAACAGCTTGATTTTCTTGCTGAATTCAGACGCTCCCAACCCACCTGCGGCAACCAGTTTGGGTGATTGTGCGGCAATCCGCAATGTATATTCGGCCATCCATCCGGCACGTAAAGCCGCCCGTGCAGACCTTGGAATACCCTTCGCGGATTGCAAGCGCACCAAAGCCTTTTGCGCCAGGCTTGAAACCCCGTCAATCGAGCCATCGACCAGCGGATATTTCTGTGCATTTTCCAGCGCGGGAATGGCGCGAAACAGGGCCGCAACCCCTGCCCCGTAACCGAAATCTATCACCGCAGAACGCTGTTCTTGCGCCGCCCCCAAAGCTTGTGCGGCCAGCCACATCAACCCCGCAGAGGTATCCGAAATATACTGATCGAACGCGGCCTGACTTTCATGCGGTTCTTTATAAATATCCCAGCGACGCGCCTCAATCAGCGCGTCAAACGCGGCACGATCCAGCCCTTTATCGGCGATTAAAGCCGCCAGCGGTGTCACCACCTCATGCTTGCGCACCGCACCACCGGCATAAATCTCTTCTATCGCATCGGCCCACCATTGCAGGCGCATTTCCGCGATCATCGCCTCTTTCGTTACCCAAGGGGCGCGCACCACTTCCAGATTGAACGCATAAAGCACCATCAAGCCGCCGCGATCATCGGGGGCCGCTGTCATTGCTGACAAAAACCTATCAGGATCACCGCGTTCTACCAGTTCTGCGCAGGCTTCAATGCTCATGCAGGTTTAGCCCCGTCACGGATTAACTTCCAGTTAATCGCATCCAGCAAGGCTTCAAAAGATGCGTCCACGATGTTTGCAGACACCCCCACCGTTGACCAGTTTTGCCCCTGCCCGTCTTGGCTATCGATGATCACACGGGTCACCGCCTCAGTGCCGCCATTGGTGATCCGCACCTTGAAATCGACCAGTTTCATATCGTCAATCACCGCTTGATACGGCCCCAGATCTTTGCCCAAGGCMCGYGACARMGCGTTTATCGGCCCGCTRTCMACCCCGTTTTYATCCATGCTTTGYGATACYGACATAACCTTGCGGTCGCCRATTTTCGCCACCACCACSGCCTCGGAWATACTGACCATTTTGTTATACTTGTTCTTACGCCGCTCCACCGTCACACGGTAGCGTTTSACYTTGAAAAAAGTYGGTAATTCACCCAGAACCTTACGCGCCAGCAGCTCGAACGAKGCCTGYGCGCTGTCATAWGCATASCCMKTATCCTCACGYTGYTTSACGCTRTCCAAAATCWGCRAAAGGCGCGGATCACCTTTGGSYACATCAAKCCCCATSYCTTGCAGRCGRCTRCGCAGRTTMGATTGCCCCGCCTGATTTGACATCGGRATTATGCGTTTGTTTCCAACCACTTCAGGGTTGATATGTTCATARGTTGTRGGGTCTTTCAGGATYGCAGACGCATGTAACCCCGCCTTATGTGCAAACGCCGAGGCCCCGACGAAAGCCGCCTGTTTTTGCGGCACACGGTTCAATATATCGTCCAGCATACGGCTAAGGGCGGTCAGGCTTTCCAAGCCTTCAAGCGTCACACCGGTTTGATAAAGGCCGGCATAGGGTTGTTTCAGCAAAAGCGTCGGGATCAGCGTGGTCAGGTTGGCATTACCACAGCGTTCGCCAAGGCCATTCAATGTGCCTTGGATTTGCCGCGCCCCCGCATCCACCGCCGCCAATGAATTGGCCACCGCATGTTCGGTATCATTATGGGTGTGAATGCCCAGATGATCGCCTGGAATACCCGCGCCAATCGCAGCCTTGGTGGCAATATGCACCTGTGCCGGCAAGGCCCCACCGTTGGTATCACACAACACCACCCAACGCGCGCCCGCATCATAAGCCGCTTTTGCCGCTTTCAGGGCATAATCGGGGTTGGATTTGTAACCGTCAAAGAAATGTTCACAATCAAACAGGGCTTCACGGCCTTGGGCGACAACATGCTTGATCGAGGCCGCGATGTTTTCAATATTCTCATCCAGCGTGATACCCAAAGCGGTTGTCACATGAAAATCATGGGCCTTGCCAACCAGACAGACCGCAGGCGTGTTGGCGTTCAGCACGGCGGCCAAAACATCATCGTTAGCAGCAGAACGCCCTGCGCGTTTGGTCATGCCAAAAGCGGTAAATGTAGCGTTCAGTTTCGGTGCCGCATCAAAGAAATCACTGTCCGTGGGGTTGGCACCCGGCCAACCGCCTTCAACGTAATCAATGCCAAGCGCATCAAGGGCCGCCGCAATCCGCAGCTTGTCTTTAACACTGAAATCCACACCTTGGGTTTGCTGGCCGTCACGCAGGGTTGTGTCGTAAAGGTAAAGGCGTTCTTTAGACATAACGCACCCCGCCCGGCTTGCCGGGCAACGCCCGACCCCGCTGAAGCGGCAGGAGATTGCAAAGCAATCTACGAGAGCTTTCCCCACGGGAGGGCGCATTCGCACCCACCCAGGCTCGGTCGCGGCCCTCTGTTGTTATATGGATCATTTGAGGGCCTCCAGTTTTGAAACATCCACATCATCTGGAATTTCCCATTGAGCAGGTTTATCTTTTTGATCATGAAGAATAACACCTGCATCCGTTAGTAAATCTCGGATACTATCTGAGGTAGCGAAATCTTTTTGAAGTTTTGCGTTATGCCTTTTAAAAACAGCATTCGTTATAATTTCTCGAATATCATCGTTGATTATACCTCTATCATCAGCGCTTTTGGCCCAATCACCCTGATCAGCCCCCAATATCCCCAACATTTGGGCAGAAGCTTTCAATGATGCAAAATCACGTTTAGAATAAAGCTTTTGGCAGACAGTGATTGCACCGTGCGTGTTCAAATCATCTGCTAGAGCATTTATTACACCAACAGATGGAATGCCGATCGCAATATCTGTGGTTGCTTTATGCCATTTCCTAAGCGTCGCCTCCGCCTCTTTCGCCTTCTTCTCCGTCCAATCCATCGGCTTAGAATAATGCGTACTCAAGAACACAAACCGAATAACTTCCCCCGGATACCCCTGATCCAACAACTCCCGCACCGAAAAGAAATTACCCAAAGACTTGGACATTTTCTTGCCCTCAACCTGCAACATCTCGTTGTGCATCCAGACTTGGGCGAACGTATCCTCACCATAGCAAGCACAGCTTTGGGCTATCTCGTTTTCATGATGCGGAAACTGTAAATCCAGCCCGCCACCGTGAATGTCGAACTTTTCACCGAACAGCTTGTGCGACATCGCCGAACACTCGATATGCCAACCGGGCCTGCCATACCCCCACGGGCTTTCCCAGCC
Organism: Amylibacter sp.; assembly: GCA_016764475.1. Classification (GTDB taxonomy): domain Bacteria; phylum Pseudomonadota; class Alphaproteobacteria; order Rhodobacterales; family Rhodobacteraceae; genus Amylibacter. Next base: position 11,218 of record JAESRV010000101.1, read on the forward strand.
GGGTTGATCACCCGAAGATGGTTTCCACAGCACAAAATCCATTGGATTTTCTTTATAGGGGGCCACTTCAACCCGCGCCCCTGCGATCATATCGTCCAGTGAACGGCGTGACAGTTTTCCGTAGTTCTGGTATTCCTTAACCCGAAACAAAACATGACCCTCGGCAGGGTAAGCAAAGCCCTTTTCAATCAATTCTTCAATCATCGCGATCATTTCAGGGATATATTCCGTAGCCCTTGGGGCCAAATCAGGCTCCAAAGCCCCCAACGCCCCCATATCCTCCAGAAACCAGCCAATCGTCTCATCGGTAATATCCCGAATAGACCGACCCGTCTGTTCCGCCTTGGCGTTGATCTTGTCATCCACATCGGTGAAGTTACGCGCATAGGTCACGTGATCTTCGCCGTACACATGGCGCAACAGGCGAAACAACACATCAAACACCACCACGGGGCGCGCGTTGCCGATATGGGCGCGATCATAGACCGTCGGCCCGCAGACATACATGCGCACGTTATCTATATCCAAAGGCGTAAAAACCTCTTTGGTTTTGGTCAGGGTGTTATAAAGCTTAATCTCGGTCATAGGGCTCTCTTACAGGTTATCCCCGTGGGCCTATCACTTACTTACTGTTATGGAAATAAAAGAACGGCCTGCGCGGATGTCTTAGCAGGGTATAATGCAGCAGATGATGCAAATTGTTCTCATACCCGCACCTTAGTGCAAGGCAGTGCGTAATTACAAGCCCCTAAGCGGCAGCCTTCTGTGTACGTTTATGCTTGAAATACGACCAGATGATAACGCCGAAATAAGCCAGATCAAGGGCCACAAGGCTGGACCATGGATAGGTCAGCAACATCGCTACAAGCACTGCGAAACCCAGCAGAATATAGATGATACGCCTGCGCCGCACCGTTGTGGTCTTGAATGAATAGGTCGGAATGCGACTGACCAGAAGCACACCCACCCCTGCCATATAAAGCGCGATTAAGCCCGCATAAGACTGCACTTCGTTTGGCCACAAAAACGACAGGAACATCGGCAGTAAAACCAGCATGGCCCCCGCAGGGGCCGGCACGCCGGTGAAATATTCACCATTGTCATCGGTTTCAGATTTGCTGTCCGCATTGAAGCGTGCAAGGCGCATCACACAGCATATCGCAAAGAACAAAACCGCAATCCAGCCCGCACGTTTCAAATCTTGTAACGCCCAAGCATAGATTACCAGTGCCGGGGCAACACCGAAATTGGCGAAATCCGCCAAACTGTCCAGTTCCGCCCCCAACTGGCTTTCCGATTTCATATAACGCGCAACGCGCCCGTCCAAACCGTCCAGTATACAGGCCAGCAGGATCAGATACACGGCACCGACAAAATTATCCTGAAACGCAAAACGAATGGCCGTTAACCCTGCACAAATTGCGCCCACCGTGATCAGGTTGGGCAGCAAAGATGCCAGCGGCAGTTCGCGGTCGGCTTTTTGTGGGGTGTCGTTTTTCTGAACCAGTTTAACCATGTGCTATTCTTCCCGCCCCAACCGTGGTGCATCCTTTGATTTCAGATCAGCCAGTACAGTTTCACCCGCAATCATGGTTTGGCCCAAAGCCACCAACGGGTTCACCCCCTTGGGCAGGTACACATCCAGACGTGAGCCGAAACGGATCAGCCCGAAACGTTCGCCCGTGCGCAATTCCTGACCTTTTTCCACAAAGCCCAAAATACGCCGCGCGACAAGCCCCGCGATTTGCACCACAACCAACTGGCGCCCGTCTGCCATCTCGATACACATCGAACTGCGCTCGTTATCCGCACTGGCTTTATCCAGCGACGCATTCAAAAACTTGCCCGGCCGATAAGCCAAAGCCTTGACCTTGCCCGCAATAGGGGCGCGGTTAATATGGCAGTTAAACACGCTCATAAACACCGACACCCGCAATAACGGGTCAGACCCCACGCCCAATTCTTCAGGCGGAACCGCCATCTCGATCAAGGATACCATGCCGTCCGCAGGGCTGATAATCAGCCCTTCACGGGTGGGAACGGATCGTTTTGGGTCGCGAAAAAAGTAATAACACCAAATGGTTAAAATAACGCCAATCCAACCTAAAATATTGGAAATCCAAAATAAAACCAAAGTGATCGCGGCAAAAATTCCGACGAATTTCAGCCCCTCTTTATGCATTGGTTTCACGAAGGTGCTTAACATACTGACTGACACTGTATTTCTCATCCTTATATCAAAAGCGACATTCATGCCGCTAACAAGCAAGCCCGCAACCCTGATTTAAGCCCAAATCATCAGATGATTGATCTAAACTGGATAACGGCCCTGATTACCTACACCATTGGTGCTGTGCGCGGCCGTGCGGCCCGAGGTTCGCCTGCTTTTTGCTTATAAAACAAGAATAATCAAGCAAATTGCAAGGAAACCAAGATGTCTGAAAACAAAACCCGCAGATCAGGGGGGCGCGCTGCCCGCCAAGCCCTGCGTGCCGCCCCGTTAGCCGATCACATTCGCCCGGTGCGTGCAGGCATGGAAGGTGGCACCTATAAGCCGCTATCGCCGCGCGATATGGAACGCATTCATGAAACCGCGCTTACCGCACTTGAAACCATCGGTTTTGCCGATGCACCGCCCACTGGCGTGGAAATACTGACCAAAGCAGGGGCGATATTAGGCGATGATAACCGCCTGCGGTTTCCACGTGCTTTGGTGGAAGATAYGYTGGCGAAAGCTGCCAAAGARGTSRTWYTWTACAGCCGYRAYGGCAAAAACGATCTGGTGCTTTCKGGCAACCGCGTACATTACGGCACGGCGGGGGCYGCSGTGCATCTGGTYGATGTGGAACACAATGAATACCGYGAATGCACGGTGCARGATTTGYATAATGCSGCYAAAATYGTAGACCGYCTGGACAATGTGCATTTYTTCCARCGCCCGATGGTTTGTCGTGATATTWCAGATAATTACGAGATGGAYTTAAACACGATCTATGCCGCYTGTTCRGGCACAACCAAGCATATCGGYACCAGYTTYACCGARCCGTCTTTTGTGCCGGGTGCSYTGGAAATGATCTACCAGATCGCGGGCAGCGAAGCGGCTTATCGCGAACGCCCCTTCATCTCAAACTCAAATTGCTTCGTTGTGCCACCAATGAAATTCGCCACAGAATCCTGTGAAGTCATGGAACAGCTTATTCGCGGCGGCATGCCGATCCTGCTGTTATCCGCTGGCATGGCGGGTGCAACCACCCCTTCCAGCATCGCGGGGGCCATAGCACAAGCCACAGCGGAATGCCTTGCAGGGCTTGTCTATGTCAATGCGATCAAACCCGGACATCCCGCAATATTCGGCACGTGGCCATTTGGCCTGGATTTACGCACTGGTGCGATGTCTGTGGGGTCAGGCGAACAGGCATTATTGACCGCAGGCTGCGCCCAGATGCACAAATTCTACGGCGTGCCGGGCGGAGCGGCGGCAGGTGCGTCTGACGCCAAAATGCCCGACATGCAGGCGGGCTGGGAACAGATGTGTTCAAATGTCATGGCAGGCCTGTCCGGTTTGAACATGGTTTATGAGGCGGCAGGTATGCACGCATCGCTACTGGGTTTCTGCCTGGAATCTCTGATCCTGTCGGATGATCTGATTGGGCAAGCCCAACGCTGCGTGCGCGGTATTGAAGTTACGGATGAAACACTGGCCTTGGATCAAATCGCAGACGTCTGCCTGAATGGCCCCGGGCATTATCTGGGAACAGATCAGACATTGGGCCGAATGGAAAAAGATTATGTATATCCAACACTTGGGGATAGAACCTCACCCAAAGAGTGGGTTGAGAAAGACAAGCCTAACCTGATTGAGAATGCGATTAAGCTAAAGAATAAGATACTGGCGGAACGTTCAAATGCAAGGCTTGATCCTGAGTTGGATATAGCGTTAAGGAAGAGTTTCAACATTCATTTGAAGCGGCAGTAATAAGCCTGAACGTCATTGCCCGACTTGTTCGGGTGATCTTGCGTTAACACTAGATTACCCGAACAAGTCGGGCAATGACGTATCGCTAGCTAGGGCTGCCCCACCCGGCCCTCCGGTCACAAAAGCCCATCATCAGTAAAATACGCATCATCCAACTTCTTTATGTGTAAAACTTCTTCATCCCGGCAGCCAATATTGTATTTAATCATCAGCTTAGAAAGCTGTGCCCCGTCAATAAGCACAATACGCGATCCCAAATTTGCAGCAGTTTCAATCGCAGAAGAGCTAAATTTAGATGTTGTTACAAAAATTCCTTTGCTTGCACGCATCAAGCTCAATGCACCAAAAAAATCACGTATGGCAGCTGATCCGATATTATTACCTTGCGCATACCTTTTTGCTTGTAAGTAAATCTGATCAACGCCTAAGGGGTCTTGGTTAATGACGCCGTCAACACCGTCATCGCCACTGCGGCCAAGTTTTTTACCTGCATCCGTGGATGAGCCGCCGTAGCCCATAGCTACAAATAACTCGACAATAACATCCTCGAAAAAAGCAGGTTCTGCTCCGCGCACTTGCTCAAGCAAGTCAAAGGCAAGACTATCATTCATACGGTCATGTGCTTCACGCAAGCTTTCGTCCGGAGTGTTCAGATTTTGATTTTCTTCTGGCAAATCACTTATGTTTAATTTTGCATCTTTAGTTCGGGACTTAAAATCTTGATATTCATCAAATTGCTCAAGAAGTTCATTGTTTATCGTGACATTAGGATTTTCTAACGCTTTGCGCCCTCGTTCAGTAACGACATAATACCCGCGCTTTGTATTCTTAACCAATCCAGCTTGTTTTAGATATGACCGCGCCCAATGAATACGGTTTGCAATTTTTGTCTGCTTTCCACTAGGTAGAAGCTCTGTTTTTTCTTCTTCCGATAGCCCTAGGTTTTCTGAAATTGCCTCTACTGCATCACGGATATTAACCTCCCGGCCGCCAGAGAATTCCAAAACAGGCCGCATAAGTTCTTGGTAGTTTGGAATCATATTTTATTTAACCCACATGAAGTTCAAAAACTTTGACCATAAGTCACTATGTAAGATTTAACACTATTCTGGCTTTCGCACAATGCCAGCTCTACCGTACGCACCCCTAACAAACCCTAAACCTTTGCAAGTGTATAACACCCCTGCTAGCAAAAGTAGTTCACGGGTTATCAAAGATTGCTTTGCAATCTTCTGTCACCCCGGCGGGTTTTCAAAGGGCGCATAACACCGTCAAATGCGAAAGCCACCAAAATTACCGGTAAGAATAGGTGCAGAGCTAAAAACTCTGTTCGGCCATATAGCTACAAACGGCAGGCCTGCCTCTCTTCTAACCTACATACCCTAATAAAACGTAAAACCCCGCCACCGAATGAACGGCGACGGGGCTAAAAGCCGTATTTATAGCAGTATCTTATAAACAAGCCTCAAACAAAGCTTTGGTGTTCTCGTATGTCATCTCAATCGGGTTGCCGCCGGTACTTGGGTCGTTCAGGGCCTCTTTAGTCAGCAGATCAATATCAGGATTTTTGACACCCAGTTCGGTCAGGTTTTTCGGGATGCCCAGACTGTCGTTCAGATCAGACACAAAGTTGTAAAACCCGTCAAAGCCGCCTTCAATGCCCATATAGTTTGCCGCATCGCCCAAAATACCCTCTATCGCAGAGCGGTTGTATTTCAGCACTTCCAGCATCACCACAGCGTTGGTGGTGCCGTGATGCGTGTGGTGCATCGCACCGATGGGGTGCGACAGCGCGTGAATGGCACCAAGGCCCTTTTGAAAACCGGTTGCCCCCATTATGGCGGCAGACATCATGTGGCCACGGGCCTCAATATCATTCGGGTCCACATAGACCTTCGGTAGGTTTTCCTTGACCAAACGCATGCCTTCCAGCGCCATGCCTTGTGACATCGGATGGTAATGCGGTGAACAGAACGCTTCTAAGCAATGGGCGAACGCATCCATGCCGGTGCCTGCGGTGATGAATTTGGGCATACCTACCGTCAGTTCCGGATCACATATTACCACTGCGGGTAAAATCTTCGGATGGAAGATGATCTTTTTCTGCTGGGTTTCAGCATTGGTGATCACGCTTGCGCGGCCCACTTCTGATCCTGTGCCAGCGGTTGTTGGCACCGCTACGATAGGCGCAATGGCGTCACTGTCGGCGCGTGTCCACCAGTCGCCAACGTCTTCAAAATCCCACAACGGGCGGGTTTGGCCGGCCATAAAGGCAATAACCTTGCCCAGATCAAGACCGGAACCACCACCAAAGGCGATCACGCCATCATGGCCGCCTGCGCGGTAGACTTTCAGCCCGTCTTCCACATTGTCGCCCGTGGGGTTCGGGTCTACTTCGGAAAACATCGCGCGGCCAAGGCCAGCGGCATCCATCAAATCAAGTGTCGATTGGGTTACAGGCAGGTTTGCCAGCCCTTTATCGGTGACAAGCAGCGGTTTTTTCATGCCAGCGACAGCACATGCATCTGCAATTTCAGAAATGCGCCCTGCGCCAAAGCGGATTGCGGTCGGGTATGACCAGTTTGCGGTAAGTGTCATGGGGTTCAAGCCTTTTTAATGTGATAAGATTTTGGACGGGTCAGGTTATGATAGCCAATGACGGAAAGCCCGCCCCCGCGCCCGGTGTTTTTACAGCCAGTCCAGCATAAAGCTGGATCAAGGTAGTCGCATCTGTTGGTGAAAACGGTTCCCGTTTCCAACTGATCGGCGATGGCTTCAGCGCGCACGTAATCGCGTGTCCATAGGGATGCGGTCAGGCCGAATTCGCTGTCGTTCATCAGCGCAATCGCCTGCGCATCATCCTTAACCTTCATAATCCCCACAACAGGGCCAAAGCTTTCGTCGCGCATCACCCGCATCTCATGGGTCACATCCACAAGGATTTGCGGCATCAGGTAGGCGTCATGATCGTTCGGAAATAATGCCGGATCAATCAGGGCCGTGGCCCCCATTGCAATGGCCTCTGCGGTTTGTGCGCGCACTTCATCGGCAAAACGCACATGCGCCATCGGGCCAAGGGTGGTTTCAGGGTTCAGGGGGTCGCCCAGTTTATAAGTGTTCACAATCGCCACGGCTTTTTCTACGAAAGCGTCAAACAGGCTTTCGACCACGTAAATCCGCTCAATGCCGCAACAGCACTGGCCCGAATTGAACATGGCACCGTCGATTAGCGTGTCCACGGCGGCGTCAAGGTCTGCGTCTTCCATCACATAGCCCGGATCTTTGCCACCCAACTCTGTGCCCACACCGGTAAAGGTACCGGCAGCAGCGGTTTCCATTGCGCGGCCACCACCGACAGAGCCGGTGAAGTTTACGAAGCCAAAGGCATTACCCGCGATCAATGCGGATGTGGTGCCGTGATCCAGGAACATGTTTTGAAACACGTCTTCAGGGATGCCGACAGAATGGAAAGCCGCCGCCATGCGTTCACCCACCAGCAGGGTTTGTGACGCATGTTTCAACATCACCGCATTGCCTGCGATCAGTGCAGGGGCAACCGTGTTCACTGCCGTCATATAAGGGTAGTTCCACGGGGCCACCACCAGCACTACACCGTGGGGGATGCGTTTGATCTTGCGGATAAACGCATCACTGTCTTCCACAATGATCGGGGCTAAAGCTTCCACGGCAATATCCGCCATATGGCTGGCACGCTCGTTAAAGCCGCCAAATTCGCCGCCATAACGCACGGGACGGCCCATTTGATGTGCCAGTTCAATGACGATCTCGTCGTTCATCTCACCCACAGCGGCCACGCCCGCTTGCACTAAAGCAATGCGTTCAGCCAAGGGGCGTGCCGCCCATTCAACCTGCGCCGCTTTTGCCCGCGCAACCGCTTCATTTGCGGCAGCTTCACTTAGAACAGGGCGTTCAGCATAAAGCGACCCATCGATGGGCGAGATACATTTTACAGTGTTTGTCATTGTTATACTCTTTCAAATCCGCGTGCGATTTCATAATCGGTCACGACCTTGTCAAATTCTTCCAGTTCCCATTCCGCAGCACGGGTGTAGTGGTCGACCACATCATCCCCCAGTGCTTCGCGCAACATTTTTGAAGCTTTAAGCGTGTCTTTGGCATCGCGCAGGTTTTGCGGGATATAGCCACCCTTGCCCTCATATGCATCGCCTTCGGATGGCGGATCAAGCGGTTCTTTATCTTCAATGCCCTTGATGCCTGCGGCTAATTGCACCGCCATTGCCAAGTATGGGTTCATGTCTGATCCGGGGATGCGGCATTCAATGCGAACGGCATTGCTGCCTGCGGCACATAGGCGGAAACCTGCGGTGCGGTTATCCACTGACCAGATCGTGCGTGTGGGCGCGAATGAACCCTTTGAAAAGCGTTTATAGCTGTTGATGTAGGGGGCCAGAAAGTACATGTAGTCAGGTGCATATTTCAGCAAGCCGCCCATATAATCGCGCATCAGTTGGGACATGCCCAGTTCTGCATCTTTATCGTAAAACGCAGGCTTGCCGTCTTTCCACAAGGATTGGTGTACGTGGGATGATGACCCCACACGGTTGTGATCCCATTTCGGCAGAAACGTCACCGCATGGCCCTGTTGCCATGCAATTTCCTTGATCGCGTGTTTGGCAATGGTGTGGTGATCGGCGGTATCCATCGCCGTGCCGTACTTGATATTCAGCTCTTCCTGCCCCGCTTCTGCCTCACCCTTGGTGCCTTCAATCGGCAGGCCGGCGGCATACAAATGATTGCGGATGGGCCGCATGATATGTTCTTCTTTAGTGGTCTGGAAGATGTGGTAATCCTCATTATAACCGCTGATCGGCTGCATATCACGGAAACCCGATTTGCGAATTTCATCAAAGCTTTTCTCGAAGATGAAAAATTCCAGCTCGGTGGCCATCATCGGGTCAAAGCCCATGTCCGCCAAGCGCGCTATTTGCTTTTTCAACACCGCACGCGGTGAATGCGGCACCGGTTCATGGGTGTTATGATCCAGCACATCGCACAGGATCATCACGGTGCCTTCCAGCCACGGCACTTGGCGCAATGTGGCCATGTCAGGCTTCATCACATAATCGCCATAGCCGCTTTCCCAGCTGGTCGACGCATAGCCGTCAGGCGTGGCCATTTCCAGATCAGTTGCCAGCAGGTAATTGCAGCAATGGGTTTCTTCCCAACCGCCATCAACAAAATGCTGTGCCACAAAGCGCTTGCCCATCAGGCGGCCTTGCATATCGATAATACAGACCAGAACTGTATCAATAGTGCCGTCCGCGACTTGCGACTTCAGCGTGTCAAAACTAAGAATTCCAGACATGTGCGTTCCTATTAAGTGTTAAAAGTAGTGAATTTTATCTGTCATGCTTTCTTGGCAACAGATACATCTTCGTTCATTTCATTCAGGCTAACGGTTAGCAAATCCACCAGCACCTGCGCAATCTTATCTTGCTCTGCGGGGGTTTCGATCAAGTCATTGCAAACTTCAATCATCACGTTGACCAGACCGTTTTTTGTGCCGTGCAGTTCCAGCGTATGGGTCACTTCATCATCGCGTGAATAGGGTTGGTTCAAAGCAAACTTCAGCCCTTTATCCCCATTCGACAGGCCGATCATGGTTTCAGCCAAACGTGCATCTTCATCATGGATGATGCCGATGTCAGCATCACGGGTTTCCCCGTTATATGTACGGACAAAACTGTGGATTRTGACAAGTACCGGGGGCGATTTCATAGATTTTATGGTGCTATCAAGCGTTTTTGTAAACGGTTGATAGACCGTTTCCACACGTTCTATCTGTGCTGCAACTTCAAGTGCGGCATTGCCCGGCACAATGATCTGTTCGCTGACAGCCCGGATCGCCCCGGGTGAGGTTGGCGGCCTGTTGCAATCGTAAACCAAACGCGAAACCGTTCCCAGCACCGCACGTGCATCAAGTATTTCACTCATCCGTTCGGTCACGGCCTGTGCCCCCGGATCCCACGCGGCATGTGATACCATGGCAGCTTGCGTCAGGCCAAGGCCCGCATACCGATCCGGAATGTGATTGCTGGCGTGTTCACACACCAGCACCACCCGTGCCGGCCCATTGCGATTTATCACATGGGCTGATGCGTCTGGCGCGGTATTAGATGTGGTAAATTTTGACAAACCGATTCCCCAAATATCAACTTTGTAAAATTCTCTTCAGTTAAGGGCGGCCTGTCAATTTGTTTTTGTTAATTCCCCTTCAAATAAGTGCAATCAGTCGGTATACCCACATTTGGGAGGCGCAATTATGCTATCAGGAACCATTTCAGAACGATTACAGGCAAAATCGGATGCACTCACCCGTGCGGAACGCCAGTTGGCGGATGCCATTATGGAAAATTATCCTGTATCTGGGCTGGGCTCGATCACCAGTGTTGCACATAAAGCAGGTGTTTCCACCCCAACGGTTGCCCGTTTGGTGCAAAAACTGGGTTTCAAAGGTTTTCCCGGATTTCAGAAACAGCTGCGCAAGGAACTGGAAGCAAAAATTTCCGGCCCCATTGCAAAGTATGATAAATGGGCTGGTGATGCCCCTGACACGCATATTTTAAACCGCTTCACCGATGCGGTGATGAAAAACATCAAGAAATCCTTGGCGCAGATTGATCCTGCCACTTTCGATGCGACTTGTAAGCTATTGGCAGACGAACAACGCACGATTTATGTTGTGGGTGGGCGCATCACCCGCGCGCTGGCAGATTACTTCTTTTTGCACATGCAGGTTATCCGCCCCAACGTCACCCACATCCAATCTATTTCAAACGCCTGGCCGCATTACTTGCTGAACGTGAAAAAAGGCGATGTCATCGTGATTTTTGATGTGCGCCGGTATGAGAACAGCACCTTGAAGCTGGCAGAGATGGCAGCAAACAAAGGGGCCACGATTATATTGATGACGGATCAGTGGATTTCACCGATCAGCCAGTTTACCGATCTGGTTTTCAGTTCCAGAATTGTGGTGCCGTCCGCATGGGATTCGTCTGTTGCCAGCCTGTTGTTGCTGGAAACCATTTTGGCCGAGGTGCAAGAGTTAATCTGGCCGCATACCCGCAGCCGGATGCAAGAACTGGAAGATATGTTTGATAAAACAAAATTCTTCCGTAAATTTACTTAAAAATCAGTGAATGGTGACATCTGCCATTTGTTGTTCTGGCAAACGCGCCTTGCCCAAAAACTGTCGTGAGTTGGTGCGGTGGTTCTTTAACCAAAGGCCCATGTCATTGCTTTCCAGCGTGACAACACCGTCTTTTTCATAGCTTGAAAAATAAGTGTACAGCGTTTGCGCCATGTCCTCGGTCAGCTCAATATCTTGTGTTGTCATTTTATTTTGCATATTCCCCAGTCCTTTGAGATTTATATAGTCATTACCAAGGTAAGATTATTATTATTTCAGCTTAACCTATCTCAACATATTATTTACGGATAAAAAAAGGCAAAAGCATGTTGTTTCATATTTATATTTCGCGCTTTTCCATTTTATTAGTGTAATAAAATCAACACCTTAGTCCTGCATTGAAATTAGAGATGAGATTTTGAATGATTTGATCATATTTCAGCCACAGTTCGTATAGCAACCTTTTATTTTTTCAACCACAAGCTGAAATCAGCCAATTACAGCCCCGCCGTTATAATTACTTCCACCAAATAATCCGGTGTCGCCAGCTTTGCTTCACCACAAGCGCGCACAGGCGCGTGGCCTTCCGGCACCCAAGCATCCCATACCGCATTCATTTCAGCGAAATCCTTCATGTCTGCCAGCCAGATGATGGCTTGCAACATATTCTTGGAAGATGTGCCCGCCTGAGCCAGCAATTCATCCACAAGGCGCAAACATTCGCGGGTTTGATCCGCCACATTATCTTGCGGCTTACCCACCTGCCCGCACAGGTAAACCACCCCGTTATGTTTCACAATCTTGCTCATTCTTTGGGATGTGTGTAGGCGTTCAATCATAATGTAGCTTCCTTTTTCATGCGCAGTAATCTTACGCGGATTCAACTAGGGTCAGGACCTATTAATCCTGCGCCACTGGCGCGGTTTTCCCGAAATATCAGGGGTTTGGCGCGCGCCGTCAATAGTGGATCTATTTCCACTTGTTTGCCGCCCGCAATTTTAAGGCTGCGGGGGATGTGATAACGTGGGTGAAAAGGGACGCCATAGGTAAATTTACTGCCAAGTTTAGAGGGGTAATTTCAGCACGCTTGCAATTCCTTCCACATTGTCAAATACGCAATAATCACAGTTTTCACCCATAGCAACTTGGCACATGCACTATATTTAGTTGCGAATCACTTTTCACTACCCAAATGCCTGAATTTTTCGTATACTTATCCACAATAATAAAAATAATATCGAGGTAGAGGCCCATGAGATGTCCGTTTTGCGGTAACACTGATACGCAAGTCAAAGATTCGCGCCCGGCAGAGGATCACGCAGCAATCCGCCGCAGGCGTTTATGCCCTTCGTGTGCCGGACGGTTCACCACTTATGAGCGCGTGCAATTACGCGATCTGGTGATTGTTAAAAAGAACGGTAAGCGCGAAGATTTTGACCGCGATAAAATGGCCCGCTCAATCCGTATCGCCTTGCAAAAACGCTCGGTTGATCCGGATCGCGTTGAACAGATGATTTCAGGCATTGTGCGCCGTTTGGAAAGCTTGGGCGACACAGATATCAACAGCGATAAAATCGGTGAGATCGTGATGGATAGCCTGGCACGCATTGATACGGTGGCCTATGTGCGCTTTGCCTCGGTCTACAAAAACTTCCAGGAAGCGGATGATTTTGAAGATTTTGTGCATGAATTGCGCCCGCCTGAAGCCGATAAAGATTAACCATGGATTTGCATTCGGCAGATGACCGCTGGATGCGTCTGGCCCTTGCATTAGGGGCACGTGGACTGGGGCAAACATGGCCCAATCCCGCCGTTGGTTGTGTTATCGTCAAAAATAGCCAGGTTTTAGGGCGCGGCTGGACAGGGGGTGGCGGCCGCCCCCACGCAGAACGTGTGGCCTTGGCACAAGCAGGCGATGCCGCCAAGGGTGCCACGGCCTATATCACGCTGGAACCATGTGCGCATACTGGTAAAACCACGCCTTGTGCGGATGCTTTGGTGGATGCGGGCATTGCACGTGTGGTTGCCGCATGCGGCGACCCTGATCCGCGTGTGGCAGGCAAAGGTTTTGATCGGTTGCGGGCGGCGGATATTGATCTGCGCATGGGTGTTTTAGAGGTTGAGGCACAACAAGCCAACATCGGGTTTCTAACCCGTGTGACGCAAAACCGCCCTGCTGTGACCTTGAAACTTGCCAGTAGTCTGGACGGAAAAATAGCTACATCCACAGGCGAAAGCCAATGGATTACGGGCGACGCATCGCGCGCCTATGTTCATTTTCTGCGTGCTACACATGATGCGGTGATGGTCGGTCGCGGCACAAGTGTAGCGGATGACCCCGGCTTGGACGTACGACTAAACGGGCTGGAAAATCGTACCCCTGTGCGGGTTATTCTGGATCGAAACCTGTCAACACCGGTGGATAGCCAGTTGGGCCGCACGGCAAAAGACAGCCCCGTTTGGATGTGTCATGGGGCCAGTGCAAATAGTACCGGTTGGGATGAAACTGGGGCAACTTTGATCGAATGCGCCGTTGAAGGCGGCACGTTGTCTTTAAGCGATACATTGGGCAAGTTGGCAGACAAAGGCATCACGCGGGTGTTTTGCGAAGGCGGCGGCAAGCTGGCCGCATCCCTGATCCGCGAAGGCTACGTTGACCGCCTGATCACGATGACCGCAGGCATCGCCATTGGCGCGGACGGCACCCCTAATCTGGGGGCGATGGGTGTTGATACTTTAGCGCAAGCCCCACGATTCAAGCTGATTTCCCAAAGACGTTTTGGTACTGATTTAATGGCAGAATGGTTTTCTGCTTAATGTAATGACCATACAGGCCGGATAACTATTGGCTTGCACGACTAAACCAGTAAACTAGTTTAGTAGTGCAAATAAAGTCTGTTTCATCTTGGGATCAGAACCTAATTAACCGCGAAATACTTTAACGCCACAGATGTGCGTAACTGGCAAACAGGCCCTGTAATTTTGCCAAAATACGCACGAAAGCACCCGTTCCAGCCCCCATTTGCCCGCGTTCAAAGCGTTCCAGAACAACCTCCACAGGGCAAGGCTTGCCTGTGACAGGATCCCAGTAGCGCGGGTATTCTATCAGGCAGGCATGGATCAAAGCTGTTAAACTGGGCCGTGCTTTGCGACGATTTATCTTGTCCGCACGGTCATCTGTCAGCCCCCAGCCGCTATAGAACGGGTTGCCATAACAAGTCACTGCCTTACCGCGCAACAACGCCTCAAACCCCGCAAGGGATGTGATCGTGGCAACGCGGTTAACCTGTTCCAAAAGCACTGCCATATTGCACTCAGCGGCAACAATATCTGCATATTTATCCGCCTCACTACCGCCCACACGCAAGCCTGCCTCTACATCGGGGTGCGGTTTATAGATGATATATGCATCAGGAAAATCCTGGCGCACGGCTTGCAGCAGTTGAAGGTTACTCTTTATCTGCCCCGCACCTTTTTGGATTGAAGCATCATCCTCAACTTGCCCCGGAACCAGAATAATCGTTTGGCCCTTTTGCGCTGTGATTTTCACGGTTCTATCTGCCACATTATACTTGGTCATTTTCAACGCAATAATGCGGTCTTGCACCGCACCCGCCCGTTTCAGATCAAAATCTGACAAGGTATCACTGGCATTTAGGATATGTTCCAACTGACTGGCACACGTTGGATCATAATATATGCCCGTATTATCAAACGCCAAAGAAACCGGTGCCACCAGCTGCGCACCAAGGCCGACAGAGCGCAAAAAACCGTCTTCGACGCGGATTAGCGGTACATCCCTTAAGGCGCAGGCATTTGTAAGTTCTTGGCTTTCTTTGCCAGCCCAAACCAGAACCCGACCATCCTTGCGGTTAGCAATTTCTACCGCATCCAACGGATCATCGGTAAAGATCGGAACAGCGCGTCCACCTGACAGGAAAGCACGCAAAAATCCGCGCTTCCACAGGCGCATCCCCACACAAATCGCAGGCGTTTGGTTTTGCGCATGTTGGCGCGCGCGGGCATGTAATATCGTGGCGACCTGCCCCAGCCCGGTCGCGCGGTCAAAATAGGGGTCATACCATTTTGAATACTGCATATGCGTGGCCCAAAACATCTGCGCAGGCGTTAAAGCTATCCCTCTGTCCGATTTAGGGCCGCGATCATCTGACAGACCAAGGCCCGCATAGAAAGGACGGCCAAAAACCACAGGCTTAAGGCCCGCAAAAATTGCCTCCATCCCCATTTGCGATGTCACGCAATATACTTTCAGGGCTTTTTCAAATAAGTCCGCAGGGCACATATGCGCCGTAATCAAACCAACCTGATCATCACAATCCTGTTCACAAAAATACCCCTGCCGTTTGCCTGCAAGGGTTTCAGGGTGGGTTTTTATCAATATCTTCTTATCGGGGTTTTCAGCTTTTGCAGCGGCCAGCATATCAGAAAAACTATCCGCATCCGCGCCACCCAATGTGATCGCCGCATCGTTTATGCTTTGGTCGATGACCAGTATATAACCCTTCGGCAACGTCACTTTATCTGTTGAATAATTATTATACTTCGAAAGCTTCAAACGGGCGATAAGCGCCATATTATCAATCGCTTGCTGTAACTCAGGCTTAGATAGTGCCAAAGATTTATGGAACCATCCATCCAGATCACTGGGCGATGCCGTATCAAAATAAACACCCGTTTCATCCATAATCAGCCCCAAAGGGGCTTCACCTTCGCGCCCTGTCAAGACAGAACGCAAGAAGGCATCTTCAACAGTCACAACCGGCTTTTTGAAACGGCGGGCAACTGCAAAGCCGCGCTTTGAAACTGGCTTGCGCCCCCATACCGCAATGGCATCATTGCCCGCTAAGGGCAGCCCTAGCTTAAGCCCCCAACCATGCGCCATTAAAATGCGCCGTACAGGTTTTTGAAAGATAAAACCAAGGCTGTAAACGAAAAGGCGCGCCCGATTAGCAGTGTCGCGCGCGCCTGATTTTTTTGCCATGATAAGGCTGCCTAGTTCGTACCTTGTGCCGCGTTGGCAACTGACGCAATAGCACCAACAGTACCCGTTAGCACAGTCAGGGTTTTGGTCCAGGCTACATATGGTGCTTCGGTAACGTAAATCGTATCACCATCGCGAATTTGAAAATCACGACCCAGAAATATGCCCATAGGATCGGTCAGGTTCAGCACATAGGCAAAACGTTTTGAGGTTTCAAAATCGTCGCGCCCCAGAACACGGTTTGCATATTCCGCAGACTCGTCTCGGAATATGAAAATACCTGTGGGGTCTGCCAGATTGCTGTTCAAACCACCCATAAAGGCAATCGCTTCAATCGCAGACATTTCAGGTGCAGGAAACTCGACTAATGATTGCGCACCGGTTGCCCCAAGTGCGGTAAAACGACGGGTATCTACTTTTAGTAAAATTCGATCACCCGGGCGCAAAGCAATATCTTGACGATTACTTTTATAAAGATCCTCCAGCCAAACCGTACCCTTGTGCGACCCGCGAATAACCGTCACGCGGGTGTTTTCAGGTGCTGTGGTAACACCGCCCGCTTTTGCAATCATAGACGATAATGTCGCAGTTGAAGCCTCAATAGGATATACGCCTTGGGCCGTTGAGCCTACAATGGAAACAGTAGAACCATCCCCAGGCAAACGACGAACGATCACTTGCGGATCAGGTGTTTGTGTATCCAGTTTACGCGTAATAATACCGCGCAAAGCTTCCGGTGTATTGCCGGCGGCTTTAATACGCCCTGCATAAGGCACAAAAATAAAGCCGGCCTGATCGACCTGAAGTTCTGTAAGGGTAGCGGGTATACCTGCAACCCCCAATAGACCCTCGTCAACATTCTCATAAATTGTCAGCGCCAAAACATCGCCCGGGCGGATGGTATCCGCACCAATGCGCCCTGCTCTTTGGAACTTGGCATCAAAGCCAACGGCAGGTGCTTGCTTGGTTGCTTGCACAACCCGATCATTGACCGAGACAATAAAAGCATTGCCTTGTCGTTGAATGCTACCCGCAAAAATCTCTTTTTTGTTCGGGCCAGACCGTGGCAAGCCACAGGCTGCAACTGAAAATATCATAGTGAATAGGGCCGCTTTGCGGACCCAAGATGTACTGCGACGTGACATGTAACCTGCCCTTCTCGTCTTTTTCTGCCTCAATTTTGTTAGAATCTAGTCAATCGCGATGCATAATGCCAGCATTTGTTTACTTTAGGCTTTTCTCAACACCGACTGTTGCACGGCTGCGGCACTTGTATCTGTCAACATTTGGTATGTATCTTGCTTATTTAACACTAAATCCACAATCTGTAGTAGTAATCGCCGTCTGCTGGCCCGTGAATAAAAACCACCGGGAACTTGCGATGTAGCCAAAAGATACTGTCGATAATCACGATATGCGGCCAAATCGGGCTTCTTCGGGTTGGCAAAAAACGCCCCCAAATCCTGATTTGAGGTAAATTCGGCCTTATCACAAACACTTTGCCCCATGGTTTTCAGCGGTAAACCGCGCCAAAGGGCCTGTTGTGCCGCCGTTGAATTAATCGTTACAACGCTAGAGGCAAAATCAAGGATATGCGCCAGCTTGCCACCCCGTATATAATGAATGCGGCCTTGCACATTAAACTCTTTCGCCAGATCATCGGCCACACGTCCCAAGGGCTTGCGTTCATCTTCCAAGGGATGCGCCTTGAAAACCAGATGGTGGTGCTTGGGGGCATGTTTGGCAAAAGTTTCCACACATTCACGCATAAAAGCATCCATGCCGGTATATTTACTGTACCGCCTGATCGAGGCATCGTGGCCCAGTTGCAAGATACCTAAATGATAGGTCACCCCGCTTGCAATCAGCCGTCTGGTGCTTATTCTGCGCTGTATTGCATGCGGAATACGGTTCAGGATTTTTACAAAGTGCAATCGAAACTCACTGCGCACCGAATTATCCCTGTGTGGCGTATAATTGATAAAATCACTGTTGCGATACATGATATGCCAATGATAAATCGCCCCTAGCAGAATATGTTGGCGCATATCGCCCCAAAGTACAGGGGCGGCGGATTGTTCCATTTCCCCCCCCTTAAGCTCAGCACGCATCTGTTTTATGGATGTATCCACCAAACGCGACGCGCCATTGATGCCGCCACGCTCGTACGTTACCCAATAGGGGCGCAAATAGCCCTCTTCCAGATAATGCACCGTAACACCCAGTGCCTTGGCATGTTTTGCCGCGATTACATGCGCAGGGCGGTTATCGCCGTAGATCACAACATCTGTATAACCCTCTTTCAGGGTATCCAGGATATAATCAGACCATTCTTCAGTCTTGCCCAGAAAATCAGACCGGGTTTTTGAATTACGCCAAAAAAAGAGATCCCCTGCGTTGAAGCAGATTTTATGAACGCTGACCCCGCGCATTATAAGTTTCTTTGAAAAACGGTATTGAAATGGCCCGTGCGGCCCTTGCAAAAACAGGAACTTGCGATCCGAATTATCGTCTTTAATCATCGTTTACCAATCAACAGCCACCAGTGGTGGAAACACAGGACTCATCATACTCTATTTCTGCGCAAAATATAAGACAAACAAGCCCGTATTGTAGATTTATCATGTCCGCCCGCAGATTTGTCAGCATCTTATCTTGCCGTTAACCCGATGACAGGCTAATTCAGACAGTGTTGATCGCAAGGATATGCTAATGTTCACTGGAATTATCACTGACATCGGAACAGTCACAGAACTGGAACAACGTGGCGATTTGCGTGCGCGTATTGCCACACAATATGATCACAACGGCATCGATTTGGGCGCATCCATCGCGTGCAGCGGTGTTTGCCTGACGGTTATCGAAAAAGGCGGGGCCGATGTGCAAAGCTGGTTTGACGTGGAGATTTCCGCCGAAACCACATCTAAAACAAATATCGGGGCAAAATGGCAGGTTGGCTCAAAGATCAATCTGGAACGCGCCCTGAAAGTGGGGGATGAGCTGGGTGGCCATATTGTTTCAGGCCATGTTGACGGCGTGGCAAAAGTCACGGGCATCAGGGATGAGGGTGACAGCACCCGCGTAACCTTTGAAGCCCCTGCTGAATTGGCCAAATTTATCGCCCCCAAAGGCTCGGTTGCGCTGAACGGCACCTCATTAACCGTCAATGGCGTGGATGGTGCCGGCTTTGACGTGAATTTCATCCCCCACACCAAATCCGAAACCACATGGGGTGATTTGGCCGTGGGCGACCCGATCAATCTGGAAATAGATACGCTGGCCCGTTATGTGGCGCGTTTGAACGAAATGCAGGGCACTTAAATGACAACGATAATCTCCCCCATAGAAGACATCATCGAAGACGCCCGCAATGGCCGTATGTTCATTCTTGTGGATCACGAAGACCGCGAAAACGAAGGTGATCTGGTGATCCCCGCCCAAATGGCCACCCCTGAAGCGGTGAATTTCATGGCCACCCACGGGCGCGGGTTAATTTGTTTGACCCTGACAGACGAACAGATAGAGCGGCTGGGCGTGCCGATGATGACCAGCAGCAATTCATCGCGCCACGAAACCCCGTTTACCGTATCCATTGAGGCCCGCGAAGGTGTGACCACCGGCATTTCGGCCCATGACCGCGCCCACACGGTTTCTGTGGCGATCAATCCGCAAGTACGCACCGAAGACATTGCCACCCCCGGCCACGTTTTTCCCTTACGCGCCAAAGACGGCGGTGTTCTGGTACGCGCGGGGCATACGGAAGCCGCCGTTGATGTATCGCGGCTTGCAGGGCTGAACCCGTCAGGGGTGATCTGCGAGATTATGAATGATGATGGCACTATGGCCCGCCTGCCCGACCTGATTAAGTTTGCCGGTAAACACGATCTGAAAATCGGCACGATTTCAGATCTGATTGCCTACCGTCTGCGCTACGATAATCTGGTGCGTGAAACCGACAACCGTTTGGTCACATCCCAATTTGGCGGTGACTGGCAGTTGCGGGTATTTACCGATCAAACCGAAGGTGCGGATCATGTGGTGCTGACCAAAGGTGACATCACCACCGACGAACCCGTTCTGGTGCGCACCCACGCCATGAACACCTTTGAAGACATGCTGGGTATTGGCCCGGGGCGTAGTGATAAGCTATCGAATGCGATGCAGGTTATCGCTGATGCCGGACGCGGTGTTGTGGTGCTGTTTCGCGATCTTGATGCCAAACTGCCGACCCAAGATGAAGCCCAACCCAAAACCTTGCGCCACACGGGACTTGGGGCGCAGATCATGTCTACTATGGGGCTGACCAAGATTATTCTGCTGACGGATACCCCCCTGCCCAAGTTCATCGGGCTGGATGCGTATCATCTGGAAATAGTCGGCACTCATCCCCTGTCGAAAGCATAAGCCATGGCCCAAAGTGAAACCCATTACAGCCTGCCTGCCCCGAAGTTTGATGGGGATGCACCGCATCTGTTGATCGTGATCTCGCCCTATTACAAGGACATCGCGGATAATCTGTTGGCAGGGGCAAAAGCCGCGATCACTGCATCTGGGGCCACATATGATGTGGCCGAAGTGCCGGGGGCTTTGGAAGTGCCCATCGCCATTCGTCTGGCTTGTAATAATAACAAATATCAGGGCTATGTGGCTTTGGGCTGCATCATTCGCGGCGAAACCACGCATTATGATACGGTTTGCAATGACAGCTCTCGCGGCTTGTCAGAACTGGGTTTGCAGGGGCTTTGCATCGGTAACGGCATTCTGACCGTCGAAAACCGCGAGCAAGCCGATGTTCGTGCCGATCATAAAGGACAAAATAAGGGTGGCGGGGCAGCGGATGCCGCTTTGCACTTGATTATGCTGAGCAATCACTTCAATAGGCCCACCAAAGGTATCGGTTTCAAACCGGATGCCGAACATATCATCATCGCAGACAAAACAAACGGTAATAAAACGGCATGACCCCCAAGCCCGACAGACGACAAATGAAATCAACCGCGCGGCTTTACGCGGTGCAGGCCCTGTTCCAGATGGAAGCGGGTGACACCACCTTGGAAGAGGTGCGTGACCAGTTTATTGAACACCGTTTCGGGGCGGAAACTGAAGAAGGTACGTTTGTGAGCGGCAACGTCAATCTGTTTGAAACGCTGATCTTTGAAGCGGTCAACCAGCAGGCGAAAATTGATCAGCTGACTGATCGGGCGTTGGTGGCGAAATGGCCGATAGATCGTATTGATAGCACTTTGCGCGCCCTGTTTCGGGCAGCCGGGGCCGAGCTGGTTGTGGGCAAGACCCCGCCCAAGGTGGTGATCAGTGAATATGTGGATGTGGCCAAAGCTTTCTTCCCGGAAGGGCGCGAGGCTGGCTTTGTCAATGCGGTGCTGGATTATATGGCGCATGAGGCGCAGCCCGAGGCTTTTACATAAAATAAATCCGGGTGTCCCAGATAGGATACTATGTTAACGTATTGATATTATTTGTTATTTACTTTTTCTTGCGATTTATGCGAATAAAGCCAGCGGCGCATGTGTTGACAGAGGGCAACACACACTAAAGGATCAGACGCATGCAGTTTTTTTCAATATTCATTTTGTTTTTCTTCAGCTTCAGCCAACTTGTCTGGGCCGAAGCGATTGAGTATGACATTGTCAAAGATCAATCAGATGTGGGGTTTTCCTATC
>JAESRV010000008.1 GCA_016764475.1 Amylibacter sp.
TCTTTGTTTTTTATTTGCCGAAAACTGACAGGGTTGTTTTTGGCAAAAGAAAAGACATAAACAGCGTCTGAACCAACAAAATATTCGATGAGTAATTGTTGCTCTTTTTGTAAGAGTTGAAGCAGGTCTTGTTTCTTAATTTCCTCTGATTTGTAATGGAGTTCTGGATATGTTTCTTGAATTTTTTGTGTTAGTAAGAGCAAATTATTAGTCAGAATATTGAGTTCATTATTGATGTTTTTTAATTTAGAAATATCAGCGAATTCTTGGTTTTGTTCTTCTAACATACGTTGATGTAAGAGTTGACTTTGGCGTGTTTTTAATGCTACTTCTCGATTAAAAATGGTGTTTGAATGTAATTTTTTTACAGATTGCCGCCTTAGCTGGTCTGTTACGATGCTCGCTTTGCTGTGTTCTGAAATATTTAAAGCGGAAAGTGCGTAGTTTTCATCTTTGGAGTGCAAAAACTACCCATTCATGTGATGCCACAACACTTGCGCCGTTTTGACAAACACACTTTACGACTGTTCATATCCGACCGGCTTTCGCCGGTTGAACAGCTTTATGAATTAGCCGCCGAGGTTACCTTGTTGGCAATCCCACAAGCCATTCAGGAAGAACTTAATCTGTTAACCTTGTCATCGGATGAAGCGCAGCGTTTGGTGCGAAATGAGCTGTCACGCTATGCCGCATTATCCATATTGATGCCCTACGGGGCGTTTTTGCGGGCGACCAAGACCCTTAAAAGTGATGTGTCCGCCCTTGCTGCGCGTTTCGGGGTCAGCTTTGAACGTGCCGCCATGCGCATGACCACGATGAACCGCCCCAATCAGGCAGGCCTGCCGTTTTTCCTGATGGAAGTGGATCATGCGGGCAATATATTGCGCCGTTCCGGTGTGAAAGGCTATCCCAAAGCTAAATTCGGCGGTTCATGCCCTAAATTGCCTGTATATCAAGCCCTTATCCAGCCGCGCCAAATTCAGCTGGATATGGTCGAAACCAGCGATGGCAGTGAGTTTTTCGTTCTCACACGCAGTGTGGATGGCCCCCAACCCGCATTGGGCGAACATATCCGACGCACGGCATTATTGTTGGGCTGTAATGCCGAACATTTGGCCCAAACCGTCTATGCAGATCACATAAACACCGACGAACAGCCGATCCCGACAGGCACATCTTGCAGGCTTTGTGAACGTCAAGGCTGCCTGTCTCGTGCAGAGGCCCCTGTGACACGCCCCCTTGGGTTGGATGAAATGACAACTGGATTAAGTGTATTCGACTTTAATTAAACTCATTAAGGTATTGTAATTACTGATAATACTTAAACATCTAAATTTTACCACAATTCGAACGCATTTATTCCTTATAGGTTGATAATGTTGTAAGTAAGTAAATGGTAAGTAAATATTAACAAATGGGTATGATACCGCATATATCTTTGAAGCGTTTATTTGAAATGCCCCTCAAAGCCCCTTCACAGTCAAGTGAAATGCCCAATAGTGCGAAGCGTGCGATTGAACGATCCAACCAACCGCGCGCCTATAACATTAATCGCGATACACATGGTACGCGACCTTGGCACAGTTATAAATCCAGCAAATAGGTCTTAAGAAAACAAATCGTGGCACAGCTCTAACGCGTCCACAAGTTTGTCCACTTCTTCGGTGGTATTATATAGCCCGAATGATGCGCGACACGTCGCTGTTACACCCAAATGTGTCATCAAAGGTTGCGCACAGTGGTGCCCTGCCCTGACCGCAATACCTTTTTGATCGACCACGGTAGAGATGTCATGCGGGTGGCCAGCACCATCCAGCGTAAAGCTGAAGATAGCCCCTTTAGTAGCGGAATTACCCTGAATATTCAGCCAGTTAAGGCCAGACAAGCGTTTTTGCGCATAATCGCGGATGACCCGTTCATGTTGGGCAATATTTTGCATTCCCAGATCCATCATATAGTCTAGCGCCACCCCCATGCCGATGGTTTGAACAATGCCGGGCGTGCCGGACTCGAACTTATGGGGCGCATCGTTATAAGTGACCACATCACGGCTGACATCGCGGATCATATCGCCGCCGCCCATAAAGGGGCGCATTTCAGCCATGCGATCACGGCGCACATAAAGCGCACCCGATCCCGTTGGCCCATAAAGTTTATGTCCGGTTATGGCAAAGAAATCACAACCGATGTCTTGCACATCAACAGGCATATGAACACTGGATTGAGAGCCATCAACCACTACGGGAACACCGCGCGCACGCGCCGCCGCACAGATGGTTTTTACATCAACAACAGTGCCTAACACATTGGACATATGGGTAATTGCAATCATTTTTGTCTTCGGCCCGATGGCATCAATAACCGCTTGCGGGTCTAAATCACCGTTCACATCGGTTTCAATCCATTTCAGCACAACACCTTGGCGTTCGCGCAAAAAATGCCAGGGCACGATATTGGCGTGATGTTCCATCACACTTAAAATAATCTCATCTCCTGCCTGCAAGCGGGGGGCAGCCCAGCTGTAGGAAATCATGTTAAACGCTTCGGTCGTACCTGTGGTAAACAGGATTTCATCCTCATGCTGCGCATTCAAAAACCGCTGCACCTTACCACGCACTTTTTCATATTTATCGGTCGCCAAATTAGACAGGTAATGCAGCCCGCGATGCACATTGGCATATTCATGGCTATAAGCCTGCGTAATGGCATCAATCATCACTTGCGGTTTTTGTGCGGACGCGCCGTTGTCCAGATAAACCAGCGGTTTGCCGTTCACTTCACGTGACAGAATGGGAAAGTCTTTGCGGATTTTTGTAACGTCATACATCTTAAACAACCTCAGGGGCCAACCCTAACATGGATAATATAATGGTAAAGAAAACCGCCAAGGCAAAGAACGTGCCGACTATGCCGGCAATAACAAAAAGTATATTCTTAAACCCATGTAATTCCATGATGAAATTCACGATCAGGTGGATCATGATCATCATTGAAGCCAGAAACAGGATCGGTGCCAGAAACGGGGCCACAAGCCCAAGTACAAGCTGCACCATGCTGACACCGAATAACACAACCTGCATCCAGACAAGTGCGGTCAGGGATTCTTTGTATGTTGCGTGCCCCTGAAACAAACGCCCGACATAAGTGACCATACCTGCCATCCCTAAAAACGTGGCAACTTGCACGATAAATAAAGGCAGCGGGCTTGTAGAAAACGCCGAAAAAGCATTTTGAACCTCGGTCGGTTCAATCATCAAAAGAACAATAGATAAGATTGTACTTAAGGCTGCAACCAACACTGTAGCCTGTAGTACTTCGGGCATTGTAATCACAACATCCAGAATAATCCGTAAACAGCGTTTAGGGCTTCGCAGTGTCTGCACTGCGAGCCCAAATAGGCTGCCCACCCCATTTATATGCATTTAGAATGCTCCGTTAGCTTTCATGTAAAACACACCTATCAGGCATATAAGTGAAAGCAAAGTCATCACGATGAAAACAGGCGATGAATTTTTGAATTTATGCGATTCAGAGATACCTTCTGAGATAAGCCACACAAACGGGATCAGGCCCAGCCAATATGGTGGCAGCGAAATCCATTCTTGTTGGAATACCGGCACATAATCCTCTAGCCCGTTCATGCCCACGGTTACCAATGCCGCGATAAAGCTGAAAGGGGCTGAAACCAAGGCCGCCCAGAACACGCAAACGCGTGTTTCATACCATGTGCCTTGGCCGCGAAACAGTTTGGCAATGCCAAACACAACCAGTGAAAACAGATACATGAAAGGTGTGCGTACCATCAAGGCACCAACCAGGAACAACCCGATTTCCGCAGGAATATAATCAGCCGCACTGCTGATCGGTGAAACAACTGTTTTAAGGCTCCAGGACAGAAAGAAGATCAGATCAGATAGTAATATCAAAAACACCAACCGCCCCTCATTGGGGTTTTCCGCGATCAGGCGGCGGGATGAAGAACGCATGTCAATCCACGCATCATAGATGCGTTCGATCATTTTTACACGTTTGGTTGAAAAAGTTCCGTTATATCCTTGGAATGCTTCTGGCTGCATGGTCATGGGGCCATCCTTTACGCTACACAAATACTAGTTAAATCTTAAGTGTATTGGTTACTTATTAAATATGGCTAAAATATGAAGCGATATTTAATAAAATTCGACCTGTTTGAAGTTTGACCAAAGCTGCCACGTAAATACGACAGCTGTTATCACATT
The DNA here is from genome assembly GCA_016764475.1 of Amylibacter sp. Classification (GTDB taxonomy): domain Bacteria; phylum Pseudomonadota; class Alphaproteobacteria; order Rhodobacterales; family Rhodobacteraceae; genus Amylibacter. The sequence continues at coordinate 4,239 of JAESRV010000008.1, forward strand.
AACAATAGACACTAAGGTACTGTTTTGGAATATATAAGCCGCACCCGTTACTAAAATAAATGGGATCATCGTGACAGTGGACCAAATCATTGCACGCCGCGCCTGCCCCCATGTGGCTTGTCCGCCGAACCGCAGAATCACCCAGTGAATGATTGCAGCCAGCCCGAATAAAACCAGCGGAAGAAAGAAAACATAGGCGATAAAAAGCCCTGCCATCATGCCCGCAAGCGTATCTGGATCAGGCGCGTTATAGGCCGCACGCGGGTAGTTTGCAATCAGGTTCATCATGCCAAACAACATTGCATAAAACAGCGTTTGCGGCTCTGTTATACCACGCTCAACTTGCGCCTGCATCACGCCACGCGGGGCGCGGTATGACCGCATCATATCCCCGATCAAAGACATCTAACCGCGCCTGCGTTCCATCCATTCGGCAAGACGCTCATGAATATTCGCACTTAATGCATCATCCTCAATCTCATCAATGGCTTCCCCCAAAAAGGCCAAAATCATCATATCCTCAGCTTGCGCTTTCGGCACCCCGCGTGACAACAGATAAAATATAGCGTCTTCATCAATGGCCCCCACGGTAGAACCGTGTGAACAGATCACATCATCGGCGTAGATTTCCAATTCAGGTTTGGCCAGAAAGTTGCTGTTATCGTCCAAAAGCAACCCTTGTGAGATTTGGTAGCCATCGGTTTTCTGCGCATCGGCTTTGACCAGAATTTTACCCTGAAACACACCCGTGGCCCCATTGCGTAGCACTTTTTTGAACACTTGCCGACTTTCACAATTCAACGAATCGTGGGTGACAAAAACCGTATCATCATGGTGAAAATCACGGCCATCACCGGCAGAGGCCCCGCCGACAGTGGCTTTGGCATCATCGCCGGTAAACTCCAGCACACTTTCATTACGTGTCAGAATACCGTTCACCGTCATGGTGAACGAACGAAAAATACTTTGTGCCCCTAAACGCCCGAACATATGTGTGGCCGTGCGCCGTTGATGATCGCGCCCTTGGGTGCGTATATGATGAAACTCGGCGCCGTCCAGAACATCCACTTCCATCACCGAATTAAACCGTGCCGCCCCCGGCCCGTTTTCCAATAATGTCAGTGATGCGCCTGCATCCACTTTGATCACATGATGCACCATCGCGTCAGAACTGTCGGATGCATGCAGGTAGCGAATAGCCACAGGTTTCGCAACTTTACCCGTTGCTTTGATAACAAAACCTTCTTGCGCCACAGCCGTATTCAACGCGGCCAATGGGCGATCAACGGGGGTTTGGCCGTTGGTTTCCAACACACCAAACAGATCTTTCGCCCAGTGAATATCCTTAGATAACGCATCTGACAGCGTTTCAATCTCTAGCCCTGATAAGGCCAGATCATCTGATTGATCCGCATCGAAAACCCCGTCGACAAAGACCAGTTTCAACCGGTCAATAGCATCAAACATCGGGGTTTCACCTGCCTCAAACAAGGCCGCTTTTGGCGCGGGAACCTGTGTCAGGCCCACAGGATTGGTGTATTTCCAATACTCATCACGCTTAACAGGCGCACCCATACGGCGCAGGTTTGCAGCCGCCAAACTACGTGCATCCAACGCCCATTTAGCCCCATCAGGTACACTATAAGCACCAAGTAAAGCTTCACTTGCATCAAACTTGGGATTATTCACAGCCATCAGGCCACCTCTGCCAGAATGTCGGCATAGCCGTTGTTTTCAACTTCCAAAGCCAGTTCAGGCCCACCTGATTTGATGATTTTACCATCGGCCATGATATGTACCACGTCAGGTTTGATATGATCCAGCAGGCGTTGATAGTGCGTGATCACAAGGAATGACCGTTTGCCATCACGCAAGGCGTTCACACCTTCGGCTACCAGCTTCATCGCATCCACATCCAAGCCGCTATCGGTTTCATCCAAGATACACATCTTGGGTGCAAGCATCGCCATTTGCAGAATTTCGTTGCGTTTCTTTTCGCCACCCGAAAAGCCCACGTTCACAGGCCGCTTCAACATATCCGCGTCTATTTTCAAAGACTTGGCCTTGGTCCGCACTTCTTTCAAAAATTCACCGGCGGTCAATTCAGGCTCACCACGTGCTTTACGCTGTGCATTCACGGCTGTGCGCAAAAACGTCATGTTTCCCACGCCCGGAATTTCAACAGGGTATTGAAATGCTAAAAACAGACCCGCTGCAGCCCGTTCTTCTGGCGCCATATCCAGCAGATCATCGCCGTATAAAGTAGCCGAACCACCGGTTACTTTATAACCGCTTTTGCCGGCCAGAACATAAGACATGGTTGATTTACCGGAACCGTTTGGGCCCATGATCGCATGCACCTCACCCTCGCCGATCTTTAGATCAACGCCTTTCAGGATTTGTTTATCTTCTTCTTCCAAGCCAACTTGAAGGTTTTTAATATCTAACATGTCATTCAGTCTTTCGGTTTTCCGTATTTCTTAATAAAGGCAAGAGAGACCGCAGCCGCCCCGCCCAGGAACAGTGAGGATAACAGGTTGGTAATCAACCCGCCGCCCATGCCCGTTACCCAGCCTGCGACAAACAATATCGCGGCAATGGTCAGGCCATATAGAATGGTTTTGCGATCAATCATTCGCACCCTCTTTTTCTTTCACAGCCGCAATCCAGGTTTTCGAAAACATCAGCTGATAATCAGACAGATTTTCCGCATCACCCAACATCGGCTTTAACGCATCCTTGGCAACTGATCTTGCGAACAGGCTTAACAGCACCCATGTGATTGCCAGTAATGCCGTGACCTGTAAAACAGCCCAGTATTGCATCACGTTTTCAGGATAAATTGCCCCAAGAAACAGGCCTGCAACAAGCCCGAAAAGATAGCGCATGGGGGATGAAAACTTCATCAGAAACTGCCTGATCAAGGGGTTGGCATCCAGATCGGTTTGGTGGATCGGGCCCAGGATTTTTCCTTGGATCACCCCACTGACCCCTCAAGACTAATTGCCACCAAAGCCTGCGCTTCCATCGCAAATTCCATCGGCAGTGCTTGCAGCACTTCCTTACAAAACCCGTTCACCACAAGTGCCACAGCCTCTTCTTCATTCATGCCGCGTTGGCGGCAATAAAACAGTTGCTCGTCATCCACCTTGGATGTCGTGGCCTCATGTTCCACCCGCGCCGTGTTGTTTTTCACTTCGATATAAGGCACCGTATGGGCGCCGCATTTATCGCCAATCAACAGGCTGTCACATTGGGTATAATTGCGCGCATTCGCAGCTTTCGGGTGCATCGAAACCAGCCCGCGATAGGTGTTCTGCGCCCTGCCCGCCGATATTCCCTTCGACACAATCCGCGATTTGGTGCGTTTGCCCAGATGGATCATCTTGGTGCCAGTGTCAGCTTGCTGCATATTATTGGCAATCGCGATTGAATAAAACTCGCCCTGACTATCGTCACCGCGCAAGATGCAGCTTGGATATTTCCACGTCACAGCAGAGCCAGTTTCCACCTGCGTCCACATCACTTTGGCCCGATCCCCACGGCAATCAGCGCGTTTGGTCACGAAATTGTAAATTCCGCCAACCCCGTTTTCATCACCCGGATACCAGTTTTGCACCGTTGAATATTTGATCTCGGCATCTTCTTCAATGATCAGCTCCACAACGGCGGCATGCAGCTGCGCCACATCGCGCTGCGGTGCGGTACAGCCCTCAAGATAAGACACATGCGAGCCTTTTTCGGCAATAATTAATGTACGCTCAAACTGCCCGGTGTTTTCCGCATTAATGCGGAAATATGTACTTAATTCCATCGGGCATTTCACGCCTTCGGGGATGTACACAAATGAACCGTCCGAAAACACGGCCGAATTCAGTGTCGCATAGTAATTATCCGTTTGCGGCACCACTGTGCCCAGATATTTGCGCACCAATTCAGGGTGATCTTTAACTGCCTCCGAAAACGAACAGAAAATCACCCCTGCCTTGGCCAATTCATCCTTGAACGTGGTACCAACAGAGACACTGTCAAACACTGCATCCACCGCCACACGGCGTTCTTCTTCGGGTAGTTCAACCCCCGCAAGCAAGGCCTGTTCTTTCAAAGGAATGCCAAGTTTCGCGTATGTTTCCAATAGCTTRGGRTCAACATCATCCAGTGATTTAGGCTTTTCTTCGGCCATAGATTTAGGCCGCGCATAATAGTAAATATTCTGAAAGTCGATCTTGGGATAATCCACCATCGCCCAGTCAGGCTCTTCCATTTGCTGCCAACGCGCGAACGCTTGCAAGCGCCATTCCAACAGCCATTCAGGCTCTTCATTACGCTCGGAAATCAGCCGCACGATATCTTTATTCAGCCCCAAAGGCGCATATTCCATCTCGATATCGGTCTCGAAACCGTACTTGTATTTACCGCCCAAAGCCGTCACCGCRTTTACGGTATCTTCTTCTACGCCATCTTTKACWATTACATCGCTCATCAGTCTTCCTTTATGCCGCTTTAGCGCGGAATTTAGTGTAGGATTTGGCCCATGCGTACATAAAACCATCTATTTCATCTTTGGTATTTGTCGGCCCCAAAGAGACCCTAATAGCAGACGAAGCCGTCACATCATCAAACCCCATCGCCTGTAAAACGCGGCTGACTTTCACCTTGCCACTGGAACAGGCCGATCCTGCCGAGATTGCATATCCCGCCAAATCCATCTGCATCACTTGGGTTTCGCCCTTCCAGCCCGGAATGGCAAAATTGCTGGTGTTGGGCAGACGTTTTGCGTCTTTGCCAAAGATAATCACCTCAGGGGCAATCTCTATAATACGGGCTTCCAGATAATCATGCAATTCGGCCACTTGATCCCAAACACCATCGGCCAAATCACGCGCCGCCGCTTCCGCAGCCGCACCAAAACCCGCAATACCAACAACGTTTTCCGTGCCGGAACGGCGGCCCTGTTCTTGGCCACCACCCTTGATGCGTGGTGCAATATCTATGCCTTGTTTCAGCACAAGTGCGCCTACGCCCTTTGGGCCACCAACTTTATGGGCAGAAAGTAACGCAAACGTAACGCCTGCCCAATCAAATGCGCAGGGCGTTTTACCAAAGGCTTGAACATAGTCTGACAAGAACACCCCATCAGGCAATTCTTGCAAAACCCCTGTCTCACTATTAGCCGCTTGCAGGCTGCATTCTTTCGGCGAAGTCACATCTACAATACCGTTAATATCCGCATTCAACGTCAAATCAGACCAAACCGAGATACAATCATGTTCAATCCCGGATGCTTGAATATTCTTGCTCGCCAACACCAAAGCCGCCGCTTCGGTGGCCCCGGATGTAAACGCAATATCCGCAGAACCTGCCCCGAAAGCATCTTTAACCTGCCCCCGTGCGCGCTCTATAATTGCCTTGGCCGCACGCCCTTCGGCATGAACACTTGATGGATTACCAACAGCATCCATCGCCGCAATCATCGCGGCGCGGGCTTCAACCCGCAAAGGTGCTGTCGCATTCCAATCCATATAAACGCGCGGGTTCATGCCTCATCCACCACTTCAAATAGTGTTGGTACCGCAGGGCACGGGGCCATTTGATTGTCAATCACATCTGACAGGCGGGTCTGGTGCAAAAACACATAGACCTGTGCTGACAGGCCTTCCCACAGGCGGTTGTTCAAAGATTGCGCACGACTGCCGGTAGAGGCCCCTGTTGCCCCCGCGCCTTTAGAAAGCGCGTCCATACTTTCATCGACGGCTTCCAGCACGGCAGACACCCGAATTTCATCGGTTGTTTTGGCCAGCTTATACCCGCCCCCTGGCCCGCGCACAGAATCAACAAACCCCGCACGACGCAGTTTGACGAATAATTGCTCCAGATAGTTCAGCGATATATCCTGACGTTTCGATATTTCTGCCAGCGAAACCGTGCTGCCTTTGCCCTCAATGGCAATATCGACCAGCGCAATCATCGCATATCTGCCTTTTGTGCTAAGTTTCACGGGACTTTCCTGTCGTTTCGGTTGACGTGAGGCTTACTAGGCCTTAGTCACTTGTGTTTGAAAAAGGGTATGAAAACGCCTTTATTTAGAATGGTTCTAAAGTTTCCGAGTGTTACTGTCAACTATTAGTAAACACCTTGGACTTACAATAATTGGAGTGCCCCGCACAATGCCAGAAATCATATTCCCCGGCCCCGAAGGCCGCTTGGAAGGCCGCTATCATCCACAAAAAGACATCAAGGACGCGCCGATTGCAATCGTTTTGCATCCGCACCCGCAGTTTGGCGGCACGATGAACAATAAAGTGGTCTATAATCTGCATTATGCCTTTTATAATATGGGCTTTAACGTGCTGCGTTTTAACTTTCGCGGCGTTGGTCGTTCGCAAGGTGAATATGATCAAGGTATTGGCGAGCTGTCAGATGCGGCCTCTGCACTGGACTATCTGCAAGCAATGAACCCCAACGCCAAGCATTGCTGGGTCGCAGGCTTCAGCTTTGGCGCGTGGATCGGTATGCAGCTATTAATGCGCCGCCCTGAAATATCAGGCTTCATCAGCGCGTCGCCACCCGCAAACATGTATGATTTCAGCTTTCTGGCCCCCTGCCCTGCATCGGGCCTGATCATCAACGGATTGTCTGATCGCGTGGCACCGCCCGCAGACACAGACGAATTGGTTGCCAAGCTGCACGAACAAAAAGGTATCACCGTCACCCATGAAGTGCTGGAAGGTGCCGATCACTTCTTTAAACAAGAAGAACATATGGGCTTGATGCTGCAAACCGTTGACGAATATGTGCGGCGCCGGTTGACAGAAACCAGCCGCTAAGGATCAGAAATTACCCCCCCGCAAACAGGTTCTTTGCAACCTGTTGTGGTGGGGGATGATGTCGGCAGCCCGTATAAAACCCGCGCGGCCAGATAACCAAATGCCTGTGCTTCCAGCATATCGCCATCAAGGCCGATAACTTCACAAGCTTCAACTTTGTCGCCTAACCTTTGTCGAAGCGCATTCATCAGGGATGCGTTTTTACGTCCGCCGCCACAGATAAACCAGCGAAACGGGTCACGCGGAAAATGCATTTGGGCCGCATAAACGCAAGAGGCCGCAAGCGCAGTTAAAGTTGCGGCGGCATCTTCAGTGGATAGGTTTTCCACCAAAGCATCCAATTCACTAAAACTGTTTCTATCCAAAGACTTGGGTGGCTTTGTTAAGAAATATTTATTCTGAAACACAGTTTCCAGAATATCCGTATGCACAACCCCTTTGGCCGCCACCGCGCCATCTTTATCATATGCCACCCCAAGACGCGCCGACATCAGATCATTGATCGGCGCATTCGCAGGCCCGGTATCAAACGCCAGCAATGCATCTGCCCGTTCAGGCGAATACTTTGACCCGTCCACCAGCGTCACATTACCCACACCGCCCAAATTCACAAAGGCCACGGGCCGTTCCATACCCATTTGGCGCGCACATGCGTGATGAAAAAACGGGGCCAAAGGGGCACCCTGCCCACCAGCTTTCATATCCGCACTGCGAAAATCCCAAACCACCCGAAGGCCTGCCTGTTTTGCCAGTTTCGCCCCATCCCCAAGTTGGTGTGTGCGCCCGCCATCGGGGTCATGCGCCAAGGTTTGCCCATGAAATCCAACGATCTGCGTGTCGGGAAAGTGATTAATCACCTCAAGATGCGCGTCATGCACAACTTTTTGCGCCGCTTGCAAAACGGCTTGATCATCATCAGGCCAAAGCCCCATAGCCGCTGCAATAACGCCCTGTTCTGCCTTTGAATAAGGCCTGAAATGACTTTCGCCAAAGGCATGAATGGCCTTGCCCTCGGTCATCAGCATCGCCCCGTCGACCCCATCCATAGAAGTGCCGGACATTAGCCCCAAAGCCCAAATCGGTTCTAATTGCGCCAAATCTCTTCCCTTTCGTGAAATTCACGGTATACACCATTTTGTTAGCATCAAAGGACGATAAACACATGACTTACAAGCCCAAATCAGAGTTTTTGACCGTTATGGTTGAACGGGGCTTCTTGCAGGACTGCACAGACCTGGAGGGGCTTGATACACGCCTGCTCAAAGGCCCTTTGCGCGCCTATATCGGCTTTGATGCAACGGCGACCAGCCTACATATCGGATCACTTATCCAGATCATGATGCTGCGTTGGTTGCAAAAAACCGGCAACGCGCCTGTTGTCTTGATGGGCGGCGGTACGACCAAGATCGGTGATCCGTCCGGCAAAGACGAAAGCCGCCAGTTGATCAGTGCGCAGACCATAAATGATAACATCGCGGGCATCCGCAAGGTTTTTGATAAATACATTGATTTCGGCGCAGGCGAAACCGACGCCATTATGGTTAATAATGCCGACTGGCTGGACAAGCTGAATTACGTCGAATTTCTGCGCGATTACGGTAAGCATTTCACCATCAACCGGATGATTGCGATGGAAAGCGTGAAGCTGCGCCTTGACCGAGAACAACCGCTGACATTCCTAGAGTTCAACTACATGTTGTTGCAAGCCTATGATTTCATGGCGTTAAACAAAGCCCATGATGTGGGCCTGCAAATGGGTGGCTCTGACCAATGGGGCAATATCGTCAACGGAATTGACCTGACACGGCGCATCAGCCAGACTCAGGTTTTTGGCATTACAACACCGCTGCTGACCAAGGCGGATGGCACCAAGATGGGCAAATCCGCCTCTGGGGCAATTTGGCTGAATGAAGACATGCTCAGCTCTTACGATTTCTGGCAATTCTGGCGCAATACGCTGGATGCAGACGTAGGCAAATTTCTGCGCCTGTTCACCGAACTGCCGCTGGATGAATGTACGCGACTAGGTGCGCTTGAAGGCTCGGAAATCAATCAAGCCAAAATCACTTTGGCGAATGAGGTGACCGCTTTATGTCACGGGCCGGGTGCGGCAAAAGCCGCCGAGGCCACCGCCAAAGAAGTGTTTGAAAAAGGCGGCGTAGGGGATGATTTGCCTACTCTGAAACTAAGTGCGGCAGACATAGGCGACGGTATCAGTTTCACCCAACTTCTGGTGCGTTCCGGCATTGTGGCCAGCGGCAAGGATGCCAAACGCGCCATTGCAGGGGGCGGGGCAAAGCTGAATGATGCACCCGTATCAGACGCAGGCTTGATGCTGACAGTTGATGATATTGCGGCCACACCGAAAATATCTTCCAGTAAAAAACGCCACGCACTGGTTAAATTAATCCCCTAACATCCACGTGCCCTGTGGGTGAAACGCATAAAATGCAAAGGCAAAAGACACGTCATGGGCGATGTCTTTGCCAGTAATTGCATCGCGCACCCTGATCGCCCCCACATCCCTGCCCTTGGCAATGCTACGCGTATCCAAGGCGGATGCAGTCCCTGATTTCCACGAAATCCGCACCCCGGCCTCATTAATCACAGCGGTATTTTTAAACCGCTCCAGCGGCCAGGCACGACTGCCCACCACCACCACACGCGCCAGCGGGTGAATGCCATACGGCGGATCTTCACCTTTATATAGAAATGGCCGCCCGGTATCATAGCCCGCATAAGGGTTTGCCCCGTAGCGCCGCCGTGAACCCTCTGGCTCTTGCATCACAATAGCCTGCGGGTTGCGCGCCTTGAAATCAGCCCAGCTTTCTGTCCAGCTTGGCAGGGTCTTTAACCTAACCCCTGTCATCTCTCCGACAATGCCAAGCCCCATGAACTGTTGCCACCAACTTTGCGTTTCGTGATCATACATCACCATATCAGAATAACGCAGCTTGCCTGTCACCCCCATGGTCAGGGTGCGGCCCATGACACGCCGATCAAAGGTAACGCCCGAATTACACAAAGGGCAGAATGTCACCGCAATCGGGACATCGCCGATAACATCATTCACTATTTCATGCCACATCAGGTAGCGGATCGGATAAGCGCGCGGCACTTGGCCTGCTAATTCAACGGTCATAACTGGTTCTCTGCTGCCCAGCTTTTGTTCATCACTAACTTTATGAAACTTTGGTTCCAGAATTGCAGGAATACCGTCTTTGCCCGGCCCGCCGCTTAATATCTCACTGAATTCAACGGATTTTTTGGAAAAGTCAGTGTTCGGCCATTCATATTTCCAACCACTCACCTGCGCAAAAGCGGTGCTGGTAAAAAACAGGCTTGCAAGAAGTATACTTATAAAACGCAACATCACGGTATCCCTTATCTGTCTATGCGGTTAAGGTGCTGGCAATCATCTAAACCCTTACATATTAAAGATATTATAAGAACCCTCATCACGTGATTTTGAAATAACAAAGGCGACCCAATGGATCGCCTTAAATTCGTTTATAGCCGAAAGATTTATTCGTCAGCTTTAATCCAAACCCGCTTCATATAATCGGGCTTTGAGGCCACAGCACCGTTCGCTGATTTACTGCCCTTTTTAATTTTATCCACAGTTTTTTGACCGTTAATCACCTTGCCAAACACAGTGTATTGATTGTTCAGTGGTGGATAGTCTTTAAACATAATAAAGAACTGCGCATTGGCCGAGTTGATATCTTGGCCCCGCGCCATCCCAAGCGTGCCCTTTTTAAACGGAATATCGGAAAACTCCGCAGGAATATTGGGGTATTTAGAGGCCCCGGTACCTGCATAACGTGCTTTATAGTTGTCTTTATTGCCATTTTCCACATCACCGGTTTGCGCCATGAAGCCTGCAATTACGCGGTGGAACACAATGTTATCATAGGCCCCGTCACGCACCAGCTTTTTGATCTGTGCCACGTGTTTAGGGGCCACATCGGGTAAAAGTTCAATCTCGATCACACCGGGATTGTTTCCGGCAACTTCGATCATCAGCGTGTTTTCTGCACTTGCCGCCCATAAAGAGCTGGCAAATGTCAGGGCGACGGCTAGGCTTGCTAAAAACCGCACTACATATCCGCCGCGACTTTGACAGAAATCATTGTGTCAGGCTCCATCGGTGGCTCACCCTTTTTGATCTTGTCCACATGTTCCATACCTTCAATCACACGGCCATAGACGGTGTATTGATTGTTCAGAAAATGGTTGTCGGAAAAGTTGATGAAAAACTGTGAATTGGCACTGTCAGGGGATGCAGAACGTGCAGCCCCTATGGTGCCGCGATCATGCGGTAGTTTTGAAAATTCCGCAGGCAAATCACCCAGATCAGAACCACCGGTACCGGCACGGCCCAGATTAAAGCCCTCGCCCGTGTTGCCATTGGCCACATCACCAGTTTGCGCCATAAAGCCGTCGATTACACGGTGAAACACCACGTTGTCGTATTTACCGGCACGCGCCAGTTCTTTCATACGCGCGGTATGTTTGGGGGCCACATCAGCCAACAATTCAATCGTCACATTACCGTGCTTCAGTTCCACGACAATCGTATTTTCTGGGTCTTTGATCTCAACCATTTTTGGTCTCCGTAAATTTAAATCTGGCGCACATTAGTATAGTGAGCACCTAAGGAAAAGCCCCGATATTTCAGGATTTATTGAATTTGGCTATTAAAGCTTTTTGAACACCGGGGGTCACGAACTTGGATATGTCCCCGTCTAGGCGCGCAATTTCTTTCACAAGTCGTGAAGCAATCGCTTGGTGTTTGGCTTCTGCCATTAAAAACGCCGTTTCAATGTTAGAGTTCATCGCCCGGTTCATCCCCACCAAAGCATATTCATACTCAAAGTCAGAAACCGCACGCAGCCCGCGAATAATCAGCTTGGCCCCGACTTCTTCCGCTTTAGCAATCAGCAGGTTCTCAAACGGTTCAACCACAACTTCGGTGTCGCCCTTGTTCAGCTTGCCGATATTGCGTTCAATCATCTCAACCCGCTCTTCAAGGGTAAAAAGCGGCCCCTTGTCGCGGTTGATAGCCACACCGATAACCAAACGATCCACCAAAACGCAGGCCCGTTGAATGATGTCGATATGGCCCAGCGTCAGCGGGTCAAATGTTCCGGGATATAATCCTATGCGCAAGCCAGCCTCCATCGCTTTGCCGTTAATGCAGTCGAACAATAACGCAAGGCTCAGGTCAAGCGGCTTCTTTACGTTTCACTACGTCACGCATAGCCTGCGCCAGACGATCAGCAAAGCGGTTCAACCGCCCGACACGGCGATCCCCCTCATGGCGTACCAGATAAAAACTGCGTTTTAACGCCAGCTCTTCTTTGAAAAGAAACGCCAGATCGGGGAAATTCGGCATGGCAAAATCATGCACAACACCGATACCTGCCCCTTGATTGATCATATTGATCTGCACAGAAACCGAATTTGAAGCCAGCCCAACCGTTGGGCGCAGCCCAATATCAGACAGGTAATCCAGCTCTTTGTCGAAAATCAGATCGGGAATATAGCCGATTATAGGATGGTCTTTAACCTGTTCAATATGTTTCAGCTCAGGGTGCGCTGCTATATAGTCACGTGTCGCGGCCAGATGCAGATGATAATCCGTCACCTTTTGCACCAGCAACCGCCCCGCTGTGGGTGGTGACACTGTAATTGCCATATCCGCCTCACGTTTTGACAAGTTCAACACCCGTGGCACTGCCAGTATCTGGATTTCCAGATCAGGGTTTTCCGCCGATATTTCGGCACAAACCTCTGGCAGTAGAAAATTTGCACTGCCGTCAGGCGCACCAATGCGCACTGTTCCGCTTAATTGATCGGTTGATCCGTGCACAATTTCCTGCGCTGAAAGTGACGACAGTTCCATCTCGGATGCATGTGCCATCAACCGCTGCCCGCTTTCGGTCAGATCGTAGCCTTGCGGCGTTTTCACAAACAACCGCGTGCCCATGCGGTCTTCTAACCGCGTAATCCTGCGGCCCAGCGTTGAAGGGTCCATTTTCAACAACTTGCCTGCCGCCGTCAGGCTGTTACTGCGCCCGACTTGCAAAAAAACCCGTATATCATCCCAGTTCATCATGTCCCGTCCTGCATTTATGCAAAATGAATGTGCTATATTTGCTGTTTAAAAGGTGAAAACGCAAGACTATACTGCGTCAAACCACATCAAATCGGGAGTTTACCATGCAAGAGCTGACACATTACATCAACGGCGAACACGTCAAAGGCACATCTGGGCGTTTCGCCGATGTCTTCAACCCTGCAACCGGTGAGCTGCAAGCCAAAACACCGCTGGCAAGTGTTGCCGAAATGGAAAACGCCGTGGCTATTGCCGCCGCCGCACAGCCTGCATGGGCCGCCGTTAACCCGCAACGCCGCGCCCGCGTGATGATGAAATATGTCGCCCTGCTAAACCGCGACATGGACAAACTGGCCGAGGCCCTATCCCGCGAGCACGGCAAAACCCTGCCAGACGCGGCAGGCGACGTACAACGCGGCCTTGAAGTGGTTGAATACTGCATCGGTGCGCCGCAATTGCTGAAAGGTGATTACACAGACAGCGCCGGCCCTGGCATTGATATGTATTCCATGCGCCAAGCCCTAGGCGTGACCGCAGGCGTTACCCCGTTCAACTTTCCGGCTATGATCCCGATGTGGATGTTTGCGCCAGCCATCGTATGCGGCAACGCCTTCATCCTGAAACCATCCGAGCGCGATCCGTCCGTCTGCCTGATGCTGGCCGAATTACTGGAAGAAGCCGGCCTGCCAAAAGGTATCATCCAAGTGGTGAATGGCGACAAAGAAGCTGTTGATGCAATTCTGGATAATGAGACAATCCAGTCTATCGGCTTTGTTGGCTCAACGCCTATCGCCGAATACATCTACGGTCGCGGCTGTTCCAACGGCAAGCGCGTGCAATGTTTCGGTGGTGCCAAAAACCACATGATCATCATGCCTGACGCGGATATGGATCAAGTTGCAGACGCGCTTCTAGGTGCCGGTTACGGTGCCGCAGGCGAACGTTGCATGGCGATTTCCGTAGCCCTGCCTGTTGGCAAAGACACGGCTGATCGTTTGATCGAAAAACTGGCCCCGCGTGTGGAATCACTGAAAATTGGTCCATATACATCCGGTAAAGATGTGGATTTCGGCCCGGTGATCACTGCCGCTGCCAAAGAAAACATCCTGAAGCTGGTACAATCCGGTATCGATGATGGTGCAAAACTGGTGGTCGACGGCCGCGATTTCAGCCTGCAAGGCTACGAAGACGGCTTCTTTGTCGGTGCTCACCTGTTTGACAATGTGACCACAGATATGGATATCTACAAGAAAGAGATTTTTGGCCCTGTATTGTCCACAGTACGCACCGAATCTTATGAAGAAGCCCTGAAAATCGCCATGGATCACGAATACGGCAACGGCATCGCTATCTACACCCGTGACGGTGACACTGCGCGCGATTTCGCCAACCGCATTAACGTCGGCATGGTCGGTATCAACGTGCCGATCCCGGTACCTTTGGCCTATCACACCTTTGGCGGCTGGAAAAAATCAGTGTTTGGCGATCTGAACCAACACGGGCCGGATGCGTTTAAATTCTACACGCGCACCAAAACCGTAACAGCCCGTTGGCCGTCAGGCATCAAAGAAGGCGGCGAGTTTAGCATCCCTGTGATGGAGTAGTTATCCATGAAGATCGGATTTATCGGATTAGGAAATATGGGTTCCCCAATGGCGGCCAATCTGGCCGCCGCAGGGCACGATGTGACAGGGTTTGACCTTGTCGCGGACTGCCCAGAAGGGGTTTCAAAAGCTGCCACTGTAACGGACGCGGCAACAGGTGCCGACGTTGTTATCACCATGCTTCCAAACGGTGCCATTTTACGCGCCGTTGCCGCTGACATCATCCCAGTGATGTCAAAAGATGCAGCCTTTGTGGATTGCTCAACGGTAGACGTAGAGTCTGCCCGTGCAGTTGCAGATGATGCCATCAAAGCAGGCCTATTAGCCGTAGACGCCCCCGTTTCAGGCGGCGTTGGTGGCGCATCAGGGGGTACATTAACTTTCATGGCAGGCGGATCAGACGCCGCATTTGCCAAAGCCCAACCTTTGTTTGACATCATGGGTCAAAAGGCAGTGCATTGCGGCCCGTCCGGCAACGGTCAAGCCGCCAAAATATGCAACAACATGATCTTGGGTGCAACAATGATAGCCACCTGCGAAGCCTTTGCTTTAGCAGACAAATTAGGCCTTGATCGCCAGTCAATGTTTGACGTGGTCAGCACCTCGTCCGGTTATAGCTGGACAATGAACGCATACTGCCCAGCCCCCGGCATTGGCCCCCAAAGCCCTGCCGATAACGGTTATAAACCGGGCTTTGCATCTGAATTGATGCTCAAAGACCTGCGCCTGTCACAACAGGCCGCCGAAGCGGTGAACGCAGACACCCCGATGGGCGAACGCGCAACAGCACTATATGCAAGCTTCGTTGAAAACGAAGGCGGTAAAGGCACTGATTTTTCAGCCATGCTACCAAGATTTGAGAAAAAAGGGCGGGGTTAACCCCTGCCCCTTACATCCCGCGAATCATATCCGCCATTGCAGAGTTTTCATTTGCCATATCCTCTAGGCGCGCCTTAACCACGTCGCCAATAGATATCAGCCCGATTAATTTTCCGTCCTCTAAAATAGGCATATGCCGAAACCGACCCTTGGTCATGGTTTCCATAACCATTTCCGCACTATCGGATTTAGAGCAGCAAGAAACCGAACCTGTCATCATATCGCCGACTTTATCGCGCAAACAGGCAACCCCGCGTTTACCCATCTCACGGATAATATCGCGTTCCGACAATATCCCGTCAATGGTTTTACCATCATCACTGACAATCAAGGCCCCCACACGGCGCGCCGACAAATCTGATACCGCATCATCAATAGTTTGATCTTTGGAAATGGTGAAAATCTTGTTGCTAGATTTGGATTTAAGAATGTTTTGTACCAGCATGAAATAGGCCTCCTGTTTTATCGCTTAATTCCAGCATATCACAGAAATTTGATACCGTCCTATTTCACTAAAAATATTTATTCAGCGGCAACTTTTCGCGCTTTCAACATATCTTTCAGGTAATACCCCGTATAACTGCCCTTAACCGCAGCCACCTCTTCAGGGGTACCAACCGCCACGATCTGACCCCCGCCATCACCGCCCTCTGGCCCGATATCAATGATATGATCTGCGGTTTTCACAACATCCAGATTATGTTCAATAACGATCACAGTATTGCCTTGATCCACAAGTTCATGCAGTACTTCTAGCAGTTTTCGAACATCTTCAAAATGTAGGCCTGTTGTAGGTTCATCCAGAATATACAGTGTCCGCCCGGTAGGTCGTTTAGCCAATTCCTTGGATAATTTCACCCGCTGCGCCTCACCCCCTGACAGGGTTGTGGCAGGTTGGCCCACTTTAATGTAGCCCAATCCCACACGCAGTAATGCGGCCATCTTATCGCGAATGCTGGGCACCGCTTTAAAGAATTGTTCCGCCTCTTCCACCGTCATATCCAGCACATCGGCAATGCTTTTACCTTTGAAAAGCACCTCTAAAGTCTCACGGTTATAGCGTTTGCCACGACAGGTTTCGCATTCCACATAAACGTCAGGCAGAAAGTGCATCTCGATCTTGATCAAGCCATCGCCCTTACAAGCTTCACAGCGCCCGCCTTTCACGTTGAAGCTAAACCGCCCCGGCTTATAGCCGCGCGTTTTGGCCTCTGGAAGCCCTGCAAACCAATCCCGAATAGGTGTAAACGCACCCGTGTAAGTGGCAGGGTTTGAACGCGGCGTGCGCCCGATGGCGCGTTGGTCAATATCAATCACCTTATCCAAAACCGTCAACCCGTTGACCGCCTCACAAGGGGCCGGTGTTTGCTTGGCCCCGTTCAATCGCATGGACGCGGTTTTGAACAAAGTCTCAATCGTCAATGTCGATTTCCCGCCCCCCGAAACCCCCGTAACACAGACAAATTTACCCAAAGGAAATTCCGCAGTGATATTCTTCAGATTATTCCCCGTGGCCCCTTCAACAGTAATAACCTTACCATTCCCCTTACGCCTTTGCGCAGGAATACTGATTTCACGTACACCTGTAAGGTATTGACCTGTAATGGAATTCTTTGATTTTAAAATTTGCGCAGGCGTACCACGCGCAATTATTTCACCACCATGCACCCCCGCACCCGGCCCAATATCAAGCACGTAATCGGCCGCACGAATGGCCTCTTCATCGTGTTCCACCACAATCACGGTATTGCCCTGATCACGCAGGTTTTTCAGCGTCACCAAAAGCCGCCCGTTATCGCGCTGATGCAACCCGATTGAGGGTTCATCCAACACATAAAGCACACCCGTCAGCCCGGAACCAATTTGCGAAGCCAGCCGAATACGCTGACTTTCGCCGCCTGATAAAGTGCCCGAAGCCCGTGACAATGTCAGATAATCCAGCCCCACATTCACCAAAAAACCCAACCGTTCGCGGATTTCCTTCAAAATCGCCATCGCAATGGCGTTTTTCTGTTTGGTCAGGCTGTCAGGAACACTTTCGATCCAGTCCAATGCCTCTTTTATCGACAGTTGCACCACCTTGCCCACATGCAAATCCCCGATTCGCACAGCCAGTGCCTCTGGCCGCAAACGGAACCCGTCACACACCTTACAATGGCGGTTATTCTGGTAGCGTTCAAACTCGTCGCGCACCCAGTTGCTGTCGGTTTCGCGGTAACGCCGTTCCATGTTTGGAATGACACCTTCAAAATTGCGCGTCACCTCATAAACCCGCCCCGCATCATCATATCGGAACTTGATCTCTTCATCGCCAGAGCCGCGCAACATCACCTGTTGCACTTTTTCGGGTAGGTCACGCCAAGGTAAATCTTTATCAAACTTATAATGTTTTGCAATAGATTCAATAGTTTGCCTAAAATAAGGTGACTTACCCTTAGCCCAAGGCGCCAACGCCCCATCATACAATGACAGCCGCGTATCAGGCACTACAAGGCGTTCGTCAAAAAACAATTCCACCCCCAGCCCGTCACAATCAGGACAGGCCCCGAAGGGCGCGTTAAACGAAAACAGGCGCGGCTCAATTTCGGAAATGGTAAAGCCGGAAACCGGGCAAGCAAAGTTTTCCGAGAACGTAATCCTATCAGGATCACCATCCTTAGGCGCGGTTTCCAGAATAGATATTCCGTCTGCCAGATCAAGGGCGGTGCGCAAACTGTCCGCCAGCCGGGTTTCTAACCCGTCGCGCACCACAATACGGTCAACAACCACATCTATATTATGGCGGTATTTCTTATCCAATGTGGGCGCATCTTCCAGCTCATAAAATGCTCCATCCACCTTGACGCGTTGAAACCCTTGCTTCTTAAGTTCTTGAAATTCCTTGCGATATTCACCTTTACGATCCCGCACAATTGGTGCCAACAGATAGGCCCGCGTGCCCTCTTCCATGTGCATAATCCGGTCAACCATCTCAGACACTTGTTGCGCTTCAATCGGCAGCCCCGTTGCAGGCGAATAAGGCGTACCCACACGGGCGAACAACAGCCGCATATAATCGTAAATTTCCGTCACTGTACCCACGGTGGAGCGTGGATTTTTCGAAGTAGTCTTTTGCTCGATGGAAATCGCGGGGGAAAGCCCCGCAATATGATCCACATCAGGCTTTTGCATCATGTCCAGAAATTGCCGCGCATAGGCCGACAGGCTTTCCACATACCGCCGCTGGCCTTCCGCATAAATCGTGTCAAACGCCAGTGACGATTTGCCAGACCCTGAAAGCCCGGTGATCACCACCAGCTTATTGCGCGGAATATCCACGTCAATATTCTTCAGATTATGCTCCCGCGCACCGCGAATTTCGATATTTTTCAGCTCAGACATCAAACGCTACCCAATAAGTGTTGCCAAACTATGTAGTAGGACGCGCCAAAGATGCCAGTGAAATTAAAAGAACGCAAGCAGAACATTCATGAAATATTAAGAATTATCTGCCCATAATCTTGCGCACATAGTTACGCGTCTCTTTATAGGGCGGTATACCGTTGTATTTTGCCACCGCTTCAGGGCCTGCATTATAGGCCGCCAAGGCCAACCGCCAAGTGCCGAATTTACGGTGCATCTTGGCCAGATAACGCGCGCCACCTTCCAGGTTTTGCTTCGGATCGCGCGGGTTCACCCCTAATTTACGTGCAGTAGAAGGCATCAGTTGTGCCAAACCATAGGCCCCGACCCGTGATTTAGCCCGTGGGTTCCAGCCGCTTTCCTGTTGCACAAGACGGTTAAACAAATCTACAGGTATGCCGTATTTACGCGCGGCGGCCTCTGCCATTGGTTTGTAAACACCTTTGTATTTGCCACTATAACGCGCAGAAAATCCGTAATCTATTGCGCGTCCTGTCAGAACTTTACTGGAACTGCTGTATTGCTTAGATAGGCGGTTTTCGATCAGATTGCTGTGCAAACTGGAAATACGCCGTGAATTCGGCGATTTTGATGATTTCGATAGTCCAGCCGCATGCACTTGCTCGACCATAGCAAGACTCATTGCCAACAATATAAAAAAGCCCCGCGTCATCATTTTGCCCAATATGATTACTCACCTGACAAGCTGTTTACCTGTTTTAATCCGATTTGAACAGCCTCAGGATAATTTCCGTCAAATTCTGCGCGATTCATCTTTTCTTCACTCCATTCAGGTGTTCTAACGGTGATTAACCAAGATTAGACGCTAGATTCGATGGGGAGGCCACAAAATGGCAGGCAGTTTAAACAAAGTCATGATAATCGGTAATCTGGGGGCAGACCCGGAAGTACGCACCTTTGGCAACGGCGGGCGCGTGTGCAATCTGCGCATTGCCACATCCGAAAGCTGGCGTGACAAGAACACCGGCGAACGCCGTGAAAAAACCGAATGGCACACTGTAGCTATTTTTTCCGAAGGTCTGGTTAAGATTTGTGAACAATACCTGAAAAAAGGCTCAAAAGTCTATGTCGAGGGTGCTTTGCAAACCCGTAAATGGCAAGACCAATCCGGCAATGACCGCTATTCAACTGAGGTAGTTCTGCAAGGCTTTAACGGCACGCTAACCATGCTTGACGGCCGCGCAAGTGGCGGCGGTGGCGGTGACTACGGCCAAGGCGGCGGCAACCAGGGTGGCGGTTATGGCAGCCAATCCGGCAATCAGGGCGGTGGACAAGCACCTGCCGCATCCAACAATGATATGGACGATGAAATCCCGTTCTAGGTAAATCCTGATAATAATGATTACAAACAGCCTGTTAGATTGATATCTTCAGGCTGTTTTTTTGTCTGGATTATAGCATTTCAATAAGCCACTAAACATTGCGGTCTTATCTGAATTCTGCTATATAAAACCACAACATATAGTAGCTATAAAAAGATCGAGCAGACCGTGAGCGACGACACCAAAATCAAAGACGAAAACACCCCTGAACGCCCCGTATACGACGGGCCGCAAATCTCTATCGAAGAGGAAATGAAAACCTCTTATCTCGATTATGCGATGAGCGTAATTGTCAGCCGCGCGATCCCTGATTTGCGCGACGGCTTGAAACCGGTTCACCGCCGTATTCTTTATGCGATGCATGAAACTGGCAATACCCACGATAAATCCTACCGCAAAGCCGCGCGCGCCGTGGGCGATGTTATGGGCAAATACCATCCCCACGGGGATGCAGCAATTTACGACGCACTTGTACGCATGGCGCAAGACTTTTCCATGTCTCTGCCGCTATTGGACGGCCAAGGTAACTTTGGGTCGATGGACGGCGATAATGCAGCCGCAATGCGGTATACAGAAGTGCGCATGGATAAACCTGCCGCCTACCTTCTGGCAGATATTGATAAAGATACTGTTAATTTCCAAGATAATTACGACGGCAAAGACCGTGAACCCACGGTTCTGCCCGCACGTTACCCCAACATGCTGGTTAATGGCGCCGGCGGCATTGCCGTTGGCATGGCCACCAACATCCCGCCGCATAATCTGGGCGAAGTGATCGATGCCACCCTTGCCCTGATCGAAGATCCCGACCTTGATAGCCTTGCCTTGATGCAATACATCCCTGCCCCTGATTTCCCCACAGGCGGTATTATTCTAGGTCGCGCAGGTGCGCAAAAAGCCTATACCGAAGGGCGTGGCAGCGTCATCATCCGCGCCAAAACCCGTATTGAAGAAATTCGCAAAGACCGTTGGGCCATCATCCTTGATGAAATCCCTTATCAGGTCAACAAAGCCACGATGATTGAAAAAATCGCTGAACTGGCCCGTGACAAAAAGATCGAAGGCATCAGTCACGTTCAAGACGAAAGTGACCGTATCGGTGTGCGCGTCGTGGTCGAACTGAAACGTGATGCCACCGCCGAGGTCGTGCTGAACCAACTGTTCCGCTACACGCCGATGCAAACCAGTTTTGGCTGTAACATGCTGGCCCTGAACAATGGCCGCCCGGAACAGCTTGACCTGCGTAAATTCCTGACCAGCTTCATCACCTTCCGTGAAGAGGTCGTCGCGCGGCGCACCGCCTATGAATTGCGCAAAGCCCGCGAACGCAGCCACATCTTATGTGGCTTGGCCGTGGCTGTGTCCAATGTTGACGAAATCGTTGCAACCATCCGCGCCTCGGCAGATCCCGCCACCGCGCGTGAAAAACTGATGACGCGTGCTTGGCCTGCCCATGACATCGTCGAATATATCAAGCTGATTGATGACCCAAGCCACACCATAAACGATGATGGCACCTATCATCTGTCTGAAATTCAGGCCCGCGCCATTCTGGAATTGCGCCTTGCGCGGTTGACCGCGATGGGCGTGAAAGAGGTCACGGATGAGCTGCAAGACCTTGCAGGTAAAATCACCGATTACCTTAGTATCCTGCGTTCACGGACGCGCATCATGGCTATTATTTCTGACGAGCTGCGCGAAATCCATGAAAAATTCGCCATTCCGCGCCGTTCAGAGATTGTTGAATATGCCGGCGACATGGATATCGAAGACCTGATTGAACGTGAAGACATGGTCGTGACCGTCACCAACTCGGGTTACATCAAACGCACCCAATTAGGCGAGTATCGTGAACAGAAACGTGGCGGTAAAGGCACCCAGGGCATGAACACCAAAGACGAAGATTTCGTCACCAACCTGTTTGTCGCCAACACCCACACCGCCCTGTTGTTTTTCACCGATGACGGCATGGTTTACACGTTGAAAACATGGCGTCTGCCGTTGGGCGGGCGTAATGCGCGCGGCAAGGCCATCATCAACCTGCTGCCGATCAAGCAAGGCGTTTCCATTGCGGCGATTATGCCGATTGATGTGCCCGAAGAAGACTGGAAAGACCTGCAAATTGTTTTCGCCAATTCAGAAGGCGGCGTTCGGCGCAACGCGCTATCGGATTTCACCAACGTCAAATCCAACGGCAAGATCGCTATGAAACTGCCCGAAGGCGTCACCATCGTGGACGTGCGCATCGCCACCGAAGATGATGATTTTTTCCTGACCACCAGCATGGGCAAAGCCATCCGCTTCCCGACCACAGATGTGCGTGTCTTTAAGGGGCGCGATTCGCTGGGTGTACGCGGCATCAAATTGGCCAAGGGTGATCACGTGGTTTCCATGGCCGTCATCCGCCACGTTGTGGCAACCCCTGACGAACGGAGTGCCTATTTCAAAATGCGCCGCGCAATGACGGGCGAAGAAGGCGGCGAAGAAACCACAGATGCCACACTGACCAGCGAACGCTACGCAGAACTAGCCGCATTGGAACAATGGATACTGACCATCACCAAAGGCGGTTTTGGCAAACGTTCCAGCGCGCACGAATACCGCGTTTCAGGCCGTGGTGGCCAAGGTGTGGCGGCTGCCAATCTGGGCCGTCGTGATGACCGCATCATCGCGTGTTTCACAGTAGAAGACGAAGATCAGATCATGCTAGCCACCTCAACCGGCCAATCAATCCGCTGCCCTGTTGCAGGAATTTCGCGCCAAGGGCGTACATCCTCTGGTGTCACCGTGTTTAGCCTTGGCAAAAAAGAAGATGTGGTTTCTGTGGCCTATATCGCCGAAAATTCGGATGAGGCTGAAGAAACATCTGAAGCCAGCGAAGAATAACAAGCCGCACCATATTTATAGATCAGGGGGCCATCAGCCCCCTTTTCTTTTGCCCCACTCTGTCCTAAACCGCGCCCATGACAAAACCCATCCACATTATCGGCGGCGGCATGGCCGGTTCCGAAGCCGCCTGGCAAATCGCCAACGCAGGCATCCCCGTAATCATCCATGAGATGCGCCCAACGGTTAAAACCTTTGCGCATCAAACGGAAGGATTAGCCGAACTGGTTTGCTCAAACTCTTTCCGTTCAGACGATGACACCGCCAACGCCGTTGGCCTGTTGCATTGGGAAATGCGCCAAGCCGGATCAATCGTGATGGAAATGGGTGCAAAACACGCGGTACCCGCAGGCAGTGCGCTGGCCGTTGACCGCGATGCGTTCAGCCAAGGGGTAACAGAAAAATTACTGTCGCACCCATTAATCACATTGGAACGCGGCGAGGTTACAGGCCTGCCACCCACCGAGTGGGGCCAGACCATAATTGCCACGGGGCCTTTAACCTCGCAATCCATGGCCGAAGCGGTTTTAGCGCAAACCGACCAATCCTCGCTTGCGTTCTTTGACGCCATCGCCCCCATCGTCTACGCCGAAAGCGTGAACATGGAAAAAGCATGGTTCCAGTCGCGCTACGACAAGGGTGATACGGTTGCAGAACAAACCGCCTACCTGAACTGCCCGATGGACGAAGCCCAATATAACGCTTTTATTGACGCGCTTTTAGCCGCCGAAAAAACAGAATTTAAAGACTGGGAAAAAGACACGCCCTATTTTGAAGGTTGCCTACCCATAGAAGTCATGGCGGAACGCGGGCGCGAAACCCTGCGTTGGGGCCCGATGAAACCCGTAGGTTTAACCAACCCCCACCAACCAACCGTCAAAGCCCACGCCATCGTGCAATTGCGCCGCGACAACGCGCTTGGCACTTTGTTCAACATCGTAGGTTTCCAGACCAAGATGAAATACGGTGAACAGGCACGAGTCTTATCAATGATCCCCGGTCTGGAAAATGCAGAGTTCGCCCGTTTGGGCGGCATCCACCGCAACACATTTATCAATTCACCCTTACTGCTAGACGACCAAATGCGCCTGAAATCACGGCCCTCTATTCGCTTTGCGGGCCAAATCACCGGCGTTGAAGGCTACGTTGAAAGTGCTGCCATGGGCATACTCTCAGGTCGTTTTGCCGTGGCACAAGCACTGGAAAATGCCATAGACTCGCCCCCTAATACCACCGCAATGGGTGCTTTGATCAGCCACATTACAGGCGGTGCTGAAGCAAAAACCTTTCAGCCGATGAACGTCAACTTCGGCCTGTTCCCGCCCGTGGAAAACGTCAAAGGCGGGCGGCGTAATCGTAAAACCCGTTATCTGGCCTATACAGAGCGCGCCAAAGCCGATTGGACAACGTGGTTGCAGGACGCTTAACCACTTGTTAACCTTACCCCCATGAATGAACACAAAAACCATCTATCGCACGCCTACGGGTTGAAAACTGTTGAAGATACCCAAAAATTTTACAGCGACTGGGCTGCCACCTACGACGCAGAAGTTATGTCAAACGGGTACGTCACCCCCAAACGCTGCGCCGCTGCCCTAGCTGGTTTCACCCCTGAACAGGATCTGGCGATTTTAGACATCGGTTGCGGCACTGGCCTATCCGGGAAACATCTGGCAGGTGCTGGTTTTAACCGCATCGACGGGTGTGACATCAACCCTGAAATGTTGAAAGTGGCTGAAACGCGCAACGTTTACGACCGCTTATGGCATTCCTCGGTAAAAAACCCTTTCCCGTTTGAAGACGGCACTTATGACGCCATCACCGCCGTTGGCGTCATCAGCATTGGCGGCGCCCCCGCTGACCTGCTTTACGCCCTGTTGAAAAAACTGAAAAGCGGCGGCATGGCGGTGT
Organism: Amylibacter sp.; assembly: GCA_016764475.1. Classification (GTDB taxonomy): domain Bacteria; phylum Pseudomonadota; class Alphaproteobacteria; order Rhodobacterales; family Rhodobacteraceae; genus Amylibacter. Next base: position 29,212 of record JAESRV010000008.1, read on the forward strand.
TTTCCTTCAATGATCACACATTTAAAGCCCCGGAATACGAATGCGCCGTCATGGCCCACACCGATTGCGGGGCCTTTGAGTTACTGTTCAAAGAACACGGGGATCACCTGCCGGGCAAAGGCATCAAATCCACCGTATATGTGATGCGCAAGCGTTGACCATTGAACGTTTTGCACCATCCCCCACGGGGCTTTTACATCTGGGGCATGCCTATTCTGCCCTGTTGGCATGGGATGCTAGCGGCAGGTTTCTGTTACGCATCGAAGACATAGACCGCCCCCGCTGTAAGCCCGAATTTGAACAGGCCATTTATGATGATCTGGCTTGGCTAGGCCTATCATGGCCCACGCCGGTTATGCGCCAATCAGACCGACAACCTGCATATAATGCGGCCCTGAAAAAGCTCATCAACCTTGATCTATGTTACCCGTGTAATTGCACCCGCAAAGATATCACCCAAGCAATGTCTGCCCCGCAAGAAGATGTAACCTATGGCCCCGACGGCCCGATTTATCCCGGAACTTGCCAGGGCCGTTCTATGGATGAACATACTGAAACCGATGCCATTCGCCTGAATATGCGAAAGGCCATTGCAGAAATATCCCGCACACTCATTTATGATGAAATCGGTGGGAAAACGCCTGAAACCATCCAGATCAGCCCAGAAAAACTACTGTCAAAGGTCGGCGATATTGTTCTGGCCCGCAAAGACATCGGCACGTCTTATCATCTGTCCGTGGTGGTGGATGACGCCGATCAAGGCATCACCCATGTCACCCGTGGCCGCGATCTGATCTCGGCGACCCCCGTTCACAGATTGCTACAAGAACTGCTTGGCCTGCCAACCCCGATCTATCGCCATCACAGGTTGATCCGCGATGAAAACGGCAAACGTCTGGCAAAACGCTATGACGCCATGGCAATCCGCAAATACCGCGATAACGGGGCTAGCCCGCAAGATATTCGTGAAATGGTCGGCCTTTAAATGAGTGGTGCATGCACCTCAACCTCTTCGCCGTCCTGTACCTCAATATAAAAACAACTGCTGCGATTGGTATGGCAAGCAGGCCCGGTTTGATCAACTGTGACCAGCAGGCAATCGCGGTCACAATCCACCCGCATCGACACCAGCTTTTGCACATGCCCTGATGTCAGGCCTTTTTTCCAGAACTCTTGGCGCGAGCGTGACCAGTACGTCACATGCCCCGAACGCAAGGTTTCATCCACCGCATCGCGGTTCATCCAGGCCATCATCAGCACTTCACCGGTACCCACTTGCTGGGCAATCGCCGGGATCAGCCCTTTTGCATCATATTTTAACGATGCTGCATCGAATTTTGCCATTTTGATCACTTTCGCTTTGCTTTCTTATACCTGCGCCCTAAATATGTGCTTAACAAATGAATTGCAAAGGCCAAAATACATGGCAAACGATCAAGATTTAATGAAGCTCTATTCAGGGCGCATTCTGGCATTGGCGGCAGCTATTCCGTTAACCGAACGCCTTGAAAACCCAGACGCAACCGTGCGTAAACGCTCGCCCTTGTGCGGTTCCACCGTAGAGGTGGATGTGCAGGTCAAGGACAACATCATCACGGGTTTCGGCCAAGATGTAAAAGCCTGCGCTTTGGGGCAAACATCCGCCTCGGTTCTGGCGGCCCACGTTATAGGCCTTTCCAAAGAACAAATCACATTGGGCCACGACCAGCTTTTAGCCATGCTAAAAGGCGACGGCCCCATACCATCCGCCCCGTTTGATGACCTTGAAGTGTTGTTGCCCGCACGTGAGTATGCCAATCGCCACGCCTCTATCATGCTGGCCTTTGACGCCACATTGGAAGCCATGAACCAAGCATAAAAAAACGCCGCAAACCAATGGGATGCGGCGTTAAGTTTAAGCAAATCTTAGTCTTGGAGTAATGGTGATCAATAATGACCCTGTTCCGTGAGGCGTGGAACCGATAAATCGTAAAACGGGTGGTAATACGATTTATATCCCAGACAGATTGCAGGCGTAGTAAAAGTTAAAAACTGGGCAGGTATAAGCCAACAGTCAGGATGACAAAAATAGCTGTCAGGCCAAGAATGTCTTCAATAATGGCTGTTGGTTTGTGGGTTGCGAGCTTGTTAATATGTTTCATAATGTCCTGCCTTGTTCTTTTCGTTGCCTATTTGTTCTCACATAACTTCCCTTATGTAAAGAACTTTTATAGAACATTTGTGAACAAAATAGAACAAACTTGACGGAAACCAGTCTAACCCACTGATAATAAACGAATTGCCTTTTCCTGTTCCATAAGGAACAAAAGTGTTCTTATCGCTTCACCACGGGGTGTTTTCAACTTTGGGTCACTATTTATTAACATTCTTGCATCATCATGCGCGATTTTCATTAGGGCTGTTTGCTGCTCTAAATCCGCAATTCTGAACCTAGGTAGCCCGGATTGCGCCGTTCCCAACAAATCCCCCGCCCCACGCAGTTTCAGATCTTCCTCGGCAATGATAAACCCGTCGTCAGTTTCACGCATCACCGTCAAACGCCGCTCTGCCGTCTGCCCCAAGGGCGGTGCATACATTAACAAACAGGTACTGGCCTGCGCCCCGCGCCCAACACGCCCGCGCAACTGGTGCAACTGCGCCAACCCGAAATGTTCCGCCTGCTCAACCACCATGATTGAGGCATTGGGCACATCGACACCCACCTCAATCACCGTTGTCGCCACCAAAACAGCCGTGTCCCCTGCGGCAAAAGCCGCCATCGCCGCATCTTTATCGCCACGCGGCATTTGCCCATGCACCAAGCCTACATTTTCATCACCCAAAGCCAACCGCAAAGCCCGATAACGGTCTTCAGCCGCCGCAAAATCAACCACTTCGCTTTCTTCCACCAGCGGACACACCCAATAGGCTTGTCGCCCCTCGGCAACAGCCGCTTTCAG
>JAESRV010000009.1 GCA_016764475.1 Amylibacter sp.
GCAAGTGCCCATGCCTTGCGGGTGAATTTTGTTGGCGAATTGGGCTGGGAATTGCACCACCCGATTGAAATGCAAAACTACCTGTACGACTTGATCATGGAAGCGGGCGAAGAGCACGGCATTAAACTGGTGGGTGGACGCGCACAAAACTGGTTGCGGCTGGAAAAATCTTACCGTGCGTTCGGTACAGAACTTGGCCGCGATGCAACCCCCGCCGAGGCTGACTTGCCACGTTTCATTGATCTGTCGAAAGATTTTTACGGCAAAGAAGCCATGGAAAAAACTGGCATCCGTTTCAAATGTGTCACCTTACTGATCGACGGGCCAGCGGATGCAGACCCTTGGGGCCGTGAAGCGCTTTATGATGGCGATAAAAAAGTCGGCCGTTTGACATCGGGTGGTTATTCGGTGGCTTTTGAGAAATCCATCGGCATGGGCTACCTGCCACCTGAGTTGGCGGTTGTGGGGCAAAARCTGAAGSTCAGAATGTTCCGYGAATTRTGGGATGCCGAGGTGGTTGAAGACAGCCCTTATAATCCRAAYAACWCTACGATCAGGGTGGATGGGTAGGCGATTACGACATTTAGAGTCGCGCCCGATAGGGGGCGCGGCTTATCGTTTTCTATATTTACAAAATTTACAAGTTTACAAACCAGACTTTACACAGCCCATACAGGCTCACACGAAAAACCCCTGTTTTTCCTATAATTTCAACACTTCCTTGATCGCAGTTTGTAAATCTAGTCACAGATACTGACCCTGAGTCGTAACCGGCTTTACAAAACCAAGGAACTGATAAAATGCCTTATGATGCGCAAAATACAGAGTTGCAAAACCTGATTGCAGAACACGGAACCGCTTGGGCGGCGATCAACCCTGAATATGTGGCGCGCATGCGGGCGCAAAATAGGTTTCAAACCGGCATTGATATTGCGAAATATACTGCCAAGATCATGCGCGAAGATATGGCCGCTTATGATGCGGACAGCTCACAATACACCCAGTCATTGGGCTGCTGGCACGGGTTTATCGGTCAACAGAAAATGATTTCGATCAAGAAGCATTTCGGTACTACCAAAGGTAAATACCTGTATCTGTCAGGCTGGATGATCGCGGCATTACGGTCTGAGTTCGGGCCGTTGCCTGACCAGTCAATGCACGAAAAAACCTCTGTTCCTGCCCTGATCAAAGAGCTGTACACATTCCTGCGCCAAGCGGATGCCCGCGAATTGGGTGGCCTGTTCCGCGCATTGGATGCGGCCCCTGATGCGGCTGCCAAAGCTGAAGCGCAAGCCAAAATAGACAATTTTGAAACCCACGTTGTGCCGATTATTGCCGACATCGACGCAGGCTTTGGTAACGCGGAAGCCACATACCTTCTGGCCAAACAAATGATTGAAGCGGGGGCTTGCGCATTACAGATTGAAAACCAAGTGTCTGACGAAAAACAATGTGGTCACCAAGACGGTAAAGTGACCGTACCACACGAAGATTTTCTGGCGAAAATCCGTGCCTGCCGCTACGCCTTCCTTGAATTGGGTGTGGATGACGGCGTGATCGTGGCCCGCACAGACAGCTTGGGCGCTGGCCTGACCAAACAAATCGCGGTGACACATACGCCGGGCGACTTGGGCGACCAATACAACAGTTTTCTTGATTGTGATGAAGTGACGTTGGATGATATGGCCAATGGTGATCTGGTGATCAAACAAGACGGCAAGTTGATGCGCCCCAAACGCCTGCCGTCCAACCTGTTCCAGTTCAAAAAAGGTACCGGGGTGGCGCGTTGTGTTCTGGACAGTATCACGTCTTTGCAAAACGGTGCGGATATGATCTGGATTGAAACCGAAAAGCCGCATATCGGCCAAATCGGTGAGATGATTAACGCTGTGCGTGAAACTGTACCAAACGCGAAGCTGGTTTATAACAACTCACCCAGCTTCAACTGGACACTAAGCTTTCGCCAGCAAATTTTTGATGCATGGTCTGAAGACGGCAAAGACGTGTCAGCATATGACCGCGCCAACCTGATGTCTGTTGATTACGACGAAACCGAACTGGCCACGGAAGCGGATAACAAAATCCGTACTTTCCAAGCAGACGCAGCACGTGATGCGGGCATCTTCCACCACCTGATCACACTGCCGACATACCACACAGCCGCCCTTTCTACCGATAATCTGGCGAAAGATTACTTCGGTTCAGAAGGTATGCTGGGTTATGTGGCTGGTGTTCAGCGCAAAGAAATTCGCCAAGGCATTGCCTGTGTGAAACACCAAAACATGTCAGGGTCTGACATGGGCGATGATCACAAAGAGTATTTCTCTGGTGATGCGGCACTGAAAGCGGGCGGTAAAGACAACACTATGAACCAGTTCGGCTAATACAGAGACCGAACACTTCCTGAAACGCCTGCGGGGGAAACCTTGCAGGCCTTTTTTGTCTAAAATACCAGCAGGATTTTGCCCTGTTAAATCACGAAATATTACGTGTTAAAGATTACGATTGACGTATTTTCTCAATATGCTTTTGCTGGCGATAAGGCTTCCCTAAGAAGCCAATGACATTATTTCAGGAACACGCATATGTCTGATAATCGTAAAGTTCTTTTGGTGATCATTGATCAGTTTCGGGCTGATTGTATTGAAGGTGCTTTGGCTGATCATATTGATCTGCCAAACATTCAGGCGTTTCGTGAACAGGCGGTGACATTTACCAAGCATTACTCTGTCACCAACCCCTGCGGGCCATCACGCGCCAGTATCCTGACGGGTCGATATGCGATGAACCATCGGTCTATTCGCAATGGCACACCGTTATCAAACAGCATAACAAATATCGCACTGGAAGCACGAAAATCGGGTTATGACCCGATGTTATACGGCTATACCGATATTAGTTTTGATCCGCGCGCACACCATCCGAACGACCCTGATCTGACAACCGAAGAAAATGTTTTGCCGGGGTTCAGGGAAGTGCTGGAAATGCGGTCTAAGCAAAGCTACCCTTGGCGGGCATATCTGAAATCCAAAGGCTACGACCTGCCTGATTATGCGGATTTTTATAATGCCATATCGCCTGACCCAAGCAGGGCACCGCGCCCGAATGACCCGCCGTTTTATAAAGCCGAGGATAGCGATACCGCATTTTTGACCAGTTCGCTTATTCACGACCTGTCTGTACGCACTGATCAGGACTGGTTTGCGCTGGCCACTTATATCCGCCCGCATCCCCCGTTGGTGGCCCCTGAACCTTACAACAAGATGTATGCCCCCGATACTTTGCCCAAGCCCGCGCGCTTGCCTACACAGGCCGACCAAGCGGCATTGCACCCTTATATGGCAGGTGCCGTACAACACCCGACAGTTAATACGATTGTGTGCGGTCTTGATCCGTTGGACAATGAAAACGATAATGATGTGCAAGCGCTACGTGCGGTTTATATGGGTTTGGCAACCGAGGTAGATACCCATTTCGGGCGGATCATCAATTTTCTTAAGGAAACGGATCAGTATGATGATACGTTGGTTGTCTTTGTTGCTGATCACGGTGAAATGCTGGGCGAGCATCATTTGTGGGGCAAGCAAAACCCCTATGAGGCGGCTTATCATATCCCCTTGATCATCCGTGATCCGAAAAATACCGCACAACACGGCACCACAGTTCAGGCCTTTACCGAGTCGATTGACGTTACCCCGACAATTCTGGATTTGATCGGGCAGCATGTGCCTGCCGGTATGGACGGAGTTTCTTTGCGCCCCTTCCTAGAAGGCAAAACCCCTGCGAAATGGCGTGATTGCGTGCATTTGGAACTTGATTACAGTGAGCCGGATGAGATGACCGTTTGGCAGCAGGCTGCGGGGGTGGCAACCCATGAGGCAAACTTGGCCATTCTGCGTGAAGAGCAGTTTAAACTGATACATTTCAACGGTGACCTGCCGCCGATGTTGTTTGATCTGAAGGCTGATCCGTCAGAAATTAACGACCTTGCAAATGATCCTGCGCACGTGCCGACATTGCTGCGCCTGACGCAAAAACTGCTAAGCCACCGCATGAAACATGTGGACCGGACTTTGGCAGACATCAGGATAACGCCTGAAGGGGCGGTGGGGTTTGTACCTTGATCAGTTACGGCTTGATTGACTGCGATAAATAAGATCGGAAATACCGCCACGGGTCAGTCCAATATCGTTCAATTCGGTGTCTGTCAAAATATCCAAGGTTTTAATTGTGTCCCGGTGGGCGGTCCAATCCATGACATACCTAAAAAACCTGACAACAGACGATTCTTTTAACCATTTCATGTGTATACCTCTAAAGTTTACGGGGTCATCAATTCTTCCCAACGGTGACACGCAACCTCATGCCCAGTGCTGGAATGCTGCAATATAGGTTCTTCTTGGCGGCAATGATCGGTCACGTATGGGCAGCGCGTGTGGAATTTACACCCCGTTGGTTGGTTTGTCGGTGACGGAATTTCACCTTCCAGTTTTTGCGCTTTACCGCGATCATCGGGGTCAAGTGACGGGATCGCCGACAACAATGCCTTGGTATAGGGGTGCCTTGGATTTGCAAATAATTCGCGTGTTGGGGCGGTTTCCACAAGGCGGCCTAGATACATCACCGCGACGTGGTCGCAGATATGTGCAACCACACTCAAGTCGTGACTGATAAACAGAAACGTCAGGCCCATTTCCTGTTGAATTTCTTTCAACAGGTTCAGCACGTCAGCCTGAATAGACACATCCAACGCGGCCACACTTTCATCGGCCACAACAAATTGCGGCCGTGAAACCAATGCACGTGCAATGGAAATACGTTGGCGTTGGCCGCCTGAAAACGCATGCGGGAAGCGGCGTAGGTGTTCCAGATTAAGTCGGCATTTTTCCGCGATTTCACGCACCCGCGCATCCGTTTCATCGCGCGATGAAGTCAGTCCCATCACCTCTAACGGTTCGGCAATAATATCGCGCACGGTCATGCGCGGGCTTAGGGCCGCATAGGGGTCTTGGAAAATCAGCTGTGCGCGTTTACGGTATTCTTTCAAATCGGCTGGCGTCAGCTGTGTCAAATCAAACTTCACTTCGCCATCGTTATAGCCGACCGTGCCACGCGTAATCGGGGCGGCTTGCAATAACGCTTTACCCAACGTGGTTTTGCCAGAGCCACTTTCGCCCACAAGGCCGAAAAAATTGCCCTTACCAATGTCAAGGTTAATGCTTTCAACCGCTTTTACAACGGGTTTGGGGCCAAACATGCTACCGCCACGCAAGGGGTAGTGAACCGAAAGGTCACGGGCTTCTATCAGAACGTCTTCACTCATTTTGAAGCTCCTTCATCATAAATATGGCAGGCTACCTGATGTGTATCTGTTACTTTAAAGAAATCCGGTATTACAGAGGTGCAAACATCACCCACTATAGATGAACACCGTGTGTTAAACACGCACCCCGGCGGGCGTTCCAAGGGGGATGGAATGTCACCCGGAATGGCTTGTAGCGGTACATCCAGATCATCAAGTTGCGGCAGGGCGGCAATCAGCCCTTTGGTATAAGGATGCGACGGGTTGCGAATAACATCGCGCACTGCCCCTTGTTCCACCAAACGCCCTAAATACATCACCGCAACCTTATCGGCGGTTTGCGCTATTACGCCCAGATCGTGGGTGATGAAGATAATCCCCATGCCAAAATCGGTGACCAGATCTTTCATCAGATCAATCACCTGGGCCTGAATGGTCACATCCAGTGCTGTTGTCGGTTCATCCGCGATCAGCAATTTAGGCTTGGTCGACAGGGCCATCGCGATCATCGCACGTTGGCGCATCCCGCCTGACAACTCGAACGCATATTGCTTAAAGCGGGTGCTTGCATCGGAAATACCAACACGATCCAGCATTTCGATAGAAACCTCGGTCGCGCGTTTCAGGTTCATATCCGTATGGATTTGCAACTGTTCGGTCATTTGATCACCAATGGTGATCGCGGGCGCGAAACTGGCCATAGGCTCTTGGAAGATCATTGAAATGGCACCGCCACGGATGACTTTCAGATCGGTTGAGGTTTGCAGTGACATAATGTCAACAGGCCCGTCGTCCAGATGCAACGTAACCTTTGTGTCCGGGCCATAAATTGCATTCGACGGGTTCAGTTTCATCACCGATTTGGCGGTCACAGATTTACCCGATCCACTTTCACCCACAAGGCCCATGACCTCGCCTGCTTCCAGTGTGAAAGATACATCGTCTACTGCGGTGATCCGACCCTCGTCCGTATCGAACTGAAGGGTCAGGTTTTCTACATCTAAAAGTCGTGTCATTTGCTGCTATCCGAATATGGGTCGGCGGCATCGCGTAATCCGTCACCGACGAACACAAAGGCCAACACAAGTATAATAAAGAAGATCACGGGTATGAAGTACCACTGATAATTCAACAGAACATCGGCACTGGTGACGTTTTGCAACATCACCCCCAGTGAGTTTACGGGGTCTTTCAAGCCCAGCCCGATAAAGCTAAGGGCTGTTTCAGACAGGATCATATAGGGGAACGAAATTACCAGATCGACGATGATATAGCTGGTAAAGCTCGGCAGCAAATGGCGGCGAATGATATGTGCAGGCGACGCACCACACAATTGGGCTGCCAGCACATATTCCTGATTTCGTTCCGTTAACAAGTGGGTTCGTATTCGTCGGGCAAGGGTCGGCCAGCCGATCAGCCCCAAGACCATCGAGATGAAAAAGAACCTTGCCTCTGCACTCCATGTATCTGGAATAAAGGCGGCAAGGGCCATAAACAGCGGAATACTGGGGATTGTTCGCACAGTATCCGTCATCATTTGCAGACCAGAGTCAATCCAGCCGCCGTAATATCCAGCAATCCCCCCTATGGCCAAGGCCAGAATAAAGGCAATAACCACCCCGATGGTTCCCACCGCCATTGACGTGTTAATCGCGGTCAGGGTGCGGGAATAAATATCCTTACCGGTCGAGTCTGTGCCAAAAATATGGATCATGCCTTTGTCTACACCAAACAAATGGGTTTCAAAGTTCATGCCCAGAAACGTATACGGCACACCTTTGGTGAAAAACTCAACATACCTGCGCCCTTCAAGGCTGGTGTCGGTTTCGGTTACCCAACGAAAGTTGGTTTTAATCGAACGGCTGCGTTCCGTGGTATAAACAAACGGGCGTAAAGAGCAGCCGTTATCATCACAAAATGACGGGATTTGTGGTGCCCCGTTCATATAGTCCTTATCGCGCCCCGCAATGGTGGCGTCATAAGGTGTTAGAAACGGTGCGAATATACCTGAAAGGATCAGAAATATCAGAACCCAAGCCCCGGCTAGGGCGGATTTGTTTTTCTTGAACCGCTGCCAGATAAGCTGGCCTTGCGAGGCGGTAAAATACGCCTCTTTCAGTTTTCGTTCGGCTGCTGCATCTATGTTTGTTGTATCGGTCATATCACTTATCCTACAATGCTGCGGCGAACGCGTGGATCGGTAAGGGCTAGGATGATGTCGGTGATAAAGTTAATGCCGACAATACTTGCGGTCAGCAAGAAAATGATCGCCCCCGCAAGTTGCTGATCGTTTGATCGCGCCAAGGCTTCGATCAACAGGGAACCCGCTTCGGTCAATGTCAGGATCAGTGCCACGATAGGCAGCTCGTTGAAGATACGGTTCAAATCGAACCCCAGTGAGTTGATGATCGGGCTTAGTGCATGGCGTGCAGGGTAGCGCATCAACAAGCGTCGCCCCGATACACCGCGTGCAGCGGCGGCGGTCACATACAACTTACCGATTTCATCAGACATCAAGGCACGTACCGTTTGGATCGCAAAGGCGGTCGCAGACCAGCCCAGAATAAAGATCGGCAGCCAGACGTGGCCAAGGAAATCCTTGACCCGTTCATACGACCAAGCCGCGTCCCGGAACTCTTTCGAAAACAGCCCCGTCAGACTGTCGCCGAACATCACGGTCGAAAACAACATAATCATCAGGGCCAGCAGGAAGTTTGGCAGGGCCAAACCCAGATAACTAACCAGACGCAGGCTGTTGTTCAAAACCGCATTTTTTGAAGTTGCAGCCAGAATACCAACCGGGATTGCAATCGCATAGGCAAGAAGCAGGGCGGATAGACAAAGCCCTAGGCTTAACCAGAATTTATCGCCCAATAGCTGGCTGATATTCAAACGCAGGATACAGCTATCACCGTATTCGCCCTGGAATGCGTTGATAATCCAGCTACCCCAACGTTGAATGTAAGGTTGGTCAAGGCCCAGCCGGACACGTTCTGCTTGTATATCAGCAGCAGTGATCACAGCCCCTTGAGAGTTCTTGAAGGCCAGGTAGCGCTCGGCGCAATCGCCGGGTACCAATTCCATCAAGGAAAAAACAATGAATGAGACAAGTACAAGCGTGAAGATTGCTAACACCGCCCGAACCACAACAAATTTGGAAAATTCTAACATTGCTACGTTAATCCCCCCTGGAATTTAGATGGCTATTTTTTTGATTTTGTAACCTTGGGCAATCGTAATCGCCCAAGGTTTTTAGGTCATAGACTTAAAGACAGATTATTCGTCTAAGTACCACTGTGTTGGACGGTAAGGATATGCCCGGTAGTAAGCATATGACTGCGTCTTGAACTCTGTGAAGTTCTTCAGTTTGTTGCTGTGATAGATCGGTGCAACTGCTTTCACAGTACCGATGAACAACAGGCTTTTGGCCATGTTCTCTACCAGACGCGCACCAATTGCATTTGATTCATCAGAACCGGCAACAGCACCTTGGAATGCGTCGATGTCTGCCATCATTTCATAGACATACTCTGGTGGTTTCACACCAGACGCACCTTTTTGGTCAATATATTCAGCCCAAAGTATACCGTTGCGTACGTTGAAGTAGTTATCAAATGGTGGTTGGAACACTTCCGCATTACCTAGAACAACAGCTAATGGTTGGCCTTTAGCATACATCATCACATCCAGCTTGTTAGAAGATTGTGCTGAACGGAATTCATCCGTTGTCACTTCTTTCACTGTATTGTTGATGCCTACGTCTTTCCAGTTTTGGCCAACAAGTTCAACCAGTTTGATGGCAATACCTTGTGTCGCAACCTGAAGGTTCAGAACGATTGTCTCGCCATTTGGCAATTCACGCATGCCGTCACCGTCAATATCAACCATACCGATTTCATCAAGCAATGCATTGGCTTTTGCCGCATCGAACCCGGTCATGTAGGTATCCATCTCTTCGGTTACAAACGAAGGTGATGGTGAGAAAGCAACATATGCCGCTGGTTTACCCAGACCGAAATAAACAACTTCGTTAATCTCGTCGCGGTTCATTGCAACAGACATTGCCTGACGGAACTTAACATCACCGAACACTTTACGTTTCTCAGGGTTTTCGGAATTTACGTTAAACGCGAAAACACCAAATGCAACTTCAGGTTTCAGATCAACAGTAAAGTTGCCTTTTTCCTGATTTTCCATCAACAAAGGCGCATAATCAAGGTTCAGTGCCTGTGATTTATAGTCAACTTCTGAGTTGACCAATTTCAGCAAACGCACTTCGCTTTCGCCCACAAACAATTCATCTTGCTCGTTGATATATGGCAATTGGTTGCCCGCAGTATCAACTTGGAAGAAATACGGGTTAGCTACCAGATGGCGACCTTCCGTTGTTTCCGAGATGATGATGTGGCTTTCCAAAGTTGGCACTGTATCTGCAGGCAGACCAGCTACAAGACCAGGTTTGGCCAACATAGGTGTTGGTGTGTCCATCCAGTCAGAGTTACCATAGTAAGCCTTGATTGCATCATAGCCGTTTTCAAAACCAAGTGCTTTGGCGTTGGCATCGGCATTGGCATCAATACTCGGGTGGAATTGACCAAGGAATTTCTTGGGTTGAAACGCCTGTGCATAGTGGTTGGCAAAGTGTGACAACAGGCCGGGCTTGGGTGATGGCAGGTTGAATTGTACTGTTTGCGGGTCAATGACGACAACATCAATTTTTTCACCGGCAACCAGCACATAATCTTTTGGCTTTTCCCGGACATTCGTGTCCGTCGCCAGATTATCATACCAGAACTTCACATCTTCCGCTGTGAACGGATCACCGTTTGACCATTTGTGGCCTTTACGCAGATTGAAAGTCAGCTGTGTGAAATCATCATTCCATTTCCAGCTTTTTGCAACGTTTGGCACGATGGTTGTCAAATCGTCTGAATAGCGCACCAAGTTTACGTGGCGTACTGACATAAAGTCGGATGTACCAGACTCGGTTGCATTTGAAAGCGCGTCAAACGTGCCGCCGTATTTGCCTACTGAATCGTAGGGCGTCAAAATCAATGGTTCTGACGGCAGACGATCTGCAAGTGCTGGCAATGCACCATTGCCACGAATGCGTGCATTCAGATCACCGATTGCAGGGTTTTCGGAAAATTCCATCGTACAGTTGCCCAGAGATTGGTACTCTGCAAGCTCATATACCTGTGGAAATGCACCGCGCGCGACGCCGGCCATGTCGGCAACCGTCGCTGCCGGGCAAGTACCCGCAAGGGCAGCACCTGACAGTGTCAGCCATGCGACACCTGTTAAGGTTAGTGTTTTCATTATATATTCTCCCAGTTGTTATTCCAATGTTCTATTGCGGTCAGGCTAGAACTGCCCGCATGCTATGAGGTAGATAGCATCAATGTTCTTATGGAATCAGTTTGTGATAATCACACTACTATTATGTAACAGTTTTGTAACGTTTTTTAAACTGATACTCCCTCCCTCTCACAAGCGTTGCAAGCAAATGCAAACGGCTGATTGAAGAAGATTGTACAAGAGTCTGCGAACTGTCAATAAAATTTCATAGCTTCATTGTAAATTCTAGCACATTCGGGTTATCAAATATAATGATACTTATCGCTATTTGTATATTCTACGACCAGTCCAATACTACTTTCCCGCTTTGCCCTGACTTCATCGCAGCAAAACCGTCTTTGAAATCATCCACTTTGAAGTGATGTGTGATAACGCCACTAACATCCAAGCCGTTTTGCAGCATCGCCAGCATTTTATACCAGGTTTCAAAGATTTCGCGCCCGTAAACACCCTTGATGGTGATTGATTTCAACACAATAGAGGACCAATCCACCGCAGATTTGCCCGGCGGAATACCCAGCATTGCAATGCGCCCGCCCATCACCATCGCACCGACCATCTGATCCAAAGCTATTTGCGAGCCGCTCATTTCCAAGCCTACGTCAAAACCTTCCACAATTCCCAAGCCTGCGGTAATATCTTTTAAATCGGTCGTTTGAACGTTCACCGTCGTTATATCCGCCACCCGATTCGCCAAATCCAGCCTGTCTTGATTGATGTCCGTGATCACCACATGACGCGCCCCGATATGCTTGGCCACGGCGGCGGCCATAATGCCAATGGGGCCTGCCCCCGTGATCAAAACATCTTCGCCAACCAGATCAAATGACAAGGCGGTATGCACCGCATTGCCCAGCGGATCCAAGATTGCGCCAATGTCATCGCTGATGCTATCGGGCAGGGGTACAACATTAAACGCGGGCAGGCGCAGAAACTCTGCAAACGCCCCCGGTTTATTCACCCCGATACCACGGGTTTCAGGATCAAGGTGAAACTTGCCGGCACGGCTGGCACGGCTGGTCTTGCCGATCAAATGGCCTTCGCCAGAAACCCGCTGACCAATGCTAAGATCAGTCACATTCGCCCCCAGCTCTACAATAACACCGGCAAATTCATGGCCGGTGATCAAAGGCACAGGCACGGTCTTTTGTGACCACGCATCCCAATTCCAGATATGAATATCGGTGCCGCAAATGCCAGTCTTTTTAATCTTGATCAGCACATCATCCGCGCCGATTTCGGGCACAGGTTCATTTTGCATCCACAAGCCTTCCTCGGCTTTGGCTTTGACCAGTGCTTTCATCGTGTTCAATCTATCAGACATCATATCACCCCCACGGATTTGCCGACTTTTTCAAAGGCACCCAACGCAAACGCCAAATCCTCACGGCTTAGGGCTGCGTTCATTTGGGTGCGAATACGGGCTGATCCCTTGGGAACCACAGGAAAGAAAAATCCTGCCACAAACACCCCTTCATCAAACAGCTGTGCCGCCATTTCTTGCGCCAGTTTAGCTTCACCCAGCATGACAGGTACAATCGGATGCTCGCCCGGCACCAGATCAAACCCCAATGCGTCAAGCCCCGCACGCCAAAACTGGGTGTTCTCAAACAGCTTTGTGCGCAAATCATCGCTTTCAAGCACCAGATCAATCGCTTCCAGACCCGCCGCCACAATGGCAGGCGGTAAAGAGTTGGAAAACAGATAAGGCCGCGCCCGTTGGCGCAGCAAATCAATAACCGGCTGCGGCCCCGCGATATAACCACCGATGGCCCCGCCCAGGGCTTTACCCAGTGTGCCCGTCACAATATTCACACCATCCACCACATCAAAATGCGCAGGCGTGCCGCGTCCTTGCGGCCCCATAAATCCCGTGGCATGACAGTCATCGACCATCACAATCGCCCCGTATTGTTCTGCCAAAGCGGTGATTTCAGGCAGTTTCGCCATATGCCCATCCATCGAAAACACCCCGTCGGTGGCGATCATGATAAACCGCGCCCCCGCCGCTTTTGCCTCAACCAGCCGGGCTTCAAGTTCGGCCATGTCAGAGTTCGCGAAGCGATACCGCTTGGCCTTACACAAGCGAATGCCATCAATAATAGACGCGTGATTAAGGGCGTCTGAAATAATGGCATCCTCTGCCGTCAACAGCGGCTCAAACAAGCCGCCATTGGCATCAAAACAGGCGGCGAATAATATCGCATCATCCTTGCCCAGAAACGCGGCCAGCTTGTTTTCCAGTTCGCGGTGTAAATCCTGTGTCCCGCAGATAAACCGTACACTTGCCATGCCAAACCCATGCGCATCAAACGCATCTTTTGCGGCTTCGATTAGTCGTGGGTGATTCGCCAGGCCCAGATAATTATTCGCACAAAGATTAACCACACGCTCATGCTTGCGCCCATCATGTTGCACATCAATCCGCCCCGCTTGGGGTGAGGTGATCTGCCGTTCGCGCTTATATAGCCCTGCCTGATCAATGTCGCGCAGACTGTTGGATATGTGGTTTAGAAATGCATTTGTCATGATGGAATCCCAGAGTTATCAACCCTAGTATTCCGCTTTTTCACTTATAGTCAATATATAAGATAAAATATCCTATATATGGGATATTTGGAGAGTATATATGATCAACACTACTTTGGCGCGGGTGCCTGATTATATATTTTTACTCTCTTGACACTCCAGTTACTAGAAACATTATGTAATGGATATAACCCATAATCACCAGTCGGATAATATGATGAACAACCAACAAACAACCACATTTCAGGTAGACCGCATGTCATGTGCATCTTGTGTAGGGCGGGTCGAAAAGGCCCTGCTGGCCACAAGTGGCATCACTGATGCATCGGTTAATCTGGCCACTGAAACGGCTTTGGTCAGCTATGACAGCTCTATCACCGCTTCAGAAATAGCAAAAACCCTGTCAGATACCGGTTACCCCGCAACATCCCAAGAGGTGACGCTGAATATCGAAAACATGTCTTGCGCCTCTTGTGTCGGCAGGGTTGAAAAAGCCCTGAAAGCGGGGGCAGGGGTGCTGGATGCATCTGTAAACCTTGCTACAGAAACTGCCACAGTGCGGTTTATCTCAGGTGTCATAACTGGGGGCGAAATCGCAGATATCGCCACACAGGCAGGCTATCCTGCAAAAGCGGCAGCGCAGGATCATGCGGATAAATCTGCGCGTAAAGCGCAGGAAATTACGGCCCTTGGGCGGCAAACATTGCTAGCGGCAATTCTGGCACTACCGGTTTTCGCCATCGAAATGGGCGGTCATATTTTTCCTGCCCTACAGCAATTCATCAACAGCACCATAGGCATACAAAACAGCTACTTGCTGCAATTTGTTCTGACCACCGTCGTCTTGCTTGGCCCCGGTCGATCATTTTACACCAAAGGTTTCCCCGCCCTTGCAAAAGGTGCGCCTGACATGAATTCCCTTGTTGCCCTTGGCACGTCTGCGGCCTACGGGTTTTCGCTGGTGGCAACTTTTGCACCCAACCTGCTGCCCGCAGGCACCGCGAATGTTTATTATGAGGCCGCCGCCGTCATCGTCGTCCTGATCTTGCTCGGCCGCTTTCTGGAAGCCCGCGCCAAGGGGCGCACGGGGCAAGCCATTCGCAAGCTGGTCGACTTGCAACCAAAAATCGCTCACGTGGAACGGGGTGGCAAGACCATAGAGTTGTCGATAGATGAAATCATTGTAGGTGATTTGATCCACACCCGCCCGGGCGAAAAAATTGCGGTAGACGGGACGGTCAAGTCGGGTGCTTCATTCGTCGATGAAAGCATGATCACAGGCGAGCCTATTCCCGCTGAAAAGGTAAAAGGTGCGCACGTTGTCGGCGGCACAGTTAACGGCACTGGCGCGTTAACCTTCCGCGCAACCAAAGTGGGCAGTGACACCATGCTGGCACAAATCATCCAGATGGTGGAACAGGCGCAAGGGGCCAAATTGCCCATTCAGGGCATGGTCGATAAAATCACCGCATGGTTTGTGCCTGCGGTGATTGTTGCCGCCATTTTGACTGTGATTGTCTGGTTCATCTTCGGCCCTGACCCCGTGCTTGGCTTTGCCCTTGTCGCAGGGGTTTCCGTTCTAATCATTGCCTGCCCGTGTGCGATGGGCCTTGCCACGCCGACCTCGATTATGGTTGGCACCGGGCGCGCCGCTGAAATGGGGGTGCTGTTTCGCAAAGGCCAAGCCTTGCAGATGTTACAAGAGGTTTCCGTCGTGGCTGTCGATAAAACCGGTACCCTTACCGAAGGCCACCCTGAGCTAACGGATATGATCGTCGCAGACGGTTTCGATCATGATCAGGTTTTGCTGCATATCGCAGCTGTAGAAGCCATTTCGGAACATCCGATTGCGCAAGCGATTGTGCGTGCGGCAAAAGATATGAACCTACCTGCTATTGAGGATTTCACTTCCCAAACAGGCTTCGGCGTGCAGGCAACAGTAAATGGCAAGGCCATTTTGATCGGTGCCGACCGTTTCATGGACCGTGAAAATGTGGTACTTGGCACTTTGAAAGCCCAAGGTGATGATCTGGCGAAAAGTGGTAAAACACCGCTTTATGCCGCCATAGACGGGAAAATCGCCGCCGTGATTGCGGTGTCGGACCCGATCAAGAAAACCACCCCTGCCGCCATCGCCGCCCTTCACGATCTTGGCCTGAAAGTGGCGATGATCACGGGTGATAATCAAGCTACCGCCAATGCCATCGCCAAAGAACTGGGCATAGACCACGTGGTGGCCGAGGTTCTGCCCGAAGGCAAAGTCACTGCCCTGAAAGCCCTGCGCAAGGACACGGCCAAACTGGCTTTCGTCGGCGACGGCATCAATGACGCGCCCGCGCTTGCGATGGCAGATGTTGGCATTGCCATCGGAACCGGCACAGATGTGGCGATAGAGGCCGCCGACGTGGTCTTGATGTCAGGTGATTTGGGCGGCGTGGTCAACGCCTTTCATATCAGCCGGCAAACCATGCGCAATATTCGCCAAAACCTGTTCTGGGCCTTTGGCTATAACACCCTGCTGATCCCTGTGGCGGCGGGGGCACTTTATCCCTTCAGCGGGATCATGTTGTCGCCTGTGTTGGCCGCAGGGGCGATGGCCCTGTCCAGTGTGTTCGTTTTAACCAACGCGCTGCGCTTGCGCTGGGTGACTGCAAACTGACCCTGAACTATGGGTTGCTGACCGTAGTTTTTGTCAACGCAGGCCGCTTTTGAAATATAAGAGGTTGTGGCAAAAAACTGGCAAAGCCCGTTTCGTTGAATATGCCTCTGGAACCTCTGGGCTAACATAACTACTAAACTAGTTTAGTAGTTATGTTAGCATACCCAAATAGTATAGACTATTCATATGGTTATGCATATATTGTTGGATTATAATAGGTCTATGCCCTAGGGAAGCTCTGAACAACTCTCTGTAAATATGCTATAATTTTTCCAAGCCGAGCAGGAAGATTTGACATTGAAACAGCAGAGTTTTTCGTCACTTGAGCAGACGCACAAAAAGAAGCGCACGAAGCGGGATGTTTTTTTGGACGAGATGGACGTGGTGGTACCAAACGCGGCTTTGAATCCAAAGGTCGGAAGAAAAAAGACATGCCAAAGGCCAAGGGTATATGAGACTAAAAAGAGACTAAAAGCCACTGCCATCCAGTTAAATTATACTTAACCTATTGATTTTGTTTGGAGGCGAGTATGAGAATCGAACTCATGTACACGGATTTGCAATCCGCTGCGTCACCACTCCGCCAACTCGCCACACATGGTGTTTGCAGGCTATAACAACAGGATATGACCCGTGCAAGGGCTAATGCATTAGGTTGAATATGATAGCCGGGGCCAGTTCTAGAATGGTAAGCAGGGCATAAAACGCCGGCATTCTAAAGGTTTCGAAGCGCCGCCAAAGCAATACGAAAACGCCGATCACCATAAGGTGTTCCAGCACCGATATAATGGGACCATAATGGTTAGGGCGTAGACCTATGAAACCTGCCATTGCGTATAAAGAAATATCGGGCAAAAGTGCTCTGGTTATTGCAGCGGTGGTGATTTTAGGGCTATCTGGCTTTGCAAATACAGCGGCGGCAAGCAGCAGGTGGGCGGTCGTGTTCATCGGTGTCTTTCGCGGCTGTTTCAACGGAAACTATAGGACGACACATGGCAAAGTCCATAATGATCCAGGGGGCTGGGTCGAACGTAGGTAAATCGATGGTTGTGGCAGGTATTTGCCGGGCTGCAGTCAGGCGCGGGCTAAACGTGCGCCCGTTCAAGCCGCAAAATATGTCGAACAACGCGGCTGTCACCTCGGATGGCGGTGAAATCGGGCGTGCGCAGGCATTACAAGCAATGGCCTGCCGGGTGCCTGCGGTCACAGATATGAACCCCGTTTTGCTAAAACCGGAAACTGACATTGGGGCGCAGGTGGTGGTGCAGGGCCAGCGGTTAACCACGGTGAAGGCGCGCGATTATGCCAAGTTGAAGCCTACGCTTATGACGTCTGTTTTGGAAAGTTTCGCGCGATTAGGCCAAGGTGTTGATTTGATCGTGGTGGAAGGGGCTGGCAGCCCTGCTGAAACCAATTTGCGTGCAGGTGACATTGCCAATATGGGCTTTGCCGAGGCTGCGAATGTGCCTGTTGTTTTGCTGGGCGATATAGATCGCGGCGGGGTTATTGCACAGGTGGTCGGCACTCATGTGATCTTGCCTGACGTAGATCGGGATATGATTAAAGGCTTTGCAATCAATAAGTTTCGCGGCGATGTTAGCTTGTTTGATGATGGGCTTTTCGAGATTATCAAACGCACGGGCTGGGCTAATTTGGGTGTGATCCCATGGTTCAACGATGCTGCGAAATTGCCTGCCGAAGATGCGGCGGATATTACCAGTACAGCAAAAAAATCAGGCTTTAAAATTGTCGTCCCACAGCTATCGCGGATAGCTAATTTTGATGACCTTGACCCATTGGGGCTAGACCCGAATGTTTCCATACACATGATCCCGGCAGGGCAGCCCCTGCCATTGGATGCTGACCTGATTTTGATCCCGGGTTCCAAATCTACCACAGGTGATTTGGCGTTCTTTCGTGCGCAAGGCTGGGATATTGATCTGGCCGCACATGTGCGCCGTGGCGGGCATGTTTTGGGGGTTTGCGGGGGCTATCAAATGCTGGGCCGCGAGATCCACGATCCTGACGGGATCGAGGGGCCGGCGGGCAGCCATTCGGGGCTGGGTCTGTTGGATGTTGTCACTGTGATGCATCCTGAAAAGAGACTGGCAGAGGTCAGCGGCACTTACCTTGCAACGGGGGATCAGGTGCGGGGTTATGAAATTCATATTGGCAACACCACAGGCCCTGATTGCGTGCAGGCATGGTTGGAAATAGACGGGTGCCACGAAGGGGCGGCATCCCCTGACGGGCGCATTTTAGGGTGCTATATACACGGGCTTTTTTCCGCAGATGCGTTTCGAACGGCTTATCTGACAAGTTTGGGGGCGGCATCTGCGACGTTTAATTATGACGCGCAAATTGATCAAGTGCTGGATGCGTTGGCAGATCATATAGAGGCCCATATGGACCTTGATTTGTTGTTATCGCTTGCTAAATAATCAATCCAGTTCGCGGGTGGTCAGCGCGTGGTGAATTTCGCGGCGTACCAGTTTGCGCACATTGCGCGTGATCCGATTCCCCAGATCGCCCTGTAATTCCGCACGCACCATTTCACTGACAATCTCGCGTATGGTTTCTTCGTCGATAAACTGCCCGTTTGCGGGTTGTTCAGCTTTGCTTTGAAGCGTGGCTTCATCGTCTTCGATATCGTAAGGCATGACGATTTCTTCGGTGTCGGCCTTTGGTTTTTCCTGAAAAATAGTTTCAAGGTTTCGGGTAATCGCTGGTTCGGCTGTCTTATTGGTTGTTTCGGGGGCTGGCTTTGGCTTGGTCGCCATATCTGGCCGCAAAACCAGAGGTTCCGGTTTTTCCAAAGTGACGACAACCGGTTCAACAATTTTTGCCTGTTGTTGTGCCGCATTTTCCAGAAATGCATCCAGATTGCCCGTGTGTTTTTCTGTAACAGCTTCAGTTTTTTCAAGTGCGGGCTGTTCATCCGGCAGCTGTTCCGATGCTTTTGTCATCTGCGCAATGGAAGCGTTCATTTTTTCAACAAAGCTTGTTGATCTTTCATCTGTATCCGCAGAAACTTCAGACGTAGTGGTTTTTTCTACATCGGGTTCGTTTTTTGGCTCTGGGGCCATGGTTTGAACTTCTACGGTTTTTACAGTCTCGGGTGCTGCATTAGGTCGTTCTGCGACCAAACGGCGAATAGAGGACAGGACGTCTTCAATTTCGGGTGATTTTTCTGCTTCGGACATTTTCGCCTCGATATCTTCTTTTTTTCGAATGATATCTAGAATTTGGCATTCAAACAACTGTGTTGTTCAAATGCGGTTATTCAAATCTTAATATTGGGTTGGGTTACCCCAAGGCGATGCAATTAAGCATCACTATTCGGCTAGTTTCCGCGCCGTTTCAGGATTTTATCAAGTATTCTGACCCGTTCTTGGCCGAATTTATTTAACCCGCTGACCTTTTTGTAGTTCACATCCGGATCATAACTTTCAACGCCCAGACCCAAATGATCTACCGTCAACAGGCCCATAGCCGATAAAACGCCGTATGCATTGACGTATTCATCGCGAATGGCCGTCACCAGATCTGATTGCGCCTGTAATAAATCCTGTTCTGAATTCAGCACATCCAGTGTGGTGCGCGCTCCCAGTTTGGCTTCCTCGCTGGCACCGTCAAAAGCAATTTGTGCGGCGCGGACTTGCTTGCGCCTTGCCAGAATGCTGGCCTTTGAAGCCTGCCATGTTGCGTATGTGCTGTGAACGTTCTGGCGCACCTGAACGCCAGCCAGTTGCAGGTTTGCGTTTGCTTGATCCAACTGGGCCAAGGCTAGGCGTTCAGTGCTGTTCAACCGGCCGCCACGGTAAATTGCCTGGTCGATATCAAGCCCGATACGCCCCTGCGTTTGCTTGTCCTGCCCGCTACCAAAGGTCGTGCTGTTGTTGTTGCTGCGTGAGATAGAAACATTGGCCGAAATGACCGCAGATTTATCACCCTTGGCGATTGCCACAGCTTTTTCCGCAGCTTTTACAGTGAATTGCTGTTGTAAAATTGAGGGATGTCTGGCCACAGCGACGGTTTCTGCGGCATTTGCCGATGTGGGCAATTTGGGGGTCGGGGGGGGGCTGCGCAGGTTTTTGGGCGCAGAACCAACGGTTGCAATATAAAAATCAATAGATCGTTGCAGGGCCGCAATGCTTAGCTGCAAACCACTTTCTGACGCGGCAAGCCGCGATTCTGCTTGGGCCACATCCGTGCGGGTCACTTCGCCCACTTCAAAACGTTCCTGTGCGGCGCGCACTTCTTCGTTCAACACCTTAACGCTGTTTCTGGCCAGTTGCACATTACGCTGGTCACGGCGCACATCCATATAAGCGGTCACCGCATCGAACAAAACCGATTGTTCTGTTGATTTCAGTAATTGCCGCCCGCCTAGAACGTTAAAGCGCGCCTGTTCAATGCCCCGCAACAAGGTGCCGCCGGCAAAGATGGTTTGGGTTGCTGTTACCGACAGGCTGGTTCTGGGCGTTGTATCTATGGCGGGGTCCGAGCTTTCGGTGCGGTCTACAGATAAGTTTGCACTGATGGTCGGCTCCAAAGCCCCTTTGGCCTGTCGCACAGTTTCATCGGTTGCCCGCAGGCCAGACCTGTCAACACGCAGGGCAGGGTTGGTTTGATAGGCCTGTATCAGCGCATCTGCCAAGGTTGTTGCATGAACAGGGGTTGTAAATGCCATGAACACGCCAAGTGCCGTTGCTTGCAGAACAGTTGTACATTTCAATTTCATGGGTAACAGAATCCCTTAGATCACTTCAGGCAAATTTAAATATCGGTTTGCTTTCAAAGCCATTAATAAGCGGGGCCGAAGCGTTGAAAACAGTACGCCAAGACAGTTTTTCGTTTGATTTATAGCCAATACGGCATTCGCCGTATGTTCCGTCACGGAAAATTGCGCAAATGCGGCCACTGTCTTTTAACTGCTTTGTCAGTGCACCGGGCACTTCATCCACAGAACCTTGCAAGATGATTACGTCATAAGGGCCGTTTTTGGCGTTACCCATTGTCAGATCACCTTGTGTGACAAATGCATTGTCGACGGATTGTTCCGATAGCGTGTCAGAGGCACTTGCAACCATGCCGGCATCACTTTCAACCGCTACAACGGCTTGCGCCATTGTGGCGATAATCGCCGTGGAATAACCCAGACCGCAGCCCAGATCCAAAACCAGCTCATTGGGCTGCACATTCACCGCGTCCAGCATTTTGGCAAAAGTTCTGGCATCCAGCAATACTCGGCCATTATCCAGCGTGATATGTTCGCCCGCATAGGCAATAGAACGATCATCAGATGGCACATATGCTTCGCGCGGCGTGTTTAAAAACGCTTCAATGATCGGATATTTGGTCACGTCAGAGGGGCGGATCTGGCAGTCTACCATTGCCGTACGTGCCGTATTATAATCGGTCATTCTTTCACCTTGTCATAAATAGTCTAGCAGTTGGAATCTTTGTGCCACAGTTCAAGGCAAGGGGCAACCGAACAAGGCAAAAATTTCAGTGCTTATGGGGGCTGGCCTGAACCGGAATGCCCAGATTAAGCTCTGGTTTGTGTTCCAGAACACTGGAATGCAGATATTCCGAAGGGTACTGCCCGATTTTGCGCTTTTCGCGAAACAAGAAGTACTTGGCCAGCCCGCGTTTATTGCCAAGTTCGGGGGCGGATGGGTCACACGGAAACCGCGACCGCCAGTTTTCGGGCAGGGTCAGGCCGCATAGGGCCACGCGTTCCAGCATCCAGACCAGCGGGATGTTAGATAGGGGGCGGGCTTGCGGAAAACTCCAGACATTCCCGCCAATGTCGGAATGTGCGCCGCGAAACCAGACCTGTTCCAGATGCCCGTCCCAATCCTGATCCCTGTGCCATAACACAGGGCTAAAGGCTTTGCGGGTTTCGCCCAGTGCCAAGGCTTGAAACGCAAAGCGCACAGGCCCCCCGATGCGGTCATTGTGAAATTCCGTGGCCATGGGGGCCAAGCGGCTAAGCAGGGGGTAATCTATGCCCAAAGCCTTGACCGTATCCCACACCCCGATGATCTCTATATCAACATGTTGATTGCAATAAGCATCACAAAACGCTTGCATCTTGGGCATATCATCTTCGCATTCATACATATTGAACGCCTGTTTGACATGGGCGTCATCGGCCTCTTCTTTGCGCAACAAGCCCAGAACCTTGATCATACCCGCCAAAGACCGCACCGCATAAGCCCCGCGTGAATAGCCAAACAGATATATCTTGTCACCGGGCTTATATTGGCGGCTTAAATGGGCATAAGCATCACGAATTGTCTGGTTAATGCCCCAGCCACTGGCAATCGTAACCCAGTTCCACAACCCGTGGCCCTGCACCCCGGGGTGATACCATAGGGTTTCGGTGTTGCGATCCTTAACCTCATGTAACAGCTTATATAAAAGCCCCGCATTGGTCTCTTCACCCTTTTCCATTCGGCTTTGCGTGCCGTCGATAACTAGGATATGATTGATCGGTTTATTGTTTTCCATATCTAATGAATTGCAAGAGAACTGCAAAAAAACAACCCCGTTCACGTAAATGCTATGTCGGTAACAGACGTGCGTGCAATCGGATTATAGGGAATCATTGCATATCGGAAAAGGAGGTTCTTATGGAACAGGTTAAATTCACCCAGATGATTGACGGTGACAAGGATGATTACGATTTTCTGACCAAGCATGAAATTGAACATACCAAAGGCACGGCAGACCGTTTGCTGACGGCTTTGGTAGAGCTGGATGAGGGCTTGTCAGGCTATCAAATCACCCGCTTGGGCCATTCCTTGCAATGCGCCACACGGGCTTGGCGCGACGGGGCGGATATTGATTGGGTGGTGTCCGCCCTGCTGCACGATATTGGTGATATATACGCGCCTTACAACCACGATGAATATGCCGCCACCATCCTGCGCCCTTTCGTGCGTGAACAATGCCGTTGGGTGGTGGAAAAGCATGGCGATTTCCAGCTGGCCTATTTCGGGGCCCATGTGGGGGCCGACCCGAACAAGCGTGATGCCTACAAGGGTCATAAATATTATGACGATTGCAAAAGTTTCTGCGAACATTGGGATCAGACCAGCTTTGACCCTGCATATAACACGCTCGACATAGAATTTTTTCGCGATATGGTGCGTGAAGTTTTCGCCCGCAATCCAAACGATCCTGCGGTGATGAATGCGGCAGGTCAATCATTGGTAAATCCGGAGGTGGCCACAACAAGGAGTGACTGAATGAACGCTGGCGATTTTCAAAAGTTTAGCTTTGAAGCCCCGTTAACAACCGGGCAGGCGGCCTCACATGATGTGTATTTCGCGGGTTTTGGCCCTGCGATATTACTGATACAGGAATTGCCCGGCATTGATCAGGATACCTTTGGCCTGGCTGAAAAGCTGATCGATCAGGGCTATTCTGTCTATCTGCCGCTTCTGATCGGGCGTTTTGGTGAAAAAGCCATGTTGGCCAATACCGCACGTTTGTTTTGTGTGCGCCGTGAGATCAATATGTTTGCGCGTGGCAAACAAAGCCCGATCTCAACATGGTTGCGCGGCCTATGTGGTGAGGTTGAAACCCGTGCGGCCAATGGCAAAATCGGGGTGATCGGCATGTGCCTGTCAGGTGGTTTTGCCTTGGCATTGATGGCCGATGATGCGGTGCTGGGTGCGGTGGCAAGCCAACCTTCCTTGCCGATGTTCGGCGGCTCCGCATTGGATATGACTGCGGATGACATTGTGGAATGCAAGGCGGCAATGAAAGCCAAGGGGGGGGCGTTGGCGATGCGTTATGCGAATGACCCCATCGCGCGACGTAAAACCATGCAAGCGATTGATAAGGCCTTTACCCCCCATATCAAAACTGTGGAATTTGAAGGCTCAAAGCATTCACTTTTGACGGGGGATTTCAATCAAGGTGCCTATGATGAAATGTCCGCATATTTCAAGATGCGCTTCGCGTCTTAAGTATTTTTAATTTCAACAGTTTTCACATCACCGTAACCATTAAACCGGGTGGCAATGGAATGGGTGTAAGCCCCTGTGTTTTCAAACAGAATATAATCGCCTTCTTCAATGTCATTTGGCAGGGGTAAAGGGGCAGAGAGTTGATCCAGTGAATCACATGTCGGCCCAAAGACAGTAAAGTCCGATATATTCTTATATAAGGGCTTATTACTGGCGGAAATCACTTCATAACGTTCGATATGTCCAATATCTCGGAACTCTGCAAGACCGCCATATATGCCGTCGTTCAAGTAAATAATGCTATCGGTGCGTGTTTTTACGCACAGTGCCAAACTAAAACTATCCGCCACCATCGCGCGCCCCGGCTCACACACCAACATCGGGGCGTGATCGGAAAAATGCTGTATATGGGCGTGCTTGATCATATCAAAGATCGGCGCAAGATCGGGTTCTTCACCCCAGCGATGGCTGGGAAAACCGCCACCCACATTCAAGCGATGTAATTTGCATTTCGCCCGTTTGGCAATCGCTGCCACTTCGCTAATATAAGCTGCCCAAATCTGCGGGTCGGTGCATTGCGTGCCAGGGTGAAAGGTCATTGAGGCTATATGCCCGCTATCCATTACACGGCGCAAAAGGGCGACACATAGATCAGCATCCGCCCCGAACTTCGCCCCGAAATTATAGGCGGAACAATCCAGATCCAGCTTTAGGCGCACGGATATTTCGCAAGCGTCGGGGATTTGCGCCAGTAGCTTTTCCAGCTCGCCCATACGATCCACCGAATAACTGCGCACCCCCGCATCCACCGCGTGCGTAATCTCTTGCATGGATCGGATGGGGTTGTGGTAATGCAGCGTGGCATCAGGCATCAGCCCGCGCACCAGATCAATTTCAACGGGTGAGGCTACATCAAAGGCTTTAATCCCCGCTGCAATTAGCCCGCGCAAAACCCGCGCCGTGGGATTGGCTTTAACCGCATAGGTCACAAGCCCCGGAAAGCCCTGTTGAAACATCCGCGCGGTATCCGCCAAAACCGCAGGATCAAAAAATGCCACAGGCAAGTCTGGCCCGAATTGGCGTAAATATGTATCGCGTGTTTGCCAAATGGCTTGCTGAATTCCCATGACTACCCTCTTTTTTACCCATTTTGCCGTGAATTCATCGAAATAACCCTCGGCAATATGGGCAATATGTGTTTATTATTAGATAATTTGACGAATTAACGGGCAAAATGGCGCATGGATGATACAGATAAACGATTAATTAACGCCCTTGCAGCCAACGCACGCTTGCCAGTCTCTACCCTTGCCGCTGACCTTGGACTTGCGCGCACCACCGTCCAGGCACGCATTGATCGGTTGGAACGTAAAGGTATTATTACGGGCTACACCCTGCGCTTGAACGATACGGCCACGGGTGCGCGCATTCGCGCTACGGTGCTGTTGCAAATTGATCCGCACAAACAAATCGGCATCATCGGGCGGTTGAAAGCCAACCACCATGTGGAAGAAACCTTTACCGCATCCGGCCGCTTTGATCTGGTTTT
Source organism: Amylibacter sp. (assembly GCA_016764475.1). Lineage (GTDB taxonomy): Bacteria > Pseudomonadota > Alphaproteobacteria > Rhodobacterales > Rhodobacteraceae > Amylibacter. Next base: position 25,383 of record JAESRV010000009.1, read on the forward strand.
GCAAATCGCGGCTGAAACCATGCCTGAACTGGATAGGATACTGGATCAGATCGGTGCCTTGGATGGGGTCAAATCATCTGAAAGCCTGATCCGCCTGACCACGAAAATAAACCGTGCAATTTGATCCTTCCCCTTAGGGCTAAGCCAATGTAGAAAGCCCCGAACACTGATTTAGGGCGAATAACCATGGCGATGGAAAAGAACTTTGATGCAGCGGCGAATGAAGCGGCGTTGTTTGATAAATGGATGGATGCGAAAGCGTTTAAAGCGGGTGCCAATGCCAAGGAAGGCATGGGCAGTTTTTGCATCATGATCCCACCGCCGAATGTGACGGGTTCCTTGCACATGGGCCACGCATTCAACAACACTTTGCAAGACATCATGGTGCGCTGGCACCGTATGCGTGGCTTTGATACGCTGTGGCAGCCGGGCCAGGATCATGCGGGTATCGCCACGCAAATGGTTGTGGAACGCGACATGGCCGCCAACGGCGAAGGCAAACGCACCGATATGACCCGCGAACAGTTCGTAAAACGGGTCTGGCAGCAAAAAGAAAAGTCCGGCAATATCATCATCAACCAACTGAAACGCCTGGGCGCATCATGCGACTGGGATCGCAATCGTTTCACCATGGATGAGGGCTTCCATGACGCGGTGCTGAAAGTATTCGTCGATCTTTATAACAAGGGTATGATCTATAAAGGTAAACGTCTGGTAAACTGGGACCCACATTTTGAAACCGCCATTTCTGACCTTGAGGTCGAGAATGTTGAGGTCGACGGCCATATGTGGCACTTCAAATACCCGCTGGCAGGCGGTGAAACCTATGAATACGTTGAAAAAGATGAAGACGGTAACGTCACCCTAACGGAAACCCGAGATTACATTTCCATCGCCACCACACGGCCTGAAACCATGTTGGGTGACGGGGCAGTGGCAGTGTTTACCGATGACCCGCGTTATGCGCCCATCGTTGGCAAGCAGGTGCATCTGCCGCTTTGTGACCGTACCATCCCGATCATCACCGATGAATATCCCGATCCCGACTTTGGTTCGGGTGCGGTGAAAATCACCGGTGCGCATGATTTCAACGATTATATGGTAGCCAAACGCAACGACATCCCGATGTATTCGCTTTTGGATACCAAGGGTCACATGCGCGATGACGTGGCGGATGACAATCTTGTGCCTGAAAAATATCGCGGCATGGATCGGTTTGAAGCGCGTAAAGCGGTGATTGCCGACATCGACGCGCTGGGCCTGATGATCAAAATCGAAGATAAAAAGGTCATGCAGCCGTTTGGGGATCGTTCCAAAGTGGTGATCGAACCGATGCTGACAGATCAGTGGTTTGTGCACACCAAAAAGCTTGTCCGCCCTGCGATTGAAGCGGTGAAAAACGGTACCGTACAAATCCTGCCTGAGGGGGATAAAAAGGTTTATTTCCATTGGCTGGAAAACATCGAACCATGGTGTATTTCGCGCCAACTGTGGTGGGGCCATCAAGTGCCGGTCTGGTACGGGCCAAAGCTTTCTAACGATTTGTTATCAGAGGTTTTATCAACGCAACGCCAAGCGCAAGATGCACAAGGAACATATCATTTTGCCACAAATGATAGTGTTGCTTTTTGTGCCACCAATGAAGCAGAAGCTATTGAAAAAGCTAAGGTTTACTATGGGCGCTGGTTCAAACCAAAATCCATATGTGCAAGTCGTGACGCTGATGAAACATCTGCAGACAATGGATTGACCCCGCCCACTTTGCGTGCCTCCGTTTCACTGGATGTTGAAGGCGGCGCGCTCACGGATCAAGACAGGTTTGATATTTGCCTGACCCGCGACACAGACGTTTTGGACACATGGTTCTCGTCTGGCCTTTGGCCATTTGGCACGCTTGGCTGGCCTGAAAATACCGATGAACTGGAACGCTATTACAAATCCGATAACGTCAACCGTGTGCTGATCACGGGCTTTGACATCATCTTTTTCTGGGTCGCCCGCATGATGATGATGGGTATCGAAGTGATGGATAAAGTGCCGTTTGAGACGGTTTATGTGCATCCATTAGTACGTGACGAGAAGGGCAAAAAGATGTCCAAATCCACCGGCAATGTGATTGATCCGCTGGACTTGATGGATAAATACGGCACTGATGCTGTGCGCTTTACCCTGACGGCTATGGCCGCGATGGGGCGCGATTTGAAGCTGTCGGAAGACCGCATTGTCGGCTACCGTAATTTCGGCACCAAACTGTGGAATGCCGCACGGTTTGCCGAGTTTAATGAAGCTTTTCCGCAGGCAGGTTTTGACCCCAAATCAGTGGATCAAACCCTGAATAAATGGATCATCGGCGAAACTGCGCTGGTGCGCGAAGCCGTGGATACGGCCCTTGAACACTACCGTTTCAACGATGCCGCAAACGCGCTTTATGCCTTTGTCTGGGGAAAGGTGTGTGACTGGTATGTGGAACTCTCGAAACCCTTATTTCAAGGCGATGATACCGCAGTTAAGGCTGAAACACAGGCCACATTGGCTTGGGTTCTGGATCAGTGTCTGGTGCTGTTGCATCCGATCATGCCCTATATTACCGAACAGCTTTGGGGGGATATTACAGCACGTGACAATATGCTGGTGCACCAAGATTGGCCAACATATACCGCCGCTGAATTGCTGGATGCGGATGCCGCGCGTGAAATGAACTGGGTGGTGGCACTTATCGAACAAATCCGCTCGGTGCGGGTTGAAATGCACGTCAATGCCGGCGCCAAAATTCCGATGATCCAGCTGGAACTGGATGATGCGGGCAAAGCCGCCCTGAAGCGCAACCTGCCGATGATCCTGCGCCTTGCGCGGGTGACCGCAATCACGCAAGCGACAGAGGTTCCCAAAGGGGCCGTGACGCTGGCCGTTGAGGGCGGCACGTTTTGTTTGCCGTTGGCCGATGTCATTGATGTGGAAGCGGAAAAAGCCCGCCTGACCAAAACCATCGAGAAGCTGGAAAAAGAGCTGAACATGATCAAAGGTAAATTGGCGAATGAGAAATTCACCGCCAACGCCCCCGCCGCCGTGGTCGCTGAGAACCGCGCCCGTGTGGATGTCGGTGGTGAAGAGCTGAAAACCCTGCAAGCGGCTTATGCGCGGGTTGCCGCTTTGGGATAATCCGCCCTTCCAATTGGCCATAAATATCCCCGCGCGGAGCGCATTAAACTTTTTGCCTTCGCATGACTTTAATTTGCGCTCCGCGCGGGGGATATTTTAACCATTTGGAAAGCATGTTTTGCCAGTATGATCACACGGTACAGGCGGGGACGCCGATGACCGTCCATTTGGAAGCGCCTTGTTGTATTGGTTTACATCGGGGCGTTTTTTTGCTGTTAATCGTTGCAAGATAATTGAAATGGATATGATATGAATAATTCCTACCCCAAAGGCCCGCGATATACTGATTTGGTGGCAAGCTTGCCAGGCACAGTACCCTTCGTTGATCCTGAAACCCAGGAACGCGGGCTTGGGGCTGTTTTCAAGGCGCGTTTAGGGGCTAATGAGAACGTTTTCGGGCCTTCGCCCAAGGCGGTGGCGGCGATGCAGGCCGCGGATGCTGATTTGTGGATGTATGGCACGGCGGACAGTTTTGATTTGAAAAACGCACTGGCCGCGCGTTATGGCATTGCCACTGAAAATATCGTGGTGGGTGAGGGTATTGACGGGCTTCTGGGCTATCTGGTTCGCCTGCTTGTGACGCAGGGCGACAGGGTTGTGACATCCCACGGTGCATACCCTACGCTTAATTATCATGTGGCAGCTTACGGCGGTGCGCTTGTGACAGTGCCGTTTAACGGTAATTATGAAGACCCTGCCGCATTGGTGGCCAAGGCCGCTGAAGTCGGGGCCAAGCTGATTTATCTGGCCAATCCCGACAACCCTATGGGCACGGTACATGATGCGGCAACCATACAGACCGCGATTGAGGCGGTGCCGAACGGGTCGGTACTGTTGCTGGATGAGGCTTATGTGGAATTTGCCCCTATAGGTACGGCTGTGCCGTTCGATACAAGTGACCCGCGCGTCATTCGTATGCGCACGTTTTCCAAGGCTTACGGTTTGGCAGGCGTGCGGGTGGGCTATGCCATCGGGCATCAGGGACTGATCAAAAGCTTCGATAAAATCCGCAACCATTTCGGCCTGGGCCGTTCCGGGCAAATCGGGGCTTTGGCTGCATTTGAGGATCAGGATTATCTGGCTGAAGTGTTAGCAAAGGTGGCGGATGCGCGGGATCGCATTGCCCGAATTGCTACCGATAATGGCCTGAAACCGATCCCGTCTGCCACGAACTTTGTCACGATGAATTGTGGCCGGGATGCGGATTTTGCCGCAGCCCTAGTCGATGACCTGACAGATCGCGGCGTCTTTATCCGCCGCCCGTTTGTGGCACCGTATACGCGCTGCATTCGGGTTTCTGCCGGGCGAATGCAGGATTTGGATGTGTTTGAAGCGGCTTTGCCGATTGCTTTGAAAGCAATCATCTAGCCTTTGGCAATTACATGACTGGCAGCGTCTATCGCCCCCGATCCATGCGGAATATCAAGCGTTTTCAGCGCACTATCAATGGTTCCTAACACTCCCATCACCATCGGTACATTCAAATGCCCCATGTGACCAATCCTGAAATTATTGTGCCATTCGTCTGACCCCATCACTTGGGCGGCAAGTCCAATACCCAGCGTTAGCCCCGCAGTGTTTTCGCACCATTCACGAATGCGCGTACCATTACCGTTGCTGGTCAAGATGCAGGTCACCGCACGGGATCGGCTGGCGGGATCTGCCACGTTCAGTTTCAAATCACCATCCGCCCCCCATGCTTCAATCGCGGCCCATATTGCGCGGGCAAACAGTTCTTGGCGTGCCCAAGCCTGTTCAACGCCTTCTTCATGCACCAGCATATTCAAGGCCTCTCGCAGCCCGAACAAATGATGCGTGGGTGAAGTGCCTGCGAAGTTCTGGTAAATTCCTTGCGGGTTAAAGCGCGGCACCCAATCCCAGTAACTGGTTGCCAGATCGGCGGTTTTACGCGCCTCCAGTGCCCGTTCATTAACGAACAGAAACGACAGGCCGGGGGGGGTCATCAGGCCCTTTTGACAACCGGCCACCATCAAATCAACGCCCCATGCATCCATCTCGAACCGCTCACAGCCTAGGCTGGCAATGCAATCGACCATGAACAGGGCAGGGTGGTTGGCGGCATCTATGGCTTTGCGCAAGGCAGGGATATCGTTCATCACAGATGATGCAGTATCGGTTTGGGTGACAAACACTGCCTTATATTCATGGGTCTTGTCTGCACGCAGGGCCTGTTCCAGTTTGGCGGGATCAGCGGCATGGGACATGCCGAAGTTGATCACAGTGGCCTCAATCCCCGTGGTGCGCCCCCATTCGCCCCAGCCCATGGCAAAACGCCCGGTGCCCAGTACCAGAACTTTGTCGCCTTTGCTTAACGTGTTGGTAATCGCCGCTTCCCACGCACCGTGGCCATTGGCGATATAAATCGCCACCTGGGCTTTGGTACGCGCCACGGTTTGCAGATCGGGATAAAGCGACAAGGCCAGATCAACCAGAGGCCCTTCATAGATGTTGGGCGAGGGTTGGTGCATCGCATTCAAAACCCGATCCGGGATAACAGAGGGGCCGGGGATAGCCACAAGTGGGCGACCGTAGTGCAAAGTCATGTTTATATTCCTAACTAAGTGTTTATCAAAGTGGTAGGCCAAAGAACAAAAACCGTCAATCAAACAGTTGCGTTGGACACAGGCTTATAAAATGATAGATGTGAAGTCGGAATCGGCGAAGGAAGCCAACGCGCATGAGTGATATTAAAACAAGAAAGCTGACCGCGCGTGAAGCCTATGGCCGGCTGTGGCATGGCTGGGTGAAAAAACACTGGTCTTTGCTGATATTATCCGCCTGTTTGATGATTGTTATTGCTTTGGCAACAGCGGGTTACGCAAAATTCATGGAATATGCGATCGGGGGGCTGGAAAAACGCGATATGGGTGTCATTTTCTGGGCACCTATCGTGATTATCGCCCTGACCCTGACCCGCAGTATCAGCCATTATACCAATGTTTTGCTGCAAAACCGCATTCTAAGCCGGGTGCAGGCGGATATGCAGCGCGAAATGTATGACACATTGGTGGATATGGATCTGTCGCAACTGCTATCCGAGGCCCCTGCGGCGCTTGCGGCCCGGTTTTCTGCGGATATTGAAGTGGTACGCGGGGCTACCATTGCCGTGTTCGGTTCCTTGCGCGATGTCTTGACACTTATTGCCACAGTGGCGGTGATGCTGTCGATTGACTGGGCGATGACGCTGGCTTTGATGGCCATATTCGCATTGATTTTTGCCCCCATCGGGGTGGCTGGGTCACGTATTCGTGGCGCATCCAAAGATATCCAACAGGAAATAGCACATATGACCGCGTCGGTGAACGAAGGCCTATCAGGCATTCGCATGGTGCGCACCTATCAGTTGGAAGATACGTTGAAAACGACAAGTACCAAAAGTTTTGAGCGTCTGTATAGTTTGCGTTTGGCGATTGTGAAATGGCAAGCGGCCCTATCGCCGATTGTAGAGGCATTATCTGGCATTGCCGTG
>JAESRV010000102.1 GCA_016764475.1 Amylibacter sp.
CTAATCAGATCACAGGCATTCTGATCGACCCTGATTTTGCAATTAGGATATGTGAAGCTACGGGTGCCGAACTTATGCAACTTAACGAGGATGAATTATTTGAGTTTCAGACGTTATTGAACGAATTATCGAAATCATATGGCAATCCTGCGCATAGAAAATTTATCATTTCGTTATCTGAAAACCTTGGTTTGGAATAAAGTAAACTGGAAGCCACATCCCTCACCCCCATCATGGCCGTCGTCCTTGGACGAGGGCCGCGCCCGACCCTCCCCACGGGAGGGCGCAAGTGCACCCACCCAGGGTCAGGCGCTACGTGTTTGATTGAGGTGCCGTGAACTCCACACTTTATCGCCCGTCACCACTTTCCGGCTGGCGGGGTTTTCGGTTTATATGGGGTGTATCTATAAGTAGGCAGGCCTGCCGTTTGTAGTTTAAGGCCGAACAAGGGATTATGACCCTTGCACCTGTTCTTAACTGTTAAGTTTCGGTGGCTTTCGCATTTGACGTTGCTATTCGCCCTTTGAAAACCCGTGATACTACTTTTGACGTCGAAAGCGTTATACACTGCAAAGGGTTGCGTATTTGTTAGGGGTGCGTACGCTTATTCCCGCACTACCAGTGCCACGCCCAAGACCACAACCAGACAGCCCACAAGTGAGGTCACGCTTAAAGCCTCATCAAACAGCCACCATGTTTGTACAACGGCCACGGGGGGTACCAGATAGAAGTAGCTGGTGACCTTGGCCACTTCGCCGACGCTGATCATATACATCAGCAGTAAAACGGCGGCGGTGGATAGCGGGATGACCATCCAGAACAGGGCGGCGTAAAGCTGCCATTGGGGGTCAACTGTGTGGGTTTCAAGCATCAAGGATGCAATGGCGACGACGATCAATGAACCAATATATTGCCAGAAAGCGCCCGCCATTAACGGCGTGCCTGCACCATAACGTTTTTGAATGATTGTGGCGATGGTGATGCCAAATAGCGCGATGATACAGGCGGCCAGGCCTTGCAGCCCGACGTTGGAACCGCTTATTTCGGCACTGCCCAGAATGACCGCCAGCAGGCCGATAAAGCCCAATACCAAGCCCAGGGTTTGGCGCGTGCTTACAGATTGTCCGAACAAGACGCGGTTAATAACTGCCGTCAGGATCGGTTGAATGCCGACAATGATCGCGGCAATGCCCGCAGGCGTGCCGATGCTGACCGCGTAAAATACCCCGCCTAGATATAGCCCGTGCAAAATCGCCCCGACGACCAGTTGCACCTTTATTTGCGCAATGTTTAACCAGCGTTTGCGTAAAATAAGAATGAGGATAGCAAAAACCGGCAGGGTTAAAATGAAACGCCATGTCAGAATGAAGAACGGCTCGATATAGGGCAGGCCGAAACGTGCGCCAACGAACCCCGTTGACCATAGCCAGACAAACAGAAACGGGATCAGGGTGGTAACGGCTTTTGATTTCATGCGTTTGGCCCGTGTTAATTCAGGGTGTGACATTTGTCATACGCAATTCATACGTGGATCATACGCAAATCATAGCTTTATATTGTACCTGTTGACAAACCGAATGCGCTCTTGGCGTTTCGGGGTATGCGCGTTATATCAGCCCAAATCAAACTGGAAACCTGACCTATGACCATCACCCGTTTCGCCCCAAGCCCCACTGGCTACATCCATGTCGGCAACCTGCGCACTGCATTGTTCAATTATATGATTGCGCGCAAGGCGGGCGGTGAATTTATATTGCGGATTGATGATACAGACCCCGTGCGTTCCAAACAGGAATATATCGACGGGATTATGCAAGACCTGGAATGGCTGGGGCTGACTTGGGATCGGGTTGAAAAACAATCGGATCGGTTGGAACGCTATGAAGAAGCGGCACAAAGCCTGCGCGATATGGGGCGGTTTTACGAGTGTTTCGAGACACCTGTTGAACTGGATTTGAAGCGTAAGAAACAACTGAATATGGGCAATCCGCCGGTYTATGAYCGCTCTGCKTTGAACCTGTCYGASGMWGAAAAAGYGGCRYTGCGTGCTGAACGTGACAGCCATTGGCGGTTCAAGTTGAACCTTGAGCCGATTGARTGGAYMGACGGTATTYTAGGGYMGCGKATTATTGATGGCTCTGCGGTKTCYGATCCGGTTCTGATCAAGGGYGACGGGCAGTTTYTRTATACGCTGGCMWSTGTTTGTGATGACATTGATTATGGCATCACCCATGTTGTGCGCGGGGCTGATCATGTRACSAAYACGGCCACACAAATCCAGATYATTCARGCCCTTGGYGGYAMKGTGCCCGAATTTGCGCATCACTCGCTTTTGACCGGCCCGCAAGGCGAGGCTTTGTCGAAACGATTGGGCACTTTGGCYCTGCGCGATCTGCGCGAAGCWGGGATTGAACCGATGGCGGTKCTATCGCATATGGCGCGTCTTGGGTCATCAGAACCGATTGAGCTGTGCGCTACTGTGGACGAGCTGATTGMGGGCTTTGACATCTCTAAATTCGGGGCGGCACCAACGAAGTTTGATGTGGCCGATCTGGGGCCGTTGACGGCAAAATATGTGGCCGGTCTTTCGGTTGCGGATATGGCAGGGCCGTTGACGGATATGGGTGTGCCAGCTGATTTGCAGGCTGATTTCTGGGATGTGGCGCGTGAGAACGTGGCGACGCGTGCAGAGGCGGCCAAGTGGTGGGAACTTTGCTCAAACGGGGCAACACCTTTGATTGCGGATGAAGATAAAGAGTTTATTGCGACCGCTAAATCCTTGCTGCCGGAACAACCTTGGACAGGGGATACTTGGAAGGCTTGGACGGGTGCGGTTAAGGAAGCTACCGGGCGCAAGGGTAAGGGTCTGTTTATGCCGTTGCGCAAAGCGATGACGGGTATGGAACACGGGCCGGATATGTCAAAGCTGATGCCGTTGCTGCAAAAGGTGAACTTTTAAGATACGATTGTTGAGGGTAATTTTGATAGATGGCGGTCAACCAGTTTGGTTTGCGCATCTGTCAGGATTTGTGCGCGGGGGTAAATAGGGGCCGTGCGATCATCTTTGATGGAACGTTCCCAACCCGCTGTCGTATCAAAGAAAGCAGCGACACCGGCTTCGCCGAAATGTTCCAGGAAACCTTGCACGACGCAATCTATGTAGCTTAGCAGGATCGGCTTTTCATAGGCTGCGGGGTCAACGTGATCGGGGTCGGCACTATAAATCTGTACGCCGGAAAAATCGGCTTTGGGCAGTGCGGTGCCGTCCAGTTCAAAGCGGTTATATCCCACCTCGCGTTTATCCAGAGCTTCCCAGCCTATGTGGGCGACATCGGCGACCAGCCCTGAAATCGAACAGGTCGGGTCGGGGGATACAGACAGGAATGACACGTCACGTTTCAAGGAATAAACCCATTGCCGCCGCCAGCCCTGAACACTGGCTTTGCGCGGATTCAGGTAATTATGCGTTGCCAGATTAACCAGTGAACCATAGCCGAAAAATTCAGTGCCAAGGCTTACCATGTGATGGGTGGTGTCCCTTGCCCTGCGGCTTTTGCAGCCCTGATCCGGGCTGCGGTTTGGTTGACTGTGTTGATCCGGTCTTGTGAAGGGGGGTGGGTGGACAGGAAGGCGTTTGATCCTTGGGTGCGGTTAAACGATCGCGCCCCGATCACAGGGTTGTAGCCAGCACGGGACGCAATATGTGTACCGATCCGATCTGCCTGCAATTCAAAACCTTTTGAGTAACTGCGCGCCCCAACCAGACCGCCAAGATCAGCACCGGATTGCATATCTGCCCCAAGGGCGGCGGCTAGAAGGCCGCCCAACACAGCACCTGCAACTTGATTTTGGCGTGTTTTGCCTAAATGTTTTGCAATCTGGTGGCCAGCTTCATGGCCCAGAATAAAAGCGATCTCATGGTCGTTTTGGATAGACCGTATCATGTTGATGTTAAAGGTTATAACAGGTCTGCCATCCTGACCGATTGACTGGTATGCATTCGCAGGTTGCCTGGGGTCTTTGTTAACTTTGATCACAAAATCGCAAAACTTCGGATTGGCATTCTTGTGAATTTGCCGGCAGGAACGTTCGGCCACAGGTTCTACCCGTCTTGAAACCCGTGCAAACGCAGCAAGGCCGGATTGCGCACTTCTAGTGACCACCGGTTGGGGTTTTGTTACGGGGGGCTTTGTTGGTGCGGGTGCAGGCCCTGTTGTAGAGACGCAGGCAGCAAGCAAAGGCAGGATGGCTAAAGAGAGTAATTTTTTTTTCATAATGTACCATATAATCGCTGTTTTTTTGAAATGTTATACTAGGGGCTGTTAAGTGTGAAGAGAGCTTTTTTGCGCTGTCGCTTTATAGGTCTACGCCCTAGCCCCCATTTTGCGCTTCAGCCAACGCTAACCGGGGGCTTTAAACGGCTCTAGGCTATCAACAAAGGTCTGAATAAATTCCAGCGTGATCATAGAGGGTGGTGTGTGTATCGGGCGCACAATGGCCAAACGGTGTACGATGCTTGGCAGGAAAGGACGAATGATCAGGCCTTTGTCTTTGTGTTCATGTGCGTCAACCGCGCTGACCACAGAAACACCTGCCCCTTGGGCAACCAACATGCAGGCGGCAGTGAATTGGCGGGTTTCTATCCACGACGGGATGCGCACCCCTTGTTGTGAAAAGCAGCTTTCCAGATCGCGGTAGAATACGCTGTCTTTGCGGGTATGGATCATACGTTCATTGGCCAAGTCCTGCGGCCCGATTTCGAATTTTTCAGCCAGTGGATGATCGGGGGGTAAAATGCAGACCGTGCGCATATGGACAGTTTCAATCTCTACTGCGGGGTGGCCATTGAAACCTTCGGTGATGCCGCAATCATATTGTTCGCCGATGATCCATTCCAAGATGCGTTCCGGGCGGTCTGGTTCCAAGGTTACGGTTATATTCGGGCGCTCTTTCAAGAAGCCCGCTAAAACGGATGGCAGGTGGCTGGTGGCAAACCCCGGCAGGCAGGCGATGCGTAAATGCCCGGCTTTTCGGGCGGTCAGGTCGTGGGTTAATTGCTCGATGTGATCCAGACTGTCCAATAGTCGCCCGACCTCACTTAACAGATAGCGCGACTCTTGCGTGGGGACCAGTCGGCCACCACGGCGATCAAACACGTCAAAGCCGACTGAGTCGGAAAAACTGGACAATAATCGGCTGACGGCGGGTTGGGATATGCCTAAATGTTCTGCCGCGCGGGTTACGCTGCCAAGTTGGGCGACAGATTTAAAGGCCTCTAATTGTCTTAGTCGAAGTGCCAATGTGCATAATCCCCCTTTGTTTCTTGTGTATTTCTTACTAAATGCTGACTAAGTTAATCTATAACATAATGTTATAAATACTGTCATAAAAATTTCATTTGAATTATGTTACATCCTATGGTGTCTTGTTGTGGGAACGAGCACCGTAACTGGAAAGTGGTACGTGTGTTTGCAATGATTTATGAAGTTAACAAATGCTGGGAGGCATCATATGACATTCAATTTTACTAGCACCGCATTTGCGGCGGCTTTAACGATGGTAGCATCAACTGCGTATGCGCAGGTCGAGGTGCAATGGTGGCACGCTATGGGCGGTGCCAATGGTGAGCGGGTGAATAAAATCGCTGCAGATTTTAATGCTACGCAATCCGACTATAAAGTCGTACCGACTTATAAGGGCAACTATACGGAAACTATGACAGCTGCGATTGCGGCGTTCCGCGCTAATGAGCAACCACAAATTGTACAGGTGTTTGAAGTGGGCACGGCCACAATGATGGCGGCCAAAGGTGCGATTTACCCGATTGAACAACTGATGAAAGATGCAGGCGAGCCGTTTGATAAATCAGACTATCTGCCTGCGGTGATTTCATATTACCAAACACCCGAAGGTGAATTGCTTTCAATGCCGTTCAACAGTTCTACCCCTGTTTTGTGGTACAACAAAGACGCGCTGGATGCGGCGGGTGCTGAAGTGCCTACAACGTGGGCCGATGTGAAATCAGCTTCGCAAAAACTGGTGGATAACGGCATGAAATGCGGTTTTTCCTTTGGCTGGCAATCCTGGGTGATGATTGAAAATTATTCATCTTGGCACAACATGGAAATAGGTACCAAAGAAAATGGCTTTGCCGGTTTCGATACCGAGCTTACATTTAACAATGCCAAAGTGGCCGCACGTTTAGACGATATTGCATCTATGCAAGAAGGTGGCTTGTTTCAATATGGCGGTCGCCGTGGCGACAGTCTGCCATTGTTTACCACGGGCGAATGCGGCATGTGGATGAATTCATCGGCTTATTACGGTTCCATCAAGAAGCAGGCAGAGTTCAACTTTGGCCAAACCATGTTGCCGCTGGATACGGATGTGGCGTCAGCTCCGCAAAACTCGATCATTGGCGGGGCCACTTTATGGGCTTTGTCAGGTGGTAGTGATGAGCAGTATAAAGGCGTGGCCAAGTTCATGACCTATCTGTCTTCACCTGAGGTGCAAGCTTGGTGGCATCAGGAAACCGGTTATGTGCCGATCACAACTGCGGCTTACGAGCTGTCTAAAGAACAGGGGTTTTATGATAGTAACCCTGGCACAGATACGGCGATTATTCAGCTTAGCCTGAACACACCAACGCCGAATTCACGCGGTTTGCGGTTTGGTAACTTCGTGCAGATCCGTGATGTGATCAATGAAGAAATGGAAGCACTTTGGGGTGGTTCTAAAAACGCCACACAAGCACTTGATGATGCAGCTTCACGCGGCAATACCCTGCTGCGTAAATTTGAGCGTACTGTTAAGTAAGCTATAAACCTATCTTGCCCGACGAAAGCGATGTCTTTTGTCGGGTAATGCTTTTCGGAGACTTTAATGCTCAAGCGCGTGCATTTTCCATCATCCCCATTGCCCTATCTGCTGGTTGCCCCGCAGATTATCGTCACGCTGGTGTTTTTCATGTGGCCTGCCAGCCAAGCCTTGTATCAGTCACTGTTGATTGAAGATGCATTCGGGCTATCGAGCGAATTTGTCTGGTTCGAAAATTTTGCCGCCTTGCTAGATGACGAGCAATACCTTAGCACATTCGGGCGCACGGCGGTGTTTTCATCGCTTGTGGCATTCCTGTCGATGTCCGTGGCGCTAATCCTTGCAGGCTTTGCTGACCGCGTGGTCAAAGGCGCCACAATGTACCGCACACTTTTGATCTGGCCCTATGCCGTCGCCCCCGTATTGGCGGGCGCGCTGTGGGTGTTTATGTTCAACCCGACTTTGGGAATATTCCCCTACTTTCTGGAAATGGTCGGGATTAAATGGAACCACTACCTGAACGGCCGACAGGCCATGGGGTTGGTGATCGGGGCGGCCGCTTGGAAACAGGTGGCATATAACTTCCTGTTTTATCTGGCCGCGATGCAATCCATTCCGCGCTCTATTATTGAAGCTGCCGCAATTGACGGTGCAGGCCCGGTCAAGCGGTTCTTGACACAGACCTTGCCGCTGATCTCACCCACCACGTTTTTCCTCATCGTGATCAATGTGGTTTACGCGTTCTTTGAAACCTTCGGGATTATCCATGTGGTCACCCAAGGTGGCCCTGCAAATGCGACGACTATTCTGGTTTATAAGGTGTTTAACGACGGTTTTGTCGGGCTTGATCTGGGCGGTTCTGCGGCGCAGTCAGTGATCTTGATGGTGATTGTGATTGTGATGACCGTGGTGCAATTTCGGTATGTTGAGAAAAAGGTGGAATACTAAATGGTTGAAAATCGCCCAATTATGACCTTCATCACCCACCTTGTTCTTGTGCTGGGTGTTGCAATGATTGCCCTGCCGATCTGGATCACGCTGGTGGCGGCAAGCCATGACGAGGTTCGCATGTTGCAGGTGCCGATCCCGTTGTGGCCGGGTACGCATTTTGTTGAAAACCTGAAACAAACGCTTTTCGGCTCGGGCTTTTCAGGGGATCAGACGCCAGTGTGGCGGATGATGCTGAACTCGCTGGTGATGGCGATGATGATCTCGGTCGGGAAAATTTCGATCTCGCTGATCTCGGCCTTCGCCATTGTTTACTTTAAATTCCCGTTCCGCATGGGCTTTTTCTGGATGATCTTTATCACCCTGATGCTGCCTGTCGAAGTGCGTATATTGCCGACCTTTGAAGTGGTGGCAAACCTTGGGTTGCTGAACAGCTATTGGGGGCTTTCGATCCCGCTGATTGCGTCGGCCACGGCCACGTTCATGTTTCGCCAAGTGTTCCTGACCATCCCTGACGAGATGCTGGAAAGTGCGCGGATTGACGGTGCCGGGCCAATGCGGTTTTTTTGGGATATTCTGCTGCCGCTTTCGCGCACTAATATTGCGGCCCTGTTTGTGATTCTGTTTATTTACGGCTGGAACCAATACTTGTGGCCGCTGTTAATCACAACGGACACGGACATGACCACGATTGTGATGAGCATAAAGCAAATGCTGGAGTCGGCAGAGCAGACACCGCAATGGAATATCATTATGATGACCGCATTCCTTGCGATGCTGCCGCCCATTCTTGTGGTGGTGGGCATGCAAAAACTGTTTGTGCAAGGCCTGACGGAAACTGATAAATAGGATACTGAGATGGCTGAGATAAAGCTAGAAAACCTGACGAAATCTTATGGTGATGTAGAAGTTCTGCACCATATCGAAGGTGATATTAAAGACGGTGAGTTCGTTGTTATTGTCGGCCCTTCGGGGTGCGGTAAATCCACCTTGCTGCGCATGGTGGCAGGGTTGGAGATTGTTACTTCGGGGGAAATCTCGATCAACGGTGCTGTGGTCAATGATCTGGAACCTGCGGATCGCGATATTGCGATGGTGTTCCAGAATTATGCGCTTTATCCGCATATGACGGTGCGTGAAAACATGGCTTACGGGCTAAAAATCCGCAAAATCCCGAAAGATGAAATTAACCGCCGGGTGAATGAGGTGGCCGACATTCTGGAGATCCGCGACTATCTGGATCGCCGGCCGCGCCAACTGTCAGGCGGGCAACGCCAACGGGTGGCCATGGGGCGTGCGATTGTGCGTGAACCGTCGGTGTTTTTGTTTGATGAACCGCTGTCAAATCTGGACGCAAAACTGCGGGTGCAGATGCGCCTTGAAATCCGCAAACTGCAAAGGCGGCTTGGGGTGACCTCGATCTATGTGACCCACGATCAGGTGGAAGCGATGACTTTGGGCGACCGTTTGATGGTGTTGAACGGTGGTTATGTGGAACAGTTCGGCACGCCAATAGAGCTGTATGAACGCCCTGCCACTTTGTTTGTAGCGGGGTTTATCGGCAGCCCGTCGATGAATTTCATTCCTGCTGATATTGCAAATGGAACAGTTACACTTGTGAACGGTGTGCAACTTAAAACCGCCGTTAAATCATCTAGGCATGTAAATCTGGGCATTCGGCCCGAACATCTAACCTTGGATGATGCAGGGGTGATAAAGGTTAAGGTCGACATGCTGGAACAGCTTGGCGCAAATACTTTGATACACGGCATTTTGCAGGGGGCTACGACGCCAATAGTCGCAAGTTTGGATGGCATCCAAACCGCTGAAATAGGATCCGTTCTGAATTTCTCGGTTGCGCCAGAAATCTTACATCTTTTTGATGCTGAAACCGATAAGAGAATATAACAGGCTCTTGGGCTCTGGCCCTAGACATTATTGTAACAGTCATGTAACAGGCCGCTTGGCCTAGCTATTGTTGCTAGCTTCATTTTGAGCGCGAAAAGCTTGCGTGCTAGCTTTAGAAAGAAATATGCACACATGGTTATTCTTCAATTTCTGATCTCGTTGATGGGTGCTGTTATGTTGCTGCTATATGCGGTGCGTATGGTGCAAACCGGTATTGAACGTGCGTTTGGTGCATCGTTTCAGCGGGTGATTACAAAAAACGATAATCCGTTCAGCTCTGCCGCAATGGGTACGGCTCTGGCAATGGTTTTGCAAAGCTCGGCGGCTGTTGCCCTACTTACTGCGGGTTTTGCCAGCGTTGGTACTTTAAGTTTTCCTGCGGGTCTGGCTGTGGTTTTAGGTGCCGATTTTGGCTCTGCCATTGTTGTGCAACTGCTGTCTTTCCGTCTGGATTGGTTGGTGCCGATCCTGTTGGCTATCGGCGGTTGGTTTTTTGTGAAAACCGACAAACGTATTTTGAAACAAGCCGGGCGTATCCTGCTGGGGATTGCGTTTATTCTGCTGTCTTTGCGGTTTTTGCGCGAAACTATGGACCCCATCCGTGACAGTTCTTTTCTGCCTGCGATTGCCGCCTATCTTGAAAGCGACTTTCTAACGGCTTTCATAATCGGCTCGGCTGTTGCCGTCTTGATGCATTCCAGCGTTGCGGTGGTTTTGATGTGTGTGACTTTGGTGGCGATTGAAGCCATTCCACTGGCCGCAGGAATATCGCTGGTTCTGGGGGCTAATCTGGGCAGTGCGGTTATTCCTGTTTGGTTGACGCGCGATATGAATGCAAGTGCAAGGCGTATACCTGTGGCCAATCTGATATTGCGCGGCGTGCTGGCGGTTATTGTGCTGTTTGCGGTAAATACTTTTGGGCTGGTGCAGTATATAGCAGGTGCAGATCCACAGCAGACTGTGGTTTCGGCACATCTGGCGTTTAACGCGTTATTACTGATTTTCCTGCCGCTCACCCATATACTGAAAACACCGTTTGAACAGCTTATTCCAACAGAAGTGGCACCTGTTGAAAATGAAGAGAACGTGATGATGATCTCTGCATTGGATGACGCGGCACTTACTTCCCCCAGATTATCCTTTGCCTGTCTGCGCCGCGAAGTTCTAAGAATGAGCCAGCTTGTCGAGCATATGATGCGCCCTGTGATGGAACGTTATCAGGACGGTGATCTGGACAGGATTAAAGCCACGCGCCTTGAAGACAAATACGTCAATCAGGCACTTGACGGGATCCGCCATTATGTGGCGGCGATGCCAAACTCTGATATGAGCAAGGTTGAAACCCGTAAAGTACGCGAATTGGCGGAGTATGCGATCAATCTGGAAACTGCAGGCGATATCGTTGCGAAACGCTTGATGCAGCTGGCCGCGAATAAAGCGTCTAAGGACATTGTTTTTTCCGAGGCAGGTTGGGAAGAAATTCGTAATATGCATGAAAAAGTAGTGTCAAACATGACGTTGGCTTTTGATGTGCTGATTTCCGAAGATGTGGAAGCCGCACGTTTGTTGATGGAAGAAAAAAATGATATGGCCAAACGTGAACGTAAAAGCCGTAAAAAACATTTGAAACGCATTCGTCATAATGAAGAGGTCAGCCTTGATAGCAGTGATCTGCATCTTGAGACATTGAGGGCGTTGAAAGACCTGAATTCGCAAATTGCGTCCATCGCCTATCCGATATTGTTTCGTCACGGGCAGTTGCTGGAAACGCGGTTGGTTGATGAGATTGACGAGAGTTAAAGCATTTCGTCTTGACCCTGAAACCCTAGGATTTTTTCTTTTTGGAAAAATCCTTACCGCGTTTTTTGGCACTTGGGCTTTTAGCTGGCCCGCTGTTTTCCTTTGCATCGGCCTTAGGCTTTAGCGGTGTCACTGCGCCATCAAATTGATCAAACTCTTTCGCCCATTCTTTTTTTGAAAAGGGTGTGCCCTTGGATTTTGCACGGTGCTGTTTTTTCTTTTTCGCCTTTTTACCTTCAGCATGATTGGTATGCTCTGTGGCCTGTTGCTTGGGCGACTTGTGCCTTGGCCCTTTATCGTTACGATCACGTTGGCGGTCTGAAAATTTTGGGCGCGGCGTGTTTGCCACGGCGGGCGGTTTTTCAAGCTGGGTCAGGGCCGCGTTATCGTCGGCCTTCAGGTTACCCCCGATCCTTTGGGAAAATTTCGCGGCTGAGGCTTGTTTTATTTCGATGAAAGACACGGTTTTTTGCACGCGTATGGCACCGATATCATCTTTGGTAATGCCACCTGCTTTGCATAGCATTGGCAGCAAACGGCGCGGTTCGGCACCTTTTTCGCGGCCACCTGTTAGGGCAAACCAAACTGTCGGGCCAAAGTCTTCGCGTGGGCGTGGTGCGCCCCCTGCGTTTGAGGGGGACAATTCTTCAGGGGCTGACTGGCCTGATTTATACAGGCGCAGGTATGCCGCTGCGATTTTTTCAGGGCTGTGCAGTTCCAGTAGTTTTGCCGCCGCCACACCTTCAGTTGATGTGATCTCTTTTTCCCAAGTGGGATCGGACATCAAGCGTTCTTGGTCGCGGGCAACCACGGCTTCGGCAGAGGGGGCTTCACACCATTCCGCTGTTACTTTGGCACCTTGTAAAATGCGTTCGGCTTTGCGGCGTATTTTGCCGGGAACGATCAGTGTACTGACACCTTTTCGCCCTGCGCGCCCTGTGCGGCCTGAACGGTGCAACAAGGTTTCAGAGCTTTGCGGAATGTCCGCGTGAACCACAAGATCAAGGTTGGGCAGATCAATGCCGCGTGCCGCTACATCGGTGGCGATACAAATTCGTGCACGTCCATCGCGCATGGCTTGCAAGGCGTGGGTGCGTTCATTTTGTGACAGCTCACCTGATAGGGCCACCACGGAAAATCCGCGATTGGACAGGCGTGACGTTAGGCGGTTGACCATAACGCGGGTGTTGCAAAACACCAGCGCATTGGGGGCCTCATAATAGCGCAACACGTTGATGATCGCGTTTTCAGCATCACGCGGGGCGACGTTCATAGCGCGGTATTCAATGTCTGAATGCTGGCTGGTTTCAGATTTCGTTACTACACGCACTGCGTCTTTTTGATAGCTTTTCGCAAGATTTGCGATGGAACGTGGTACCGTGGCCGAGAACATTAAGGTGCGGCGACTTTCAGGGGCCTCGCCCAGAATAAATTCCAGATCTTCGCGGAAACCAAGGTCAAGCATTTCGTCAGCTTCATCCAGAACAACGGCGCGTAAGCTATCCATTTTCAATGAATTGCGCATGATGTGGTCACGCAAACGGCCCGGTGTGGCCACCACAATATGGGCACCTTTATCTAGCGCACGGCGTTCTTCGCGCATGTCCATGCCGCCGACACAAGAGGCCACAATGGCACCGGTTTTGGCATATAGCCAAGCCAGTTCGCGTTTGACCTGCAGGGCCAATTCGCGGGTCGGTGCGATGATCAGGGCAAGGGGTTTCTTGGCGCGGGGAAACTTGGTTTCTTCGCCCAGCAATGTAGGGGCAATCGCCAACCCGAAACCAACGGTTTTACCGGAACCCGTTTGGGCGGAAACCAGCAGGTCTGCGGTTTCAAGATCAGGGTTGGTCACGGCCTCTTGCACAGGGGTCAGCGTGGTGTAACCGCGCGCTTCAAGGGCGTCGTTCAGGGTCTGTATCACGGGTTTTGGCTTTTCATTGGTTCAAGGGCAGCCTGCTATAGGGTTTGCACTTGTTTGTATAGGTCGAATGTCAATAAACCCTAAATCCGCAAAATCCCGTCGGTTTTGGGGAAAACCGCTTTGACGTCCATGAACACATGGGTGGGTTTGGCAAATTTCTGGATACCTTGCAGGCCGATGTCTTTAAACGCATCGTGGCCCACCGCCAAAATGATGGCATCATAAGTGCCGTTTTTGGGCTGGTTGATTGTGTCGATGTTGCATTCGACCTGGGGCATGGCGGTGACCCATGGGTCGTGTACATCAACCTGCATGCCGAAACTACAGCATTCGTTGATGATATCAACCACGCGAGAGTTGCGGGTATCGGGGCAGTTTTCTTTGAACGTAGCCCCCATAACCAATACGCGGGCAGCTTTGATAGGCATGTCGCGGTTAATCATTTCGCGCAAAACGCGGTTTACAACATAGGCCCCCATACCGTCATTAATGCGCCTGCCTGCCAAAACCACTTCAGGTGTATAGCCGACTTGTTGGGCTTTGTGGGTTAAGTAGTATGGATCAACCCCGATGCAGTGACCGCCGACAAGACCGGGGCGGAAGGGTAGAAAATTCCATTTGGTTTGGGCGGCTTCCAGCACGTCCATAGTATCAATACCCAGTTTGTTAAAAATCAGGGCAAGTTCATTGATCAAGGCGATGTTCACATCGCGTTGGGTGTTTTCGATCACTTTGGCGGCTTCGGCTACTTTGATGGAAGGGGCCAGATGGGTGCCTGCGGTGATGATGGTTTTGTATAGGTCATCGACGAATTTGGCAGCCTTCGGGGTGGAGCCAGAGGTGACCTTGATAATGTCAGGCAGACGGTGGACCTTATCGCCGGGGTTGATGCGTTCGGGGCTGTAGCCCGCGAAGAAATCTGTGTTGAATTTCAAACCGGATGTGGCCTCGACCACGGGGATGCAATCCTCTTCTGTGGCACCCGGATAAACCGTGCTTTCAAAGATCACTACATCGCCTTTGGAAATCACTTGCCCCACGGTTTTGGATGCGGCCAGAAGTGCACTAAGATCAGGGCGTTTATAGGCGTCAATCGGGGTGGGGACGGTGACGATATAGACGTTGCAATCGTGTAAATTTTCCAGTGTATCGGTGAACTGTAAATGTGTGGCTGTTTTTAGATCATCGCCGCTGATTTCCAGTGTGATATCATGGCCCGTTTTCAGCTGTGCTATCCGTGTGCCATTGATGTCAAAGCCGATTGTCGGGCGTGATTTACCGAACTCCACCGCTAAAGGCAGGCCGACGTAGCCCAATCCGATGATGGCGATTTTTGCTTGCTTGATGTCTAACACAGGCCCGTCCTTTTAAGCTTTGTAAAAGTAGTAGCGGTCAGGCGCAATGCCGTCAGGGCCATCCACTTGGGTGATCCCGACCAAGGGTTGGCCTGAAATGATAATGCCGTTCGGGGCCATCACGGCGGCGATCAGCGGGCTAAGAGTGGCGGCTTCGGCCACGTCTTTTTCCTTTACCCCCATGCCGCAATCATAGTGGGCTACAACGATTTTGCGGCCCTCACTTGCAAGACGTTCCAGCATATCACCTGCTTCACCTTGCAGAAAGTTTTCTTTGGGCGGCACACAGGAATGGTGGCATTGCAAAATGCGGTCAATCACCCAAATCCTGCGATCAGGGGCAGTTTCGCGCAAATGATCATAGCTGCGCCCGTTACCCAGCCCGATTTCCAGTGCGTCGCCTGTCAGGTCTTTGGTCATTTCAACCGCCCATTCCAGCCCCAGTTTTTGGGCGGTCAGACGGCGCATCATGCTTTCAAGGCGGCTCATGTAATGTTCCTTTTTGTTTATTCTAAGGGGTCTCGACCATAGCGGAAAGGTTTTATCGGGCCCTCTAGCATGATTGTGAGAAATTGTTTCACGAAGGCCCAGATGGCGGCATCGTGCACTAGATGATGGGTTAAAAACCCCAAGGGTTCGGTGTTATCCGCGTGGCCAAGACGGCGGTCTTGCAGCAGTTTGACAGTTTGGGCAATCAGGGTTTCTGGGGCCACCAAAGATCGGTTGCCGCGCCATGCAATGGGATCAAGATGAGTGTTAATCTGGGTTAGGTTCGGGGCCGAAAAGCGGGTTTTGTGGGGGCCGTAGGTGGACAGGGCATCATAGCCGATGGCCACAAGGTGTTGGCCAAGATCAGGGTTAATGCGGTTCCATGGCGGCACGAACATTGGTTGCAGCTGGTCGCCAAACAGGTCTTGCAAGTGTTGCAGGCTTTGGATGGCATCAGTGGCGCAGTCTTCAATCGGGCGGGTGGCACCAAACTCGGCTTTCTTTTGACCTTCGGGTGCGTGGTTTTCATGCGCCCAGCCGTGGGTGATGGGGATGATGAGGTATGTGGTTGCAATGCGTTCTGCCAGAGCTTTAGTTGCGAACTTCGGGATCACGGCCAAATGGCAGGGGATGTTAAGATCTGTGGCGATGCTGATCAGGGTTTCAAGCTGCGTTGTGGGGGCGATGGCATCATCATCGCGCCACCAGAACGGCAAGGTAATGCCTGCGTCTTGCCAGAGTTGAAATTCACCCGTTAGGGGCTGCCAGTTTATCATGGCTTAGCTACTAGTTCAGACGTTATCCGCACGGTTTCGAATGCGCCGTTAAATTCCAGACCATCACTTTTAAACCGCCCCGCGTTTTGCACAGACTGCACGGCATCCAGCAACTTTTTCGGGGTTAATTTTGCGCTGGAAACTACGGCAAAACTGGGGTGTTTTGCCAGACTTTTGGCACGCAAGGTTTGTTCAACCTCGCCGCCATCATCAAACGGGATAAACACGGATGGGGTGCCTGCCTGCAACAGATCAAGGGCGGTATTATAGCCGCACATGCTGACTGAACAAGCGGCGTGGTGCAGCAGTTGGCGAAAATCAGGGCGAGCGGGTTCTATGTGCAGGCCGCTACCTGTTGCCATGTTTTGCAAACGTTCTATTTCGGGGGCAGGGTTTGCACCGCCGATTAACATGCGCCATTTCAGGTGGGGTTTCAGCAGGGCCGCTTGTACGGCGCATTCAAACAGGGCCGCGCCAACCGAACCACCGCCTGCGCTGACGATAATCTCATTCTTCCCCGCTTGGTCAGGATGCGGCCCCGCAGGGGCGGGGGCGACATAGCCTGTGTAGTGCAGCTTTTGCGATAGCATATCTGACACAGGCCAGCTTTGATCTAGCGGCGTGGTTGCGGCATCAGAATGCACAAGAACACCGTCATAGAACTGATCAATGATCCGGTCGGTTTGTGCGGCTTTTGCCGGTTTGGAAGGCGGGGCTAAAATGTCGCGGATGGAGCTTAGTATGATGCATGAATTTTGGGCTACTGTTAGCAAGGCCTGAAACTCATCACGCAAAATGCGTCGCCCGAAGGGGAATAGTTCGGTGATGACGGTATCGGGTTTTGTGGTGTTGAATACATCTAAAATCATATCTTTGCGCTTTGCCAGATAGACCGCATCGGCAAGGGTATTGTCCGCAGTTAAAAGCCGTGTGAAATTAGTACCGTCCGAGCGCACGGGGGGCAGTTGATGCAAGGTGATACCGTCTGATTTCAAGTGTGGCGCAGGCATACCGCCGCTTAGAACTGTTACACTGTGGCCCTTTGTTACAAAGGCCCGCGCAAGCGTTAATGCGCGGCTTAAGTGGCCTGTGCCCAATAGGTGGGTGACAAGGATCAGAACTTGCATGTCAGCGTTTTTCCAATCGGATTGGCTCATCGTTTGCCATGCGCAAACCGCCATCCAATTCAACGATAAACAGACGGTTGCGTTTAATGCGAAACGGGGCAGGGCCGTCGAAACCCCATCCCGTGGCCTTGGCCAATATCATCCGCATGATGCCGATGTGACAAACCGCAATGGTATCGGTTTGCAAGCCCATGACCCACGGTTCAATGCGGTTCCAGACATCTTGCGGGCTTTCACCGTTTGGCGGCTGGTAATCCCAACCCCAGTATTCGATATCACGAAAGCCTGATGTGGGGTCGGCTTTCAGATCAACGCCGCGCAGACCTTCCCAATCACCCCAGTTCATCTCAATCAGGGTGTCTTCCAGCATGGGGGCGCGGTCTGCAATGATTTCGGCAGTTTGCGCCGCCCGTTTCAACGGGCTGGAAACAAGGTTTGCGTCTGCCCATTCGGCGGGTAATTTATAGCCGGCCAGTTCTGTGACCGCACTGGGGTCAAGGTCAATATCCGTGCGTCCCTGGATGCGGCTCGCGCGGTTCCAAGGCGTGTGACCGTGGCGGATAAGGGCAAGTCGGGTCATGGGCGTGATCCTATCAGTGGGGTAAGGATGGTCATAAGGTTTTTTCGCGCGGCCCCCAACAGGTGGTTTTCGCGGATGTAATCCATGCCTGTTTGCGAACGGCTTTGCCATAGTTCCGCATCTGTTAGAAGTCGGTCGATCTGGTCGGCCATATCTGTGACTTGATCTATCGGCGACAGTTTTGTTGTGGGGGCAATGACATCGCGCAATCCGGGGCGGTTTTGGGCGACCACGGGCAGGCCTGCGGCTTGGGCTTCCAGATAGACCATGCCAAAGGCCTCATCCACGCCCGGCCATAGAAAGACCGAAGCGGTGTTGTAGATGGTTTCAAGCTGGGATTTATCCTGCTGGCCCAGAAACCTGACGCGGTTGCCGAAGGGTTGAAACAGGGTTTCAACATCGGTACGCATTGGGCCGTCGCCGACAAGGACTAATTTCCAATCGGGTGTTTTTATGGATTTAAGCACCTGGGCGATTAAGGCATAAGACGCGAATTTCGCCCCTGCACGCATCATGCCAACGCATAAAATGCGGTTGTCTTGCCGTTTGGGGCGTGGCGGGGTTGTTTGATCTGTGGTCAGAAACGGGGGCAGGTGAACTATCTGCTGGTGAGGCGCACGATAGGTTTCCAACGCTTGTTGATCCTGCTTTGTGAAATAGAAAATCACATTTGCCGCGTCACTGGCTTTTTCGGCCAGACGCGCAAAATATGCCCATGGCCCATCAAGGCGTTTTTTAGCGCGGGTGGCTTCCAATAGAACATACGGAATGCCTAGTTCTTTGGATACTTTGGGGCCGATCAAGTCAGGGGCTTTGTAGTAATTGTGATAGGTGAACCACAGTTTCCAACCTTTTGTGCGGCCCTGTGCAATCAATTTTTCGGCTGCTTTTTCAGCTTGCTGGATCAGGCCGGTTTGTACATCCTGATCGCCTTTGCCATCATAAATACGCAGCTCAGACACCAGTTCTACCTTATCCCCCAAGGCCTGTAACACGCCCCGTGCAACGGCACGATCCCCCGACGGGGTCGGGTGGGTTGGGGGTTTCATTGGGGCGTAAAAGGCGATTTCGGGCATGAAACAAGCCTAGCGTTTGGCGCATAGGGTTTGCAAGCGTGCTGTCAGTTTTGTGATGCCCGCATCCATGCCGAAATCAGTGGTCAGGCGCATGAATGCGGCATCGGCAAAGCCCGCGCGTTTTTCAGGGTGTAAAGCCATGTCGATGATTGCCGCGGCCAGTTCTGTTGGATCGTCTTGAACCAGCAACCCGTGGCTGCCTGTGTCGATAAATTCGGGTATGGCGGACACGTCTGTGGATATGATCGGCAGTTTTTGTGAAGCCGCTTCCATCAACACATTGGGCAGGCCATCACGGTCGCCATCGTCGGCGATACGGCTGGGCAGGATGAAGATGTCAGCGCTCTGCATAGCCGTGATCACCTCTGGCTGGTTGCAGGCCCCGCGCCATGTGATGCGATCTGCAACCCCTGCTTTTTTCGCCTGCTCTTGCAGGGTATCTTTCAAGTCGCCACCGCCGATATGCACCCAATGCCATTGCATGTCTTTGGGCAAAATGGCCAGCGCTGTGATCAGGCGATCAAAGCCTTTTTTCTGCACCAACCGCCCGACGGATAAAAACTGCAAAGCGGCGTTCGGGGCCTTGACGGGGCGATCAGGTGGTGCGGGAAAGCGCGACAAATCCAGCCCGTGATAGACAAGGTCGATGCGTTTGGGCGTGTCGGCCAAACCGCGCAAGTGTTGTGCGCCATAAGCGGTACAGGTCACCCCGAATGCGGCGCCGTGTGTGGTTGGGTTCAGCTTTTCGCGTTTTTCCCATTCCGGGGATGTCCAGATGTCTTTGGCGTGGGCAGAAAACCCCCAATCCATGCCGCGCATAATGGCGGCGTAACGTGCAACGGAGGAAGGTGTGTGCATGAAATGGGCGTATAGGCCGGATATGCTTTGGGGCAGTTCGGTGGCCAGAACGCAGGCCTGCCCGAAACGGCGGATACGGTTGCGGGTTTTGTCACGGGCGAAATCTTTGCGCCACATGGCGTAGGCCGCTTTGAAGCCGGGTAGTTTGCGTGCAGTGCGCCATGCGCGCCACACCCGTTTTGGTTCTTGGTGCAGGTATTCGGGCAGGTATTTTACCGAGGCGGTGATTTTTTGATGTAGGGGGTGGGTTTTCTTGTCGGTTGGAAACCGCAAAGACCAGATTTCAAATTGTAGGCCCTTATCTTGTAGGGCCAGCAGTTCTTGCGCGATGAAGGTTTCCGAAAGGCGCGGCCAACCTTTTACAACGACAGCTAGGGTGGGTGCTTTGGTCATTTGCGGGTATTTTCAAGCAGGTATTGCGTGCGTTTCACCACAATATCCAAACCATCCAGTAAGCCGTCGATTTGCACCGCAGAGGGTGGGCTTTGTTGGGAAAGATTGCGAATTGCGGTGCCCATGACACTTGGCGCGTACCCGTCACGTTCATTGTGAACCATGCGCATCAGGCCCAAATTTTCAGCCCGTTTGGCGCGGATATATTGTTCAAGGCGGGGCTTTGTGCGCGGGATAATCACGGCAGGTTTATCGAAAGACAGGATTTCGCAAAACGTATTGTACCCGCCCATCGCCACCACGCCAACGGCCCCTGTCATCAAGGTTTCCATATGGCTGTCAAAACCTACGGTTTTTACCCGGCCAGCTAGATTAGCGACACGGTTTTCAAACGCGACGCGATCGTCGCCTGTCAGGAACGGGCCGTAAACCAGTAAGGCGTTCGGGGCCAGGGTTGGGTCTTGTTCATAGGCTGACAACACGTGATCTACCATCGCGGCCCCGTCGCCACCACCACCGGGCGTGATTAAAACATAAGGGTCGCCTTCGGGACGCGGGGGATCAAGGTTCTCGCGGCGCAAGTAACCAGTCCAATGGGTGCGGGCTTTGGCGGCATCGGAAAATGCCAGCCCTGAAACCGGATTGTAGAAAGATTTCAGGCCGTAAACCCATATTTCATCATAGAAGTTTTCAGCAGATTCTAAGGCCCCCTTGCGATCCCATTCCTTTGCCAGAAGCTTTGGGTCGTCCAGCACATCGCGCAGGCCCAGAACAATCGGGGTTTGCGGGCGGTGTTCTTTCAGCCATTTTAAACTTGAAACCAGCTCGCCGCGAAACCCCGTGGGTTCCTTGTCAACGATCACAAGGTCGGGGTTGAAGTGTTTTATCGTGGCTTTGATCAGCCCTGAACGCAGTTCGGTGGTTTCGTCAATATCCATGCCAAGGGTTTCGGACATATAGGAGCCGTCGGTCATTTTTGTGACACCCGGCAGTCTGATGTGGTCAACCCGTTCGGGGAATGTAAAACGACCCGCAACCGGGGAACCTGTCAGGATAAGGGCCGTGGTATTTTCATCGGCTGCCGTGATCGCATTGGCAAGGGTACGCGAGCGCCTGATGTGGCCTAAGCCGAATGTATCGTGGCTATAAAGCAGAATTCGGGATAATTTGGCTGCTTCCGGCGGTTTGGTCATTAGGCTGTATTATCCACGAATTGGCTTAGGTTAATAAACCTAAGCTGGGGTATAAAATCAATATACATGGGGCCGTGTTTACAGGTTAAAGCAATAAAGCATAGGATAATTGCTGACATAAGTTTCAAAGTACCGTGATTATATCTTACAAAAGGCTTGCAGCGCGTTGAAATTAAGCCATGTGAATAGGTTGCACAGAGAACCCCCATACCTTAGCCTGTTTTTAATCGTTTTAAAAGGTTTCACCAATCCCATGCGAACCCCCATAATTTCATTTCTGACATCCATTATGATCCTGCTTTTTGCTGCATTTCCAGTACATGCGCAGGCATCGCTTTTAACGCAAAGCACTAATACGGTTGATCAAAAACAAATCAACAGTTTTGCTGATCTGATGCGCACAGCTGCTGAAAGTGGTGTGCAGGTTATTGTTGTTGATACCAATGGCGCACCTTTAAGCCAGCCCGCCGCGAATGTGGACGGCGCGGAAGATGATGGCATGTCGGGCCTGATGAAAGTTCAGGTTTCCGCATTGGAATTTCGTAAACGGCTGGTTAAACGGCTAAAGGCCTTACCCAGTGCGCTTCAAGATGTAAGCATTATTTTGAGGGCCAGCAGCCCGACAGGGGAATTACGCGCCTATGTTGAAGCGTTGTTCTGGTCTTTGGTTTTGTTTGCAGTCGGTTACATTGTTGAAAAACAGATATACGCCAAGCGCTTTCTTTTGCGGTATTTTGAATTGCGTATGAAAGATGAGCCGGTGGGGTATACCGAAAAACTGCCCTTTTTGGTCTCAAGGTTTTTCCTGCGTGCCATTGGCGTTTTGATCACGATGGCTGTGGCCTATATCCTTGGGGTCACATTCTTTGACCCATTAGAGACGTCAGCTATGCAGTACACGGTGACGTTGATCAACATTGCCTACGCAGGCTGCCGTCTTGTGACATTGTTGTGGCGCATGGTGTTGGCACCATATGCCTGCCAATACAGAATTTCGCAGTTTTCAAACAAAGACGCCAGCCGGTTGTATCACTGGCTTTGGTTCACGGCCTCGGTTGATATATGTGCAGTGGCATTTGCTTCATGGATCAATGAACTTGGGTTGACCTATGATGCGTATGCTTTTTATACGGCCTCACTGACAACGGTTGTTGTGTTAATGAATATCGCGCTTATTCTGGTTAACCGTAAGCCGATCTCACGGGCGATCAGAAATGGGTTGAAGCCGGAAGAAACCGGCGTATTAAACGCGTTTGTTTCATCCGCTTGGTCATCAATGGCGATTGCGTATCTGTTGTTTGCCTGGGCAGACCTATCGTACCGTCTGGTGCTGAAACTGCCCCTTTCAATGCCTTTGGTGTTAGGGGCTTATGGTATTTTGCTTACGATCATTGTGGTCTACGGCATCATCAACTACCTGATTGAACGGTTTTTCCAACGCACGGCGATTATGGAAGAGATTAACAGCACAATGCAGTTGGAAAGCGATGAGACCGATACGGGTGAAGAAGTGGAAAATCCGGTAAGAACCTATCACCCCTTAAACAGTTTTGAAGATCTGGCACGCCGCGTTGCCGGTATTATGGCCTTTGTCGCCGGTCTTTGGGCTTTGTCGTCTATATGGGGTGTGGGCACGGGGCTGGTGGTTTCCAGCAGCACTTATGAACGCAGCTCAGACATTATTGTCATCATGTTCATAGGCTACATTGTTTACCATATATTTCGCATCTGGATTGACAGTAAGATCAAGGATGAGGGCGGTAATGAAATTGAAATGACACCGGGCGATGAGGGTGGTGCTTCGGGTGCCAGCCGGTTGGCAACGCTTTTGCCGCTGTTTAGAAACTTTATTCTGATCGTGGTTGTTGTCACCATCGGCCTGATTGCCCTGATGGAGCTGGGCATAAATGTCAGCCCGTTGTTTGCCGGTGCCGGTGTGGCCGGTTTGGCGATCGGTTTTGGCGCACAAACCCTTGTGCGTGATATTTTTTCAGGGGCGTTTTTTCTGGTTGATGATGCGTTTCGCAAAGGCGAATATATTGATGTGGGTAGCGTGCGTGGCACAGTTGAAAAAATTTCCGTAAGATCATTTCAGTTGCGCCATCACTTAGGCCCGCTGCACACCATTCCGTTTGGTGAAATTCAGGTTTTGACGAATTATTCGCGCGATTGGGTGATGATGAAACTGCCCTTGCGCGTGACTTATGACACGGATGTGGAAAAAGTGCGCAAGCTGATCAAGAAGCTTGGTCTTGAGTTGCTGGAAGATCCGGTTATCGGTGGCAACTTCCTGCAACCTCTGAAATCCCAAGGGGTGATTGAAATGCAGGATTCTGCGATGATTATCCGGGTGAAATTTATGACCAAGCCCGGTGATCAATGGGTGATCCGCAAGCGCGTGTTCCAGGATATTCGGGATTTGTTTGCCCGTGAAGGTATCAAGTTTGCCCACCGCGAAGTGACTGTTCGTCTGGCGGATGACAAAACTGAGAAGGATTTAACACTGGCGCAGAAAACCGCGATTGCGGGGGCCGCCCTTTCAGGGGTTGAAGAAGAGCAAGCGGATGTGGCTGATAATAACGAGGAGTGATCAGCTTTTGTAAGGATCCAGCGAGTCGCGCAAGCCGTCACCTAGAAAGTTAAAGGCCAGAACCACAACGACGATCATAATCATCGGCGATGCGATCCACGGGTAGATCTCAATAGACGCAAGGTTTTGCGCGTCATTCAACATCACCCCCCAACTGACGGCAGGCGCACGTAGGCCAAGGCCCAGAAATGACAGGGCGGTTTCGCCCAGGATCATCGCGGGGATGGATAGCATGGCACTGGCAATCAGGTGGCTGGAAAAGTTCGGCAATAGGTGACGGCCAATAATGCGTGCAGGCCTTGCCCCCATCATTTCTGCGGCACGCACGTATTCCTCTTCGCGCAGGGACAGGAATTTAGACCTGACCGCGCGGGCCAGACCGGGCCAATCCAAGATGCCCAAGATGATAGAGATGATGAAAAATACCGTGACCGGCCCCCAATGGGATGGCACTGCGGCGGATAAGGCCAGCCACAGGGGCAGTTCTGGTAAAGAGCGTAGAATTTCAATGATGCGCTGGACTGCCCAGTCCGTTCTACCGCCGAAGTAGCCCGCAATACTGCCGAAGAATATGCCCAAGGTAAAAGAAACCGTGATGCCGATGATGCCAACTGTCAGGGATAATTGTGCGCCGTAAACGATGCGTGAAAACACATCACGCCCCAAACGATCTGACCCCAGCAGAAATATTGTGGCCCCTTCGGGGGCACAGATCAGGTGCAGGTTGGTGGGGAACAGGCCAAACAGGTTGTAAGAGCCCCGCCTGCAAAAAAACTCCAGTTTCATCGGGCGGCTGGTATCGGTGGTGTACCGCCAACGATAGTTTTCCAGATCAGCCGTGGCTGTGGTCGGGAAAACATGCGGGCCGATAAATGTGCCGTTGTTAAACAGGTGAATGCCTTGGGGCGGTGCGTAGATATGATCCGCATCGCGTTCATTAGGTGTGTAGGGTGCGACAAAGCCCGTGACGGGTAGCATCAGGTAAGACACCAGCAGGAACAGGCCTGAAACCAGTGCCAGTTTGTGTTTTCTGAACCGCCGCCAGATCAGTAACCAGTTGGGTGCATCCATGTCAGGATGCAGTGCTGCACTGGCATTTGTGTCTTCGTCATAAGGGGCGTCGTCGATATAGCGACCGTCTGGAAGGATAGCCATTATTTGCGTCCCCCGTAGCGGATGCGCGGATCAAGCAGCATCAGCAATACATCCGACACCATCGTGCCGATTAAGGTCAGCAAAGCGACGAACAGTAATATGAAACCTGCTAGGAACTGGTCTTGTGATTTCAGGGCTGTCAGCAAAGCGGGGCCGATGGTTTGCAGGCCCAACACGACCGATACCAGAACCGAGCCAGAGATCATCGAGGGCAACAGGTTGCCGATATCAGCCACAAACGGGTTCAGGGCCATGCGCAAGGGGTATTTCATCAGCATCCTTGTGGGCGACAGGCCCTTGGCCATGGCAGTTTCCACATAAGGCTTATCCAGCTCATCCAGCATGTTGGCCCGCAAACGTTGCATCATCGCCGCCGCCCCCGATGTGCCGATCACAAAGGTGGGAATGATCAGGTGTAGCAGGATGGATTTGACCTTGGCCATGCTCATCGGTTCGCCCTCTAATTCCGGGGCCATCAAGCCGCCGATGGGCAGATCGAAATATCTTTGACCGTAGTAAAACAGGATCAGGGCCAACAGGAAGTTGGGCGTGGCAAGGCCCAGATAACCGATAAAGGATGAGGTGTAATCGACCCATGTTTGTGATCGTGCTGCGGCCAGAACACCCAAGGGCAAGGCGACCAGATAAACGAACAGGACGGCAGCAAGGTTAACCAGAATGGTTAACCATAGGGCTTGGCCTACGATGTCGATCACCGGTTGGTCAAACTCAAACGACCAGCCGAAATCACCCTGCAACATGCCCGAAAAACCATAAGGGCCGGGCCATGCGCCGATCCAGATCAGGTATTGCTCGATCAAAGGGCGATCCAGTGAATACTCATGCTGTAAAAATTCGGCTTTGGCCACACCTGCATCTTGCCCCGTGGCCTGCAATTCCATGATCTGGTTGGTCAGGTAATTACCGGGCGGCAGGTTGATGATGAAAAAGATCAGGGCCGAGACCAGCAGCAATGTCAGCAGCATGGTCATCAGGCGGTATAGGGCGTAGCGCAGGATCATCATTGTGCGGCGCTTTCATCAATGTAGAACTCATCCATGCGGTGAATGCCGAAATGTGCGCCCGGCTCCCATGCCCAGATGGCGTTTTCAGGTACGTTGCGCAAACGGTTTGAAACCACGACGGGTTGCGGGGCTTCGGCCAAAATGCTGATGCCGTAAACTTCATCGGCATGGATTTTCAGCATTTCGCGCCAAATGTCAGAGCGGGTCTGATCATTGGTTGCACGATCCCATTCCAGTGACAGGTCCAGCAACCTTTGTGGCGCGGGCATATCAACTTTTTCACCCAACTTGCCCTCAGTCAAAAAGTACTGGCCCCACTTCGGCCAAGCAAAGAAATCTTGCTGGCGTGGGGCTAAATACGCGGGCGATGTATAGGGTTGTGGCAGGCCGTTATCCCAGCCGAACCAAACAGCGGCCATCGCTACGCCTGAACTGACGCGTGAGCGTAAAATATCACGGTCCAGCGGGCGGATGACCAGTTTCACGCCAATGTCACGCCATGTGTCCGTGGTTATTTGAAGTGCATTTTCCACTTCTTGCCGTTCACCTGCGGTTTCCACCACAAACATCATCGGGCGCCCATCGGGTAGTAAGCGGATACCGTCTGCACGGCGTTTGGTCAGACCCATTTCATCCAGTAATGTATTCGCCGCTTTCAGATCATATTGCGCCCATGCTTTGCTATTTTTCACATCATAAAACGGGCTGGCGGGCAGGGCTGTCATCGCCCCTTCTTTGGCCAAGCCAAAGTATAATGCGCGGTTGATCATGCGCCGGTCAATGGACAGGGATAATGCCCGGCGAAAACGGACATCTCGCAGAATTTTGCGCCAAACGGGATCAGCAAAATTCAGGTTCGGGTAGATGGCGATTTGGGATGCCACACCGTTGGCCCAAAGCAGAGTTCTGTATTTTCCACTGTCTTTTTCGCCTTTTTTAAGGATCGAAATATCTTTGAAACTTAAGCCGCGCGCCTGCAAATCAACCTCTGCGGCATTGGCTTTGGCAGCCACCAATCCTGCCCCCACAATCGACATTTCCACCTGATCGATATAGGGCAGTTGTACCCCGTTTAGATCAATGCGGTGGTAGAACGGATTGCGGGTAAAAATGCGCCGGCTTTTGGTGCTTTTTTTGTCGATAACCCACGGTTGCAAAGTGGGCAGGTCAGCATTGTCGAACTTATACATGTTATCGACTTTGTTGTGCAGAGATGCCCAACTGCGCACCTTCTTCATCTTAATCTCTAGCTGCAACTGTTCCGCATCGGCGAAATCCAGATGATAACTGTTCAGGTAATGCGCCGGGCGAAAAATGAACGGCGGGCGGGCCTGTGCCAAGATTTGCAAGAATTGCGGATTGGGTTTTGACCATTCATAAATGATGGTCAAATCATCGGGGAAAGACACTTGTGGTAATTCACCCTCAACCCGCAGGAATTCAGGGGGGCCAGAGGGCATCAGCTCATCATTGTTGGCGACATCTTCCCACCAGTATTCAAAATCGGTCGCATTGAAGGGCTCGCCGTCTGACCATTTATGACCTTTGCGCAAATGGAAGGTGAATTTCTTGTCATCAACATTATCGTAGCTTTCCAGCAGGTCAGGCTGCAATTTGTAATTTTGGTCGTAAATCACCAGCCGTGAGTAGCCGTAAACCACCATTTGGCGGGTGTCTTTGGACCGTGTGATCATGGTGCGCAACATGCCACCTTGTTGGCCGAGTGTGCGGCCTTTGGCGGCCAGATCAACGATTAAAGGTTGATCAGGAATGCGCTGCTCGACAGGGGGTAATTTACCCGCTTTTACGGCTTCAATGAAATATGTAGATTCCTTCAATACGCCTGCAAATGCGCCATGGGCTAATGTAAGGCCAAGAAAGGCAACGCCGATTATGGTCTGCAATTTACCCATGACAACGCACCATATGCCCCGGCTCCAGCTCCATCAGTGGCGGGATGTTATTGCCGTCAAAGCGAAAGGCATCGGCCCAACTGTCTGAGGCCCCCGCCCCCAGTGCCACCATGTTCAGGTCAATCGGTCGGTTGATATCGGGGTCGGGTTGGGCCGCGATCAGGGCACGCGTGTAGGGGTGTTTGGGGTTGGCAAACAGCGTACACGGCGGGGCCTGTTCCACAATACGGCCCCTGCGCATGACGGCAACTTCATCGGCAATGCGCGAGACCACGGCAAGGTCGTGCGAGATGAACAGATATGATAATCCGTGGTGGTCGCGGATTTCCTCCAGCAGATCAAGAATTTGGTCTTGCACGGAAACATCCAGTGCCGAGGTGGGTTCATCGCAAACCAGAAGTTTGGGGTCTAAGGTCAGGGCGCGTGCAATCGACAAGCGTTGGCGTTGGCCGCCTGAAAACGCGTGTGGGTAGCGGCGTAACATGCTGCCGTCCAGGCCGACCAATTCCAGAACCTCAAGGGCGCGGTCTTTGCGTTCTGACTTGGTGCCAACCCCGTGAATATCCAAAGGTTCGGTCAATGTGTCGATGATTTGCATGCGCGGGCTAAGCGAAGAAAACGGGTCTTGAAACACCATTTGCGCCTGTTTTTGAAATCGAGAGCGGTTAGCGCGGCTTAACGAATGCACTTCGATAGGTGTTTCGCCCGTGCCTGCGCAAAACATGACCGTACCGCCCTTGTCAGGCAACTCTGCCCCCAAAGCAATGCGTGCGCAGGTCGATTTGCCCGAACCGCTTTCGCCGACAACCGCAAGGGTTTTCCCGCGTGCTAGTTTCAGATCAACATCACAAACCGCCTTGATCAGAATAGCGGATTTCATCGGTGATGCACTGCGGGCCTGAAAGGTTTTTGATATGTTTTGCATATCCAAAATCAAATCGTCATGGGGGGGTGGGCATACGAATTCTGTTGCCTCAGGGATGATGGGGGCAGCATCGAACAGTTTTTTCGTATAGGGATGCGCGGGGCTTGATAGCACAAGTTTTGCGTCACCGCGTTCCATCACCCGCCCCTTGTTCATCACCACAACTTGATCGGCCATATTGGCGACAACGCCCAAGTCGTGGGTGACCAGAATAACCGCCATGCCAGTTTCGGTTTGCAGGTCTTTGATCAGCCCCAACACCTGTGCTTGTGTGGTCACATCCAGTGCGGTTGTGGGTTCGTCTGCAATCAGCAAATCTGGTTTTGCGATCATTGCCATAGCAATCATTGCGCGTTGTAACATGCCGCCTGACATCTCAAACGGGTAGGCGGCGTAAGCGCGTTCAGGATCGGGAAAACCGACGCGCACGAATTGGGCCAACACATCCTGTTTGATCTGGTGCTTTGAGCAGTTGCGGTGCAACTCCAGCACTTCAGCCACTTGATGGCCGACCTTGTGCAGGGGTGATAATGATCGCATGGGTTCCTGGAAAATCATTGAAATGCAATCACCGCGAATGTTGCGAAATTTCGGCTCACTGATATCCAGTAAACTTATGCACTTGCCTTCCAAGGTCACATTTATTTTGCCGGATCGGATTTGCGCGGCTTTAGGTAATATGCCCAGAATTGCGCGGCAGCTTAGGGTTTTGCCCGAACCGCTTTCGCCCACAATCGCCAATGTTTCGCCTTTTTCCAATGAAAAACTGACATTCTCGATTATAGGCTCAGGAGCCTTGAAACCAATCGTCAGATTTTGCACTTCCAAAAACGCAGTCATATTCCCCCCGCCCCTACAGGCTGAACATCAAGATAGTGTGATCTTGAGTGTTCTGATTTTGATTATGAAGCATGTTTTGAATGTTGCAAGTCACGATTATTTGGATAATTGACATATTTCGCTGCACTTACGGGGCTTTACTTGCCAATTTCATAAGCCAGTTCGCAACTGTTTCTTTATTGCGGGCATTTCTTTTATCTTTGCTTTTGCGCAGAAAATAGTTGGCTTGCAAACGCTGTTGAGAGCCAAAAACTTCGATGAGTTTTCCCGACTTTAGATAACTGTCGATAAACGGCCTGCGCCCCAGATAAATACCGTCGCCACGCACTGTGGCGTCAATGGCAAAAAGCGAACTGTCGACGGTAAAACCGCGTGGCAGAGTTTGCGTATCCAGTTTGTTTTCATGGAACCAGCGGTGCCAATCATCTTCATATCCCAGAATGTGGATCAGATTGAAGGCTCGAATATTTTCAAGACAGGTCGGGTGGTTTTGCGCCAAGTATTCAGGGGCGGCAACGGGGGTGATTTCGCATGTTAACAGCGGCCTTACATCGGCCCCGTGATTTGTTTCAGCTGATAGAAATATTTCCAGATCGGTTGGGTTTGCATGATTACCCTCAGCCTCTGCATCCAAAGTTCTGATGTGCAGGTCAATGTTGGGATATTCTTCCTGAAACGCGCGCATTTCAGGGGCCAACCAAAGCGTTGCAACGCTTGATGTGCATCTTAGGGTCACTGTTTGATGCGGGCGGTCGGGAAACAACTGATCGGTAACGGTATCAAGCCGTTCTAGTGCTTCATGAACTGCAAAAAGATAGGCCTGCCCTGTCCCTGTGAGGGATATGCGACGGTGATGGCGGTGGAATAAGGTTTCGCCCAGATAAGCCTCCAGATGCACGATTTGCTGGCTGACAGCGGCCTGCGAGATGTTCAATTCAGTGGCGGCTTGTGAAAAGCTTAATTTACGGCCAGCGGCTTCAAAGGTGCGTAAAACATTCAGACGGGGGCGGCGCATGGGGTTGCCTTGAGTTAGGTTTACTTATGCAAGTTGGCAGTAAAAGTTGTTTGAGACAAGCTTTTTATTGGCTTAGGCTTGGGTKMAARGWTKSTSSYMWAAAGGGGCTTGATATGAATTACTTCTCATTTCTRAAACARGATGAAATCCAGTATGTGCATGATGCWTCTTTGGAGATTTTAGCGGAAACTGGYYTGMTYGTGCGCAATGAAAAAGCCCGCAARCGGTTTGCRGAACATGGCGCRATTGTTGACCMTGAAACRGAAATTGTGAAAATMCCCGCCAAWGTGGTTGAAAAATACCGYAAAATGGTGCCRCCTASCATCACATTGCGSGGSCGCGACCCTGCCTATGACATTACWTTTCCRCGCAAACTGCCGGTGATWGCCACSGCCAGTTCSGCGCCCGATATTGTTGATCCTGTGACAGGCATTTGCCGTCGTTCCACATCCGAAGACATCGCGCGCATTGCCCATGTGGTAAATGAGTTGCCGCATTTTGATTTGTTTTCCATATCCACGCTTGCTGATGATGCGCCGAAAGATCAGTTCAGCCTGACGCGGTTTTATACGGCTTTAAAGAATTGTGTAAAGCCGGTGCGGACATCCGTCTATGACCTGCGTGARGCMAAGCAAGTGATCAAATTRGGCGAAYTGATTGCCGGTTCCAARGAAGCYTTTTKGGAACGSCCSTTCATYAACTTTGGYTATTGTGCSGCYGTTTCCCCGCTGACGCTGGATTTCGACAGYACCGACACAATGATGTATTTCGCGGAAAAYGGCATCACCGCWTATGGCACCATCGCGCCCATGGGCGGGCTTAGCACGCCGTTGTCTTTGCCAGGCATGCTSACCATTATGAACGCYGAATGGCTGGCGGTGGCRACMCTTGCGCAGATGAGCAARCCGGGYACGGCACAYATCTAYAAYTTCCTGCCYGTKTTYGCCGATATGCGCGAYGGKGCCTATGCGCCGGGTGCSATTGARATCGGYATGATGAATTCCGCYGTKTGCCAGATGGCGCGGTTTTATAACGTRCCTGCGGGKGGGTATCTGGGCCTGACRAATTCCAAGGTGGCRGATGCGCAATCRGGYTTTGAAAAAGGCATGTCACCCTTGATGGGSGCCTTGTCGGGSGCCGATTTTATCGTCATGGGCGGGTTGCAGGATGCGTTGATGTCATTTGATTTCGGGCAGTTGCTGATCGACAATGAAATTGCAGGCATGGTCAAAACC
>JAESRV010000103.1 GCA_016764475.1 Amylibacter sp.
TCTATGAAGTGGCCTTCTACTCGGTCTGTGGGCCAAGTCAAGTACCACAGACAAAAATATACACGCTTTGCGATGATATGGCGAAAGCTTTTATTGTTTTGACTATGCGGGATTGTTGGGGCTTAAAACTTGCGAAATCAATGTGGCACAACATGTGCCGTTTATGCTGGTTGGCTATGTGTTTATTCATGTTTTCAACGGCTGCTAAGAGCCCCCAAAGCAGACATGTAAAAGGTATGAGTTAACTTCGCCGCCATCTTCCGTCAGAGGATCGAAATAACAAAAGCGACAATGGTTAGGGTTGTTAATGCAGCGGCAATGCGCCAAGGTGTTCTCACGCCAGTGGCTTGTTCAACTTCGCGAGGAATCAATGCAGAAAAACCGCCTGCTATTAAGGTTCCTACAAGGATAGCCAGTTTGGCCCAGAAAATGTTGTTCCAAACGCCGAAGAGCGTAAGCATGGCCAATATTATTCCTAGTGCCAAGAAGCCGCCGCCCATCACCTTGTAGAGTGCCCCGAAAACCTTGAGCGTTGCTTCGCTAAGCTCATCCGCCTTGGTGATTTCGGCATGATAGTCCAAAGGAGGCTTGGCGCGGATGTACTTGATCCCCATTGCCATCACTCCGACGGAAACCAGAAGGTAAAGAATAACGCTGAGGCTTAACATCTGTTTCAACCTTTGTTTGGCCGCAAATGCGGCATTCAAATCTAGGCCATGCTAAAACATTTACGCATCCCGCACAACTGTCATGACTTTGGCAGGAATAGAACAATCTTTATAAGTATTTACTGATCTTGATGGGCGCAATCACTGAAAACCTCGGATGGCGGCGTAAGGCATCAATCAGACAAACACTCGCACAAAAGAAGCTTTT
Source organism: Amylibacter sp. (assembly GCA_016764475.1). Taxonomy (GTDB): domain Bacteria; phylum Pseudomonadota; class Alphaproteobacteria; order Rhodobacterales; family Rhodobacteraceae; genus Amylibacter. The sequence goes on from JAESRV010000103.1 coordinate 877, forward strand.
ACGATGCGCCCGGCACAAGGCATCAGCGCAGTTTTTGAATTTTCAGCTTGTCTTGTTTTGCGCGTTTCTTGGTCGATTCCTCAGAACGCGTAAGGGCTTTGGCAATCGCCTTTAAGCTCATCCCCTTTGCCACCAGCATATGCAGCTTTTGAATTTCCTCATTTGTCCAGGCTTGGCGGTGGCGCTCATAGCGTTCGGTCATTGGCTTGGTCTACCTTATCATTATGTCTAGGGTCAGGATCTATGCAGTCTTTGCGCCATCACGCGCGATCATAACTTCGCGCAAACTGTCCGGTACAGGCACGGTCGCGGTTGCCGCATCATTCAGCATCACCATGACCGTGTCACCGCGCACCCGAATGGCGCCGTTCACCCACACCGCATACTCCAGCGTAAAGCTGGTACGGCCCAGTTTCGAGGTTTTGCACAAGGTAATATAATCCTCGTCCAAAAACATCGGTGCGTCAAACAAAATAGTCGCCGTGCGCACCACAGGTTTGATCGGGCTGGCATCGTTCAACTGGATGCCCATGTTGTTGATATAAAGCACACGGATATTTTCAAACCATGCGTGATAGACCTTGTTATTAACGTGGTTATACGTGTCCAGATCACCGTAGCGCACAAAATCAGGCAGGCCCATTGTCCAGCCGCCTTCAATCCCGAGGGCTGCAATGGCGTCTTTGTCCAGAAACTTGCTCATGCCATGCCGCCATCCACCAAACGCGCGGCCAGTTTCGCGTATATATCTGCAATCGGATGATCTGTGGCCGCGATAGGCGTGCCATCATCGCCTGCCATGCGCACATCCAGATCAAGCGGGATTTCAGCCAAAAATGGCAGGCCCAAACGTTCTGCATCCGCCTTCGCCCCGCCATGCCCGAAAATATGCGCCTCATGGCCGCATTCAGGGCAAAGATAACTAGACATGTTTTCAATCATGCCCAACACAGGCGTGTCGGTTTTTTCAAACATATTGATAGCTTTGCGCGCGTCCAACAGGGCCACATCTTGCGGCGTGGATACGATAATCACCCCCGTGACCTTGGATTTCTGCGCCAAGGTGATCTGTACATCGCCGGTACCGGGCGGCAGATCAACGATCAGCACATCCAATTCGCCCCATTGCACCTGCCCCAGCATTTGCTGCAAGGCACCCATCAGCATCGGGCCACGCCAAACCACGGCCTCATCCTCTTTCAGCATCAGACCGATGGACATGAAGGTCACACCGTGGGCGTGTAGCGGAATAATGGTTTTGCCATCGGGTGAGGCAGGTCGCTTGGACATCCCCATCATACGCGGCTGGCTGGGGCCATAAATATCTGCGTCCAACAGGCCGACACGGCGGCCTTGTTTCGCCAGTGCAACAGCCAGATTGCTGGACACGGTGGATTTACCCACACCGCCTTTGCCGCTGGCGATTGCCAAAATACGGTCAACACCCGCAACAGGGGCTTTGTCCGCCGCAGGTTTGGGGTGGCCACCAAGTTTCAAATTGGGCGGTGGGGCTTTAGGGGCCGCACTGTGGGCGGTCAGCATGACGCTGGCTTTGGTGATGCCGTCCAACGCCAACACCGCCGCTTGGGCCGCATCGCGCACAGGGCCAAGCTTGGGGCCGTCTTCAGGCGCCACTTCCAGTACGAACTGAACAGTGCTGCCATCCACCACCAAAGCGCGGATTATATCGGCGGTTACAATGTCACGCCCGTCAGGCAGTTTCACCGCCCTTAAGCAGTCTAATATATCATCGCGTTTTAGGACCATTTGTTGCAGCCTTCTGTTTGCACTTGCGCATCACTATAGATCACCCTTAAATTTAGCATTATCTGGCCAAGAGCAAGAGCAATCGGGAAAGAAACAACACAATGACGATACTAGGACAAGCCGCCGAACTGGTTGTCTCGGCCGATGCCGAACTGATCGGCATTGTCGGCCTGTCTTTACGGGTCAGCCTAACGGCGACCCTGATCGCATCCTTGTTAGCAATCCCCCTAGGGGCGGCCCTTGCAATATGGCAATTCCCGTTTCGCCAAATCCTGATCGTGATATCCACGTCCCTCATGGCCTTGCCCCCCGTGGTGGTCGGCCTGATTATCTATCTGTTGCTATCTCGCGTTGGCCCCTTGGGCCATTACGGCATTCTGTTTACACCCACAGCGATGATCATCGCACAATCGGTGTTGATCTTCCCCATCGTGCTGGCCCTGACCCGCGAAGCTATTCTACCACTGAACCGAGACTACAAGAACCTGCTGGACGCATGGGATGTATCGCCCGTTCAACGCTTGAAAACCCTGATTTGGGATGCACGTTTTGCCGTTGTCACTGGCCTGCTGGCAGGCTTCGGACGGGCCTTGGCCGAGGTCGGGGCCGTGATCATCGTGGGCGGTAACATCGCGGGCTTTACCCGCGTAATGACCACCACCATCGCGTTGGAGACCTCTAAGGGTAATCTGCAACTGGCCTTGGCCCTTGGCATCATATTGTTAAGCATCGCCGTCTTGATCAACGCGGTCATCCACTGGATTGGCAGTTTCGGTAGCAAATATCAGGTGACACGCTGATGTCGGGGTTGAAGCTTACAAACCTGTCTTACAGCGTTGACGGCACTGAACTGCTGCATGATATCAGCTTTACGCAGGCAAGCGTTGGCATTAGTGCTATCCTTGGGCCAAACGGGGCAGGTAAAAGCCTGCTATTGTCGTTGATCCACGGGGTGATCAAACCCAACATGGGACGGGTGACATGGGATGGTATTCTGGCCGATAAAACCAAACTGTCACGCGGTTTTGTGTTTCAAACCCCGATTGTTCTGCGCCGTTCTGTGCGCGCCAATCTGGCCTATCCGCTGAAAATTAACGGCCAGCACAGTGAGACCGCGATAAAGGCCATGCTGGAACTGTCACACCTGACCCCGCTTGCAAAACAACCCGCTGCCAGCCTGTCAGGCGGCGAGGCCCAACGCATGGCCATTGCACGCGCCTTGATCACCAAACCCGAAGTTCTATTGCTGGATGAGCCTTGTTCCAACCTTGACCCCGCCTCGACAAAATTGATCGAAGCGATGATCGGGCAGTTTGTGGCAAAGGGCGGCAGCGTGTTTATTTCCACCCACGATCTGGCGCAAGCCAAGCGGCTGGCAGATACGGTTTTATTTATAAATGCAGGGCAGTTACTGGAACATACTGCGGCCAGAGATTTCTTTGATGGGCCCGAAACGCCGCAAGCCCAGGCCTATCTTAACGGCGACCTGTGAATGCGCTTTATTCTGGCATTCCTGATCTTGATTGCACCGGTCAGTACATATGCAGAGGATCGTTTCATCACCCTTGCGTCGACCACATCGACACAAAACTCTGGTCTGTATGATTACCTGCTACCGATTTTCACCGCAAAAACCGGGATAGGCGTGCGGGTGATTTCTGTCGGCACCGGCCAAGCAATTAGAATAGCCCAAAACGGTGACGCCGACGTTCTGCTGGTACACCACCGCCCGTCAGAGGATGCTTTTCTGGCACAGGGTTACGGCATTGAACGGCGCGATGTGATGTATAATGATTTCGTGATCATCGGGCCGAAAGACGATCCTGCCAAACTGGCTGGGATCACACGGGCAAGCGATGGGCTAAAGGCCATTTATGACGCACAAACCCTGTTTATTTCGCGCGGTGATGAAAGTGGCACCCATAAACGCGAACGGGCCTTATGGGCCGATACAGGCATCGTGCCCACAGGCGACTGGTACCGTGAAATCGGCGCGGGTATGGGGGCGGCACTGAACATGGCGGCGTCGGTTGAGGCTTACACCTTGTCCGATCGCGGCACATGGTTGTCTTTTGGCAATAAGGGCGATTTGGCTTTGTTATTGTCTGGCGACGACGCTTTGTTCAACCCTTATGGCATCATTCTAGTGAACCCCGCAAAGTACCCCCATGTAAAGATTGACATGGCACGCACATTCTCTGACTGGATGGTGTCGGCTGAGGGGCAAACCGCAATCGGGGCTTTCACCTTGAAAAAGGTGCAACTGTTCTGCCCCAACGCAAACCCGAAACTTAACCTGAAAACAATTTGCCCCACATCCGTGCCATAAAAATAGTTATGCAAATTGTGCATAGCGGAAATGCAATTTTAATAGTTTTACCACCCCGCTATAAACCCTATATTCAGATCAAGCGAAGGATAACACCTCCCCCTTTTATCCTTCGACTCTAAGGTTAGCATTCCTTCCTCCCTTGGAACCTAACCTGTAAATAGAAACGACGTCACGCCCTCCCTTGTGACGTCGTTTTTTTATGTCTAATCAAAATATTACATCTGAAAGCTCATGCATAAAACGCATGGCGGGAATGCAAGCTTGTTGGTTTTATTTTACGTCGGAAGGCTTAAATGACCCTTAAGAGATACACATTCAAATACGGAGTAAGCCAATGGCATACCTTACAGAAACACACAGCACACCGATTTCAGATCGCTTTTCAAATGCGGCCAAATCACTGCTACAAGATTTCAAAGACTACCGTATGTACCGCAAAACAATCGCTGAGCTGGAAAAACTATCATACCATGACCTAGATGATTTGGGCCTAAGCCGTTCAGGCATTAAGGCTACAGCAAGACAAGCCGTGTACGGTTACTAAGATACCGAATTTATTCCTCCCTATAAATTCGTGTTGCCTAAACGGCGTCGCCCCCTCCCTGCGACGCCGTTTTTTTATTTAAAGCAGATCGTTAATCTGGCTAAGGCATTGAATTATATGGTCAGGTGCCAGCGATGCCAGATAATCCCGATCCTGAAAAACAGCATTTTCATCGGGCATAAACAAACAGCTTTGGCAGTTTGCGGCACGGGCAGCCAGTATATCTGCTGCCGAATCACCGATAACCAATGTGGTTTCCGACGTCGCATCAAGACGTTTCATAGTTTCATTGAACGGTAGCGCAGAGGGTTTATGACCAAAGCCATCGTCGCCCGCCAGAATTGAACGGAACTGCGGTGCAAGCCCATGCCTGTGCAACCCTTTTTCCACCAAATCKCGTGAACTAGATGTCACAAGGGCGGCTTGAATATCACGTTCAAGCACATCTGAAACAACATTATCGGCATGCGTATAAAGTGCCARATCATGCAGGCCACTTTCCACATGATCACGCACCGAAATTGCGGATTTTTCCATATCTATATGCGGGTATTTTATTTGTGCCTTGTGATGCTCAGAAAAGAAATCCTGCACCACTTTACGGTCAGGCATTTCCATATCATGCCCCTGTAATTCCCGTTGCCAACCTTCCAACCACAGGTGCAGGGTCTTGGCCATTGTGCCATCCCAGTCAAAGATGATTGTTTTGATTGTCATCGGCACCCTTAAAACGGTACTTCGTCTTGCATTGTCACGAAACTGGCCAGAATTTTTTTGGCCCCGCCCCCGTCAAACACAATTGAAAGCTTGCCCGCTTCCACCCCGATCACCGTACCGGCCCCGTATTTTTCGTGTGCCACGCGATTACCGATGGCAAAATCAGGAATTTCTTCGGCGTCGATGATCAGTCGTTTGGGCTTGGGTTCTGTAGAGGGCGTATACTGCGCATTACGCGCCTGCATCCGCTTCCAGCCGGGCGAGCTATAGGCATCCGCGCGGGCCGCTTTATCGGCCATGTCGGATGACATCGCGGTGGGGCTGTGCAGCCCCGGCGGGGTTAAAACCTCAACGTGTTCTATCGGCAACTCATCAATGAACCGCGATGGCATAGAAGATTGCCATTGGCCATAAACCCGTCGGTTGGTGGCAAAGCTGATGGTGCAAACTTCTTCGGCGCGGGTAATGCCCACATAAGCCAGACGGCGTTCTTCCTCGACACCTTTTTGGCCTGTTTCATCCATAGAGCGTTGTGACGGAAACAAGCCGTCTTCCCAGCCAGGCAGGAATACCGCAGGGAATTCCAGCCCTTTAGCGGCGTGCAGGGTCATGATGGTCACTTTGGGGGTGTTTTCTTCCTGTTCATTTTCCATGATCAGGCTGATATGTTCAAGGAAACCTTGCAGGTTTTCAAACCCTTCCAGGGCTTTTACAAGTTCCTTAAGGTTTTCCAACCGCCCCGGCCCTTCGGGGGTTTTATCGTTTTTCCAATAGCCAGTGTAACCGCTTTCATCCAGAATGATCTCGGCAATTTCAATATGGCTTTGGGTGCCAGCCTGAATGGCGGCAGACCAACGGTCAACCCCCTCTACCAGTTGCTTCAACGCGCCGCGTGCTTTGGCAGCAAGCCCGCCTGCTTCAACCAATATCCGCGCACCTTCCAGCAGAGATACATCATGTTCACGCGCGGTTTGGTTAATCAACTGCACCGCTTTGTCGCCAATACCACGCTTAGGGGTGTTGACAATCCGCTCAAACGCCAGCCCGTCTTCATGTGATATCGCCACACGAAAATAAGCCATCGCATCGCGGATTTCCATGCGTTCATAAAACCGTGGGCCACCGATCACACGGTACGGCAGGCCGATGGTTAAAAACCGATCTTCAAAGGCGCGCATCTGGTGGCTGGCGCGCACAAGGATTGCCATATCGTCCAGTGACATCGGGTCATGCCCGCGCGTACCACGTTGAAAATTTTCAATCTCTTCGCCGATCCAGCGGGCTTCTTCTTCACCATCCCAATGACCGATCAGGCGCACTTGATCGCCTTCTTTTTTATCTGTCCAAAGCGTCTTGCCCAGACGGTTTTTATTGCCGCTGATCACAGCGGAAGCGGCCCCTAGAATGTGGTGTGTAGAGCGGTAATTCTGTTCCAGCCGCACCACATGCGCCCCCGGAAAATCCTTCTCGAACCGCAGGATATTACCCACCTCGGCCCCGCGCCAACCGTAAATCGACTGGTCATCGTCCCCCACACAACAGATGTTCTTATGCTCGGACGCCAGCAGGCGCAGCCACAGGTATTGGGCGACGTTGGTATCTTGGTATTCGTCCACCAGAATATAGCGAAACCAGCTTTGGTATTTACGCAAAATATCAGGATGGGTCTGAAAGATGGTGACCACATGCAGCAGCAAGTCGCCAAAGTCCGTGGCGTTCAGGGTTCTTAGACGCATCTGATAAAGCTTGTAGAAATCAACGCCCTTGTTGTTATAGGCCGCAGCTTCGCCCACTGGCACTTTATCAGGTGTCCAAGCACGGTTTTTCCAGTTGTCGATGATGCCTGCAAGCTGGCGTGCAGGCCACTTTTTATCATCAATATTATCCGCACGGATCAACTGTTTCAGCAAGCGCAGCTGATCGTCGGTATCCAGAATGGTGAAGTTGGATTTCAACCCCACCAGTTCCGCGTGACGGCGCAGGATTTTCACGCATAATGAATGGAAGGTACCTAACCAAGGCATGCCCTCAACCGCTTCGCCCAACAGACTGCCGACCCGCAGCTTCATTTCACGCGCCGCTTTGTTGGTAAAGGTTACCGCCAGAATTTGATTGGGGCGCACGTGGCCCGTGTTCAGCAAATGCACAATGCGCGTGGTCAGGGCTTTGGTTTTACCCGTGCCCGCCCCCGCCAACATCAGCACCGGCCCCTCAAGGGTTTCTACCGCTTGACGCTGTTCAGGGTTCAACCCATCCAGATAGGGCGCGCCCCGCGCACCCATCGCCATTTGCGACAGACTGCGGTTTTCGGCCCTCTCAAAGGCGTCTGTTTCATCCCGTTCACTCATAGGCGCACCCTAGACTGAATGGGCGCGGAATAAAAGCGTTGTTCACAAAATGTTCTTTACAAAATAAAATAAATAAAACTACCGTTTTTACCCTTGCAGCAACGTGGGTTAGGTGTATAAACCGCCCTTATGGACGCGGGCGTAGCTCAGGGGTAGAGCATAACCTTGCCAAGGTTAGGGTCGAGAGTTCGAATCTCTTCGCCCGCTCCAAACTAAACAAAGACTTACAGTGAAAACTGTAGGTCTTGTTTCGTTTTAAAGCAATGTTGTTCACAGTGATTAGGGTCAGTACTATGACAACAATACTTGCAGTGGTGAGCAGACCCGAGCTGAAGTGAGTTATTCTGAGTTTGAATATCTTCACCCGCTCTAATCAAAAAAGCCACTGAACATGCAGTGGCTTTTTTGATTTAGGATAATAAGGGCCTGCGCCCGGTCATTATAAATTAGGATCAAATGAAACACGGGCAGAAAACCGGGGTGTCACCACGATCGTATTAGTATAAATTGTCGACTGTAATTGCGCCCATGATAATACTGGGATAAATGGCACGCTGGTCTGTAATAAAATAACATATTCAGACTCTACCAAATTCGGAATATACTCTGTTGGAATTTGAGCTGCATTCGTCAGGCCACCCCCGCCATTCCCGCTTACAGACCAATGTACAACCAAATCGCCGTTCAATTTTTGAATACTACTTGCAACAATAGTTGGGCTTGCGCCGTCAGAGTCTACAATAGATTCAAATATAGAAGCAACATTTCGCATGTAGTTAGGCCCGATGACTTCCTGACGCGATATAAGATCAACCGCTGTATAGGATGCTTTTGAAGCGCGTAAGTAGGTTTTGAATGCATCAAAGAACGCATTACTACCGACAAGCCACAACAGCAGAACCGGCATCAGTACAACCAGTTCCAGCATAATCGCTCCGCGATCATTGCGTTTATACTTGCGCAGTATTTTTGTAAAAACGGTCATTATTAAGGCTCCACTACATATGCACTATCAGCGATCAATCGTATTCCGCCACTGGCATCCAATGCAAAAGCATTCAGTAATGTCGTTGGCAGATAACGGTCCACGATGACACAGGCACGGATATAAACAATACCGTTCTCTACACCCGGAACAAACTCCACAGCAGGTGGATCATTCACAGTGCGATCAACGCAAGTCGGTGCTGACGATACGAACGTCGTACCTATATCGATTGGCGTCATTTCAATAAATAGATTGTTTGCACAATCTGCAAGCAAAGGCGACCGGGCGCACACTTTCTGTTTGAAATAATCAGAGCCGGATTGCCCACCTTGAATGCCGTGCAATCGAACCTCGCGCACAACGATATCAAGTGAGTTTTCTAAAACAACATACTTCACCATAATCAGGCCAAGGTCGAACATCACAAAAATAAACGCCAGCATGACGGGAAAGACAAAAACGAATTCCACTGTGGCCGTGCCCCGGTCATTCCGGGTAAACCGCCTTAGGGTTTTTAAAAAGCGTTTCATACTATCCTCACTGGGTAAGCTTAAGTTTTTGTACAGACACCGCTATCGAAGCAAATGCCGCTGCAATATTCGTCGTGCTGGCCTCGTAATAAGTGTTCAGCGATGTCGCGCAGCTTTTCAGCAATGTCTTTGCATGCGACGGCGCACTAAACGCGATGGTGTAAACAACGATGCCGTTATCCTTGGCCGCAGTACACGACGACAACATTTGCGTATCTGCCTGAGAAGCGGTTGAGTATGTGCTCTCAATGTTCATACTAGAGATGCCGATCGTAGTCGCATAACCATATGTAGAGATTGTTCCCCAGACTTCTTCCCAGGTTAGGTTGTCACGGTACCCGGTTTGCCCTGGTAGTGCGGCATTGTTGCCCGCAAGAGTTGTGGAAGAGCTTCCTTGGGAATAACCATTATTTACTTTGTAATACCTTTGATTGCTTGGCTTATAAATATAGTAATTATCAACAATCGTACTGCCACAGTAGCTTTCAAGCCACGGATAACGATCAAGTTGATTTTCGTAATACCAAACCCAGTTTGCGTGGCCAGGGCATTGCACTTCTTCTGTTATCACAAGATACATATCCGATGCCCCCGAGCGATAACCATCATACAGATCATAGTGATTTGTATTCTGCCCATCGGTCATCAAAACTAAAACTTTCAACACACCCGGTTCTGTATACGCCTCTGGCACAGTGGCCACATTACCCCCTAGACTGGCACCGATCGCATTTGCGTCGGGATCCAACAAAGCAACACCCCATTTTGTACCGATATGTGCGGCGGTTGAACCTGACGCAACTAAAGAATTAATCTTGTTTTGCAGATCAACAACCGATGTAGAAAACGGCATGATTTGTGCATATTCATCATTGTTACAATCCGTAAAATTCAAACCTGTCTGAAGCCCCCCCCGCCAAGAATAATACGGCAGTTGGCGTTGTTCGGTAGAGGTGCTGATGGCCGCTTGCCCGTAATCAGCATTATCAAAAATCATACAGCGTGAGTTGTTGCTTAAACCTTCAGTCGTATATAGATCCCACATGCTTTGAGGAACGCTTACATTTGTCGCGTATGGTACAATGCTAACGGACGTTAAACTGTCCCCTTCAGGGCGAATAACAGTATCAACAAATGTATTTGCCGCCGTTTTCAAGCTGGAAATTTTTGACCCGCTCATGGAGCCGGATACGTCCAATACCAGTGAAATTTCTAAATTAGGGACTTCTTCTGATGCCCGACTTTCGGTTACAACTGATAAAGTTGAAATGCCGATGATGCCCAGAAAATACGTGTTAAGGGATGCAGTCGCAGTGGCGGCTACCCTACGGGCCGTTAAACTGACCAGAGTATTCGCTGGATCTATTTGCACACTGAAATTCGTCAGCGTATCAACTTTGCTCATATAATCAGTAACAACAGCCGCAGGCTCTGCGGTTTGGCGCATTGATGCGGCGGCCAGAACTGCGCGGTCCAGATTATACTGAATACTGCTTCGCACCGTTTCGTAACGAATTATGTCGATAGCAACCCCCCCCATAAGCAGCATTGTTGTGAATATTAAAACGACAAACAATGAGAATACCCCACGTTCGTCATGCTTAAATTCAGTTATTAGCCTACTTAGATTCTGTACCATTTTTCCACTTCCAGATCTGTTTCTGCTGATTTGAAAACCAACAATATATTAGTTACCTTCATACATTTTACTTACATCCAAATCGCCAAGTTACGTTCGGATCATTTAATTTCTGCTTTCAACCTACGCCCACGAATTGGCATAAATTAGGCGAATCTTAGATCATTATGATTTTCTTTACGGCTAAATTTGGACAAAGTTATCTTAATTGATAATTGAAAAGGCACAAAATATGGCAAAGCATAATGCGTTGTTTTTATTTATTTATTTAAAAATTTACTAAAACCATTGCTCAAATGTGGCGTAACGGTCGTATTTATGACACGCAATACCGAAACAAAGACGCAAATACAGGCACAATGTTCACAGGTGTTAAGAAATAATTAAGGCAGTTTCGCTATTATAGTAATTCTATGCCCATTGCTTTTTCCTGCATCAATAGCACCAATTTATCTGACATCTCTTTGGTTTGGGCAGGACTGATTGAACCGCCTACCCCCAAACGCCGGCCCATACGCCAATAAAACCCAGGCACCCATTTTCGGCTTTGCGGCTCATGCAAACGCAATAAAAATCCGTTGGAAGGCTTGAATGAAAACCAGCTCCGCTCGACAAGGGCAATATTGGACAGGCTGCAAATCAGTGTGCCGTGCTCATCAAACAACCCTTCGCGTTTTAAGAACAATGCTGCATCTGTAGCTCGAAAATTAACGAGTGCCTGCCACAAAAAAACCAGCCCCAGGCAGATCAGCGTCAGTTTTAACAATATTGATTGCGCGGTCGGTGAAAACGCAAAGTTGATCATCACAAATCCGCTAATACACAAAATAATAGCCGCAAATATGCGCCGCACAACACTTGGTTGAATTTTTACGATAACATCAGACATATCGGCCTTACCCCTTTGATACCCAGTAACTTTGCGCACACGGGGTTCATAAACCCCAGAAACCATCCTTTTCCTGACTTTGCAACAGAGTGTTTCACAGACCTCTCTTTTTACGACCTCCTTTTTAAACTATCCTGCCCTAATTGACGCGTTCACTTTTCAGCCTATGTTAGATTTTAAACCATAAGGGAACCGCTTGATGGATAACATCGAAACAATCGTCGCCAACCATTACACTGTCGGAAATCTGGATAAAAACATACGCGCGGGCCTGATAGCCACCGGCGTTGACCTGAATAAGGTGACCGTAAATGACCTGTCTGTGGTCGATGAGTTCCACATCGGGGGCCGGGCTGCCACAGACTATATAATAAAACAGATGGCCCTGACAGGCCGTGAACATGTTCTGGATGTGGGTTCTGGCATAGGGGGTGCTGCACGTGTCATTGCTGCCCAAACCGGCTGCCGTGTTTCAGGCATTGATCTGACCTATGAATATGTTTCAGTTGCCAAAAGCCTGACCGACCTGACCCGCCAAAGTGACAAGGTGGATTTTCAAACTGCCAGTGCTTTGGACATGCCCTACGATGATGCAAGCTTTGACGCCGCCGTGACCATTCATGTGGCCATGAATATCGCAGACCGTGCAGGGCTTTATAAAGAGATCGCACGGGTGTTGAAAAAAGGTGCCAAGTTTTGCATCTATGACGTGATGAAAAAAGGCGATGAACCTTTGGAATTTCCGGTGCCTTGGGCCGATACCCAGGTCTCTAGCCATTTGCGCACCCCTGATCAGGTCGTGGCCCACCTGCAAGACGCAGGCTTTGAGGTGGGGGATATAGATGACCGCACCGCGTTTGCAAACGCTTATTTCACACGGCGCATTGCGGCGGCATCGGGCACACCTTCGCCTTTAGGCCCGCATTTGATTATGGGTGCTTCAGCCAAGCAAAAATTCACTAATATCAGGGCAAATCTGGATGCAGGGCGTATCGCACCGGTTTTAATCATGGCTACACGGAAATAACCTAGGGTGAGGACCTATTAATCCTGCGCCTAAATCAGCCTAAACCAGTAAAGTAATCCTACAAAACCTATGAAAAACATCAACATCCGTGCCGCGAACTCTGCCAAAAACAGCGCGCGCGCGCGGGTGCGATCACGTTCCGGATCAACCCTGTCCAACAGAGCCAAACAAGATCTGCGAATGGTTTTCAGGCGGTTTTGGTCAACCTGACCACGGCGTTTAGGGTGTTTTATACGCGTTTCAGCATCAAACAAATATGCTAATTCGCTTTCCAGACCACGGGGAAGTTTTTTGTGCAACTTTGCCAATAATCTGGGCAGATTACTGTCCTTCACACCAAATTTCTTACGAATACGCTTACTGATATCGGCTTGCACCGACGCAATAGATAATTGAACCATTTTCATCCCCCAAGGATTCGTCAAAATTATCTAAACCATGGCCAATTTCAAGACAAAACTATATTTTGCTTAAGGGTGTTCCATTTCCAACCCGCAATATTAGACACGGGCGGGCGTGTGGCAGGCGCAGGCTGGCAGAAGGACGCTACTTATTAAACAAAGCACTTTAATCATGCGTCCCCCCAGACTAGTCGTATGGGGTTTATCGCATGGGAGTATTAAGCAGGTCTAAAGACACATAGGGCAAAACACGCGAATTTTACGCTAATTGTCACCCTTATTACGCATCGGTTTTTTCAAATCTTTACGAAACCGGCCCTCTTTATGCTTATTCAGTTTGGTCACCTTCTTTTCCTTCTTGTCACGGTACGGGTTCTTGTCCGATTGCGAGCGGATGAAAAGACGGATCGGCGTGCCCGGCATATCAAAGCTTTCACGCAAGCCGTTCACCAGATACCGCGAATAGGCTGTGGGCAACAGGTCAGGGTGCGAACACATCGCCACAAAGGTCGGTGGGCGGGTCTTTACCTGCGTCATATAACGGATACGAATGCGCCGGCCACCGGGTGCGGGGGGCGGGTGCATTTCCAGCATACTTGCCAACCAGCGGTTCAGTTTTGCGGTACTGATGCGGGTGTTCCACACCGCGTGGGCTGCCATAATAGCCTTGTGCAAACGGTCAAGCCCCCTGCCCGTTTTAGCCGAAACCGTTACCAGAGGTGCGCCGCGCAACTGCGGCAACAGGCGTGTGAACTTTTCGCGGATATCGCGCAGTTTATCCTGCTTTTCGCTTTCAATATCCCACTTATTGACCGCAACGACCACCGCGCGGCCTTCGCGTTCTGCCAGATCGGCAATGCGTAGGTCTTGTTGTTCAAACGGAATATCCGCGTCCAGCAGCACCACCACAACTTCCGAAAACTTCACCGCACGCAGCCCGTCAGACACAGACAGCTTTTCCAGCTTTTCCTGCACCTTGGCCTTTTTGCGAATACCGGCTGTATCCCAAATACGGGTGTACACACCATCCCAGTTCAAGTTGATTGAGATCGCATCACGGGTAATTCCGGCTTCCGGCCCGGTCAGCAGGCGGTCTTCTTGCAGGATTTCATTGATCAACGTGGATTTGCCCGCATTAGGCCTGCCAATGACAGCAATTTGCAACGGTTTCTCTAGGGAAATAACCCGTTCCGCCCCGCCGCCTTCTTCATCCACATCCACATCTGTTTCAGGGTTAATCTGGCGTTTTTCAAACTCATCCGCGATGGGGCGCAGCATATGGGCCAACTCATCCATACCCTCGCCGTGTTCGGCGGACAGTTGCACAGGCTCGCCCAAGCCCAATGAAAAGGCATCATAATAGCCCGCTTCACCGGCGCGACCTTCGGCCTTGTTGGCCGCCAATATGACGCGCGCGGATTTCTTGCGCAGAATTTGGGCAAACACACGATCCGCAGGCAGCACGCCATCACGCGCATCAATCATAAACAGGCACACATCGGCCATATCGACCGCACGTTCGGTAAGGGCGCGCATACGGCCCTGAAGGCTTTCATCTGTGGCCTCTTCCAGCCCGGCCGTATCAATTACGGTAAAGCGCACCCCGCCAAGATGTGCGTCGCCCTCGCGCAAATCGCGTGTGACGCCCGGTTGGTCGTCGACAAGGGCCAAGCGACGGCCAACCAAACGGTTGAACAGCGTGGATTTACCCACATTGGGGCGGCCGACAATGGCAAGTGTAAAGCTCATGGTTTTCGTCTTTCATCTCTGAAAGTCACCCCTTACAGGGCAATTCAACTATTTGAAAGCTTGGATTTGGCCGTTTCCGGATAGAATATACATCACACCGTTCACAATAGCGGGTTGTGACGCCGCACCGCCCGCTATTTTAACCGATCCTAACGCCGCACCTGTGGTGGGGTTAAAGCTGCGAATGTTGCCGTCACTGCCGGCCACAATCAAACGGTTGCCTGCCAAAACAGGGCCGAAATGCACATATGCCGTACGTTGGCGTTTGCCTTCTTTCAGATATCCCGGCAGGTTCACGGCCCACATCTCATCACCCGTTGCCGCGTCCAGACGTTTTAGCTGAAACTTGTCTGTCACCAGAAACACCGAGCCGCCTGTCACCCAAACCGGGCCATATGCGCCGTCGTTTACTGTCCAGTTACGTTTGCCGGTTTTGCGATCAATAGAAATCAGGCGCCCGGATTGATTGGCCGCATAAACTGTGTTGCCTGAAATAACCGGATCACCGGAAATTGCGCCCACAAAGCCACGTGCCAGACCTTTGCCGCCACCCGAAACAGCCGCACTCCAAAAACGTCCGCCTGTTGTTGTGTTCACACCAACAAGTTCACCCGACGGGAACGGCAC
The DNA here is from genome assembly GCA_016764475.1 of Amylibacter sp. Classification (GTDB taxonomy): domain Bacteria; phylum Pseudomonadota; class Alphaproteobacteria; order Rhodobacterales; family Rhodobacteraceae; genus Amylibacter. The sequence continues at coordinate 16,435 of JAESRV010000103.1, forward strand.
AACAGCAAAGCCCGGCACAGCGGCAGGTGACCCCGCCCCCGATAGTCCGGTCGATGATCCGCCACTGCGCACTTGCCAGCGAATGCGGCCCGTTGCCAGTTCAAGCCCGACAGCTTTGTTGCTAAGGTTGACTGCAATCGCAACCCCGTCAATTATCAGCGGGGAAGATGAAATAGCCGCGTTGGTTCTATGGCGCCACGCAATGCCCCCTGTTGCGGGATCAATGGCGATAACCTCACCAAAGCCGGTTGTGGCAATCAGCTGGCTATTGCCATATGCTAAACCACCGCCCGAAACATTTCCGCCCTTGTCCCAAGCAGGTTTCAAGTCACTTGTCCAAAGTGGCGCACCTGCCATACTAAAGGCACGCACCTGTGCATTGGCATCCAGCGTATAAATACGCCCGCCCGCAATAATCGGGTCAGAGGTCAGGTGGTTTTTCTTATTGTTACCCACACCGATGTTCTGGCTCCAGATCTTGGTCAAGGCAGAGCTTAATGCAGGGTGTGAAACCCTGTGCGTTGTATCGCCGTTCTTATGGGTCCATTGCGCATAATTTTGTGTGCCGGGCACCGATAACTGTGTGACCGCAACAGGGGCGGTTTCTTCTTCGATCTGCTGCCCTGCCGCCGAACGAATATCCAGCCGTTCACCCTTTAATAACTCTTCTTTTTTAGCACATGCGCTGATCGCCAGACCTGCTGCAAGTGTCAAAATAAGTGCTTTTTGGTGCGCCCCACGTATCGCCATATCCAAGAACTTCCTATTGCCTGTTATATTTGCCTATTGTGCAGTTTCAGTGCCAGAAAGCAACTGTGATATAGCGGGTATTTCACCGCCCAAAGAAACCAGTAATTGCACTGCACGTTGACGCAGTTCGCGTGAGACCTGTGGCTCATTCAAAAGCTGGCTAAGCTGTGCAATAGCACCCTTCACATCACCCGCATCCAGCTTGGCCACGGCGATTTGTTCCAGTGCCAACGGGCGAAAGGCGCTGCCGGGGGCTGCTAGGGCTTCAAGGGCTGCCATGCGCGGGCCCTGATCCATGTCTTTACCACGCAAAACCAAGGCCTTGAACTGGGCCATATCGCGGTAAATCTGTGGGGCTTGGGCGTTATCCTTCAAAGTATCCAATGTGCTAAGGGCTGCTTCTTTTTGACCGTCTTCGGCCAGAACCGCCGCTTTTTGCAAGCTGATCAAGGCAAAGGACGCATCCGTATCAGTGGCAATGCTTTCAAGGGCTGCAACCCGATCTGCCGTATCGGTTTTTTCCAAAGCCGCCGCTATTGCATCACCACGCATCTGTGCCGCCGCTTGCGCCTGACTTTTCGACCATTCCAGATATACCGCACCGCCCACAATCAGGACAATAAGCAAACCTGCGATCCAGCCGTATTTCTTATAATACCCGTAAAGCTGGTCTTTACGGACCTCTTCGGTGACTTCTTCTATGAAACTGTCGGTTTCGCTCATCGGGATAGCCTCTTGATATTTTGGCGAACACTACAAGCAAATGCAGGGGAATGCCAAGGGATTTAACCGCTTTCTTTGGCCTTATAAGTATGCTCATCCGCAGGAAACACACGATCACGTACTTCGTTCGCGTAGCGCGTGATTGCATCACGCATCATTTCTTCCATGTTGCCATAGCGTTTGACAAAAGTCGGCACGCGCGGAAACAGACCGATCATATCTTCAAACACCAGAATTTGCCCGTCACAGTCCACAGAGGCCCCAATGCCGATGGTGGGAATATCTATCGCCTTGGTAATCTTGTTGGCCAGCCCCACGGCGACCCCTTCAACCACAACAGCAAAAGCCCCCGCCGCTTCCACCGCTTTGGCATCTGCCACAACCGCATCAAACTGGTCTTCTTCACGCACCGCCTTGAAACCACCCGCCGTGTTCATCTGTTGCGGCATCAAGCCGATATGGGCCATCACCGGAATGCCGCGTGTGGACAGATACGAAATGGTATCAGCCATTTCACGCCCGCCTTCCAGTTTAATAGCGGTGCAATTGGTTTCCTTGATCATGCGCGACGCATTGCGAAACGCTACTTCAGGGCTTTCTTCAAAGCTGCCGAACGGCATGTCCACCACCACAAGGGCGGTCTCGGCCCCGCGCATCACCGCTTGGCCATGCATGATCATATGCTCCATCGTCACACCCAACGTGTTGGGCATGCCGTGGATCACCATGCCCAAACTGTCACCCACAAGGATCATATCAGCCTGCTCATCCACCAAATGTGCCACATGGGCGGTGTAGGCGGTCAGGCATACCAAAGGGGCACCACCTTTGCGCCCCCTAAACGCCGGCACTGTCATCTTTTTCTTTTTCACTTGTGTTTCAGAGCCTTGATCGGGATCAGAGGCTGCAAGTTTTTTGGATATCGTGCTGGATGTGGACATCGGCAAGTTCCCCTTTTCGCGGGATTGTTTTCATAGCTGCTTTAAACAAGGCTTTCTGAAACTTATAGTCAAGAAGCTAAATCACAAGAGTACTTGTGCGCCCGATACCCATTATCCTTACTTTATTACCTAAGTCGCCGCCGCTTTAGGCGGATCAACTTCGTCAATCACAGCACCTGCCATATTACCGTCAGGCCCGACAACCTCAACTTTACGCCGTGCTATCTTCAAATCGTTTTCAGCAAACACAGTGCGCAGGCGGTGGTAAATCTCGCGGCGTATCACGAATTGCGCGCGCGGCAGGCATTTGAATTTGACCCGCATCACCAGTGCGGAATCGTCGTCGACATAATACACACCCTGGCTTTTCAGCGGCTCGATAAACTTCGGCCCGTGTTCGGGATGTGCCATAAATTCTGCCCCCACCATCTTGACCAGTTTCTTGAACTTCATCGGGTCGGTATCGGGTTCCATCCGAAACGGCATCTTGTAAATCACCCATTCGCGGTTGTGATTAGTGACCTTTTTCAGCTCACCAAACGGAATGGTTATTACCGCACCGCGATGATGGCGCAGTTGTAACGAGCGGATCGAAATCGACTCGACCTCGCCACGGGTTTCTTTATCCAACTCGATATATTCCCCCACCCGAAACGCATCGTCGGCCAGAAAAAAGATGCCCGAGAATATATCACGCACCAAGGTTTGCGCACCAAAACCGATGGCGATACCAACCACCCCGGCAGAGGCGATAAGCAGGCCAATATCCACCCCGATTGCGGACAATGAAATCATCAAAACAATGATTGCAAGCAATCCTAAAAGAACATTGCGAAACAACGGCACCAATGTATCCAACCGCGATATGGGCGGTGCGTCCGGATCGACATTTTCATCGCCAATATTGGTTCTGGCTTCGGTATGAAGGGCCGCTTTGATCAGCCGCCAGATCATATAGCCGATCAGCATTGTGATCACGATGTCAAAACCCGCACTGGCCCACACGGGGGCCTGCGCGCCCTTGGCGAAATTCAGCAGGCTAATGCCCCAAAAACCGAAGATAATGAAGATTGCAACAGAGCCATAAAAAATCCGCCAAGTACTGTGCAACACCGCCTTATAGCGTTGCCCCGCCGCCGTAGAAGTATTCATAAAGCTAGAGATTATCTCACCGCCCAAACGATCAAAAATCGGCAGGGTCAAGAACACAATCAACGTGCCCAGCGGGCCATAAAGCTGGTGCTGGCCGCGTTCCAGCCAATGCAACAGCCAATAGGTGCCGATACAAAAGATATAGGCGGACATCGCCCAAGGCAGTATGCTTGCCACGAAATTCAACGGCGCACCTGGTTGCGGCTCACGGCCTTCCAAAGCCAAATGCGCGGCTTTTTGGATGGCGGCATAATTACGCACCACACTATAGACCAGATAGATCGTGATACTTGCCCCCGCCAAGGCCACCGAGACAATCGCGGGCGGAAACCCGAATCCAAGGTTCAAGAACACACCACCCAACAGCCAGCCGGCCAACCCGATCAGCACGCTTTTATGCAAACGCGCATGAACATTGCACGCAGCATTATCGGTTAATGAGGTGATACGGATTTGCCGCAACTCAGGTGCAAAAACCCTGCGTGACAGCAAAATCGCAACCCAGCTCCACCACACCCCGTTGGTGTATATCCATGTCATGCCCATCAGCGGGCCAAGTTCCGCCTCTAAAGATGGTATCGCCTGTTGGGTGGCAAACTGAAACGCAAAAATCGGCAGCATTTCCACCAACCCAAGGGCCACTGTGCGTGACAGGCGCGTCCAATATTTGGCTTCAGTGACATTGACCAGTGAAGCCCGTAGTTTGCGGGTTAAAAACGTAACAAGGGCCCCCGCCGCAAAGCCTGCGGTAATCAACAGGGCAGCGGCAATCACCATGCCCGGAAACCCCGCTTGTGCGCGGGCAATTCTTTTATGGTATTCGCCTAAACGATCATCCAAATTCGCAATGCGATCCGCCCAGCGCGTGGTTCTAGTGGCAATTCTTTCAGCCATGATCGACAGGCGCTGCCTTGCCAGCATTATGAAATCAATTTCATCCGCAGTGGCTATTGCCTGTTCTGCGGCTTGGCGTTCCATATCTTCGCGCAACACCGTGCGCACTTGCGCATCGGTTAACCTAGACAATAACCCATCAATAATCGCGGGCGTCAGAACCGAAGGAATTTCCACTGTGCTTGTAGCATCGCCCTTGGTTGCCGATAGGAATTGCCCTTGGGACCATGCCGCCGTAGGGGTGAAATTCAACGCAATAACAAGGCATAAAGCCAGTAACTGCACAGCTACCGATTGAAATTTCCACAAACTGTGTTGATACAAATAACAATTCTGTTTATCTTGAATATCTGGTTTAAAAGGGTTCTGATTATTCATAAGTACACCTACTTTATGCAGTGCAGCTTACGTCAGAACAGCCCCATCCGTAAATAAGATGTCATATACTTCGCTATAAGTTGATCAGGCGACATAAACGATCAGGCAACGTCTTCATCTGCCAACTGCCGTTGCCACATGCTGGCATAACGGCCGTTCTTTGACAAAAGCGCCTCATGAGTGCCCTGTTCCGTCACATGACCCGCTTCCAGCACAATGATCAGATCAGCGTCAACGATGGTAGACAGACGGTGTGCGATGGTAATCACAGAACGCCCCTGCCCCATCTGGCGCAGGCTTTCCTGGATGTCGCGTTCGGTTTCGGTGTCTAGGGCCGATGTGGCCTCATCCAGCAGTAAAATAGGCGGATTTTTCAGCAAGGTGCGTGCAATGCCCACCCGTTGTTTTTCACCCCCCGACAGTTTCAAGCCGCGTTCGCCCACAGTGGTTTGATAGCCATCAGGCAGGCCCATCACAAAATCATGTATTTTGGCAGCTTTCGCAGCCGCAATAATATCCGCTTCACTGGCCCCGTCACGGCCATAGGCCACGTTATAACCAATGGTGTCGTTAAACAGCACCGTGTCTTGTGGCACGATACCGATCTGGGCATGCAGGCTGCTTTGGGTGATGTCACGCACATCCTGCCCGTCAATACGCAAAGCCCCCGTGCCCACATCATAAAACCGAAACAACAGACGGCCAATGGTGGATTTACCGGAACCCGAAGGGCCGACAATGGCCACGGTTTGCCCCGGTTTCAAGGTCAGATTAAAGCCCTTCAGAATGGGGCGGTTTTCATTATAAGAAAAATCCACATTGTCAAAGACCACTTCACCGCCCGTGATAACCAAGTCTTTCGCATCAGGCTTGTCCACCACCTCGGCGGGTTGCTCCAACAGCTCGAACATCTCACCCATATCGACCAAAGCCTGACGGATTTCACGATAAACCGTGCCCAGAAAGTTCAACGGCAAGGTGATCTGGATCATATAAGCGTTGACCATGACAAAATCGCCCACGGTCAAGTCGCCGCGCTGCACCCCGTATGCCGCCATCACCATGACAAGGATCAAGCCTATGGTAATGAAGAAAGACTGCCCAAAATTCAAAAAACCCAACGTATAGTTGGTTTTCAACGCCGCCGCCTCATAGCCGCGCATACTGTCGTCATAACGCATCGCTTCACGTTCTTCGGCACCGAAATATTTCACGGTTTCAAAGTTCAGCAGGCTATCAATAGCCTTTTGGTTGGCATCCGAATCCAGATCATTCATCTCTTTGCGGATACGCACCCGCCATTCGGTGACCTTGAAAGTGAACCAGATATAAAGCCCGATGGTGACAACCACCACAGCCAGATACCAGACATCAAACAGGTAAAACAGAATGCCGCCCACGAACATCAGTTCCAAAATCAGCGGGCCGATGGAAAACAGCATAAAGCGCAACAGGAACTCCACACCCTTCACACCACGTTCAATAATCCGGCTTAGAGCGCCGGTTTTGCGGTCAATATGATAGCGCAATGACATGCGGTGAATATGGCGGAAGGTTTCCAGTGCCAGTTGGCGCAACGCACGTTGTGCCACACGGGCAAAGATCACATCGCGCAACTGGTTGAAACCGACACTCATCAGCCGGGCGATACCGTAAGCCACGGTTAGGCCGACGGCCCCCGCTGTCAGCATAAAGATCGTATCGGGCGCACCTGCATCAGGCGCCATCGCATCTACCGCACCTTTATAAAAAAATGGTGTCATAACGCTGATCACCTTGCCGACAATCAAGGCCAGCAGCGAAAACACCACACGGTATTTCACCCAAGCCTTATCGGCGGGCCACAGATAGGGGATAACCTTGCGAATAACGGTCTTCGCCTGATCTTTGTTAACGTGGGTTTGGGTGATGATAGATACCATGTGATCTCCTGCCCACTGTATCTAGGGCGGACCGGGGCGGTTGACCAGCTTTAGTTTGGCAAATCGAAAACCTGCCCCGGATAAATCAGATCAGGGTCTTTGATACGGTCACGGTTGGCTTCAAATATCTGCACATATTTTATGCCACTGCCATACCGTTGCTTCGCAAGTGCCCAAAGCGTAAATCCCGGCTGTATGGTGATATTCGACTTTGGCGTATCGGGGGATGCCGCAACAGTAAGGGCGGCTTCGCGCTTGAACGGGCTTAACACCCGTTGGGTCACAGAACCGGCACTGTTTACACTGTCCACCCGCAAAGAATACAAGCCTGCCGGCACATCCGTAAGGGTGATTTTCCATTGACCACTGTCCGCCACCTTTTGCACATCAGCCGGTTTATTATCCAGATAGATCCGCACAAAATCATCGCTGCTGCCACGCCCTGAAATCACCACATCGCCCAGATCATCGTAAACGATGGTTTCCAGTGACAATATTTCCGCGACTTGGGGTTCAACCTTGGCAACTTCAGGCTGTGCCTCAGGTGTCGTCGAGGCACTTTCTTGCACATCCTGCGCCTTCGCGGTTTGCACCTCTTCAACGTCTTCAACTTCAGTCTTAGGCGTTTCAATCACCTCAACATCATTGGTATCCGCTTTTGCCACCACAATCTTGGGGGCCTCTTCAACTTTTGGTTTCAAAGGCATCACCAGCACTTTATCAACCGAGGCCACATCGGCACCCGTGGCCTGTTTTTGCAACAGGCTTAATTCACGCGGTTTGTCAGAGGGTTCCAGATCAAGCAAAGCCACAAATGCACCCGTTGCATCGGCCACAGTTTGCCCCAAGACAGTGCCGTCCAGAATAATCTCTACAGTCGTGCCGGGGGCCGCTTTACCGGCCACAACCATTGAACCGGCCTTATCCACACGGATCAAATCAAAACTTGGGGGGGTAGGGTCAACAACGGCAATTTCAGGTTCAGGTTCTGGCGCAACTTGAGTTTCAGCCACTTCAGCTTGGGCTTCGGCAGCTTCAGGTTCTGGCGCAACCTCTACTGTTTCAGGTTCCGGCTGTTCCGCTTCGATTGCCACGACCTCGGGCTTCGGCTGAACCGCTTCCAGCGTCGGTTCTGCAACAGGTTGCACTATAGCCACAGGATCAAGCACGGCATCTTTCGGCGCAGGTTTCCCGATTATGAAATATGAAGCAACACTTGCAACAACAACCGCTGCCATCGCACCACCTATGGCCAATCCTGACCCTTTTGAACTTGCCACTTTCATTCCCTTCATCCAAGCTTTATGCCATGTTACATAAAACCCATACCAAATCAAAAACAGATTTTCGCCAAAGGCTACACAATGTCGACAAAACCACAACAGTCCGTCTGCGTTTTTTGCGGGTCTCGTACGGGAAATAACCCCGCATTCATGGAAAATGCCAAAAACATCGGTACAACCCTGGCCCAAAACGGCCTAAGGCTGGTTTATGGTGCGGGCGATGTTGGCCTGATGGGGGCTGTGGCCAATGCAACCCAAGATGTAGGGGGCGATATATTCGGGGTGATCCCCACACATTTACTGGCTTTAGAGGTAGGTAAAACCGACCTGACCCAGTTCATTATCACCGAAAACATGCATGAGCGCAAAAAACTGATGTTCATGAACTCAGACGCCATCATCACCCTGCCCGGCGGGGCAGGATCACTGGATGAATTGTTCGAGGTGCTGACTTGGGCGCAGCTGGGCCAGCATTCAAAACCGATGTTTCTTTTGAATACCGAAGGCTATTGGGATCCGCTAATTGCGCTGATTGATCACCAGATCGAAAGCGGCTTTGCCGACCCGTCGTTTCGCGCCTTATTGCAGGATTTCAGCACGGTTGAGGCTTTGATGGAAAAGCTTCTATCAGACCTTGCCAGCCCCAAATAAAAACCCCGCCAGTGAACTGACGGGGCTTTAGAACGCTTGGCACATCCTTAAACGAATTCAAGGCCTCCCAGTGCGGCAGCGTGAAACTGTAGCGGTAGAATGAGCAATTTTCCGCTGATGTCAACTGTTAATTAAAAAGGGTTAAGCACCCCGGTTGATCACGAAACTATGGGTCCCTATATGCGTGTATGCAAAACATTTTCACAACCTGAATATCCAACACAAAACCTATCCGCACAGGGCGTGCCAAACTACTGCTTTTCCAGCCAAAGACTGGTCTCATAAGCCCCGTTAAAAAGTGGTATATCAGCTAACTTGCACCCCGCGATCACGCCCTGCATTCGGCTGGCCACATAGGCACTGGCAAAAACCAGATCATAGGCCCCGCCGGCAATCATCGGGCCAAGGGCGTTTTGTTCGTTATAGCCGCGCCACAACCACGCGGGCGGGTACGGATCAGGCAGTAAAATGTCATGGATGTGGATCAAAACACCCGGTTTCAGTATCGGTAGGATACGGTTGAAAATCATATCAACATCGGTGCCGGGCATCAGGATATGACTGCTGTCAAAGAATACGATATCGCCCGCTTCAAGTTCGGCGAACAGCGCAATATGTTTTGTGCCTAACAATTCTGCCTGCCAATCAATCGGTAGTGACTTGATCGCCGCACGCGGCTGGGGATCAATGGCTATTTGGCAACAATCCAGCCCGCCATCCTTGATCGCCTGCGCCATAAAGCGTGTGGAATGGCCCGAACCCACCTCTATGATTGTCTTTGGCGCACGCGCCCGCACAATCCCGTAAGCCGCCGCCCCGTCAAGGCGCGAAAACCAACCCTGTTGCCAACGGGGTGCAGGGGCTTCACCAAACTGTGCAAACGCATCCGCATAAGCGTCAAGTGAGGTGCAAAATTCCGCAAAATCTTTGCTTTTAGCAGCGAACGCGTGTTCCAGCGCCTTATAAACAGGTTGGGTATCTGGCACCGATCCCGCATAGCGGTATGGTATAAAAAAGCCGCGTTTAGACAGCTTTAGAACAGTGCGCAGCCCATAATGGAAACCACGCCAGCCAGCACGGGAAAACATGAAACACTCCTAAGCTACATGCAATACCCCTAGCCTTATTCGATTTTGGAAAACACCACAGACGCGCATGATCTCTTTTATGTGATCAGCTTCGGGCAGTGCCAGTTAACTTCACTGACCCCGGCTAATTTAGCAAGCCTGCTTAATTCCGCGTCCAACTTTGCAGCTCGCGCACCAGTCCACATAACCTGCGGCTCTGCCCACAGGTTAAACACATTCAACACCCCTTTAGCCCGATCCGCTTTCGCTTCAATACGCCCAACAAACCGATCCCCTTCCAACAGCGGAAATACATAATAGCCCCATTTACGCTTGGCGGCGGGTACAAAAATTTCGATGCGGTAGTCAAAGCCAAACAGACGGCTAAGACGGTTTCGGTCGCGCACTGCAGGATCAAACGGGCTTAGGATACGCAAACGTGATGTAGGTGCCGTTAAGCGCGATAGGCGATCTTCGATATCCACCGGTGCAAAGGCTTCGCTCCAGGTTCCATCCGCTGCTTGCAATTCAACCGCCACCAAAGCCGCATCTTGCGCCCAAGTCTTAACCTCTTGGGTATCCATCGCTTCCCAGAACTTCTGTATCTCGCCCAAAGTGCCAAGTCCCATACGGTCAAGGGCGGCGTGGCACAGCCAGTTAATTTGCGTGGCATCACTATGGTTCTGCGCCCGCAACGCTTGCGGAAACACCCGGTCCGCCAAGTCATAAAACTTGGTGAAATTCACCCGGTGCGATGTCGCCAACTCACCCGCATACCACATATAATCCAAAGCCAGCTTATGCGGTGGGCGCACCCACATGCCTTTTTTTGCCGCCTTGGTGTCAAACGCATGGGTCGATAGCGGCCCTTCATTAGCAAGGCGCGTTTTAATCGCATCGCGGCCTTTTGCGTTCAACATCGTGCTATAATAATGCGACCGATCAATGGCTTCTTTCTTACGCCTGAATTGCCGCCGCCACATCGGATAAAATGCCATCGGCAAGACGGACGCATCATGGGTGTAATGTTCAAAAATCCCGCGCTTATCGGCCATCAGCTTATCAAGCATAGGTTCGCGGTAGTTCTGATTACGCGACCAGATGATATGATGGTGCGCACGCACAACCGCCTGAATGGTATCAAGCTGCACGAAACCCAACCGTTTGATGATAGCCAACACATCCAAAGCCCCCGTAGGCGGCTTATCCAAGCCTTGAGAGGCCAGCCAAAGCCTGCGGGCTTCGCGGTTATGAATTTTCAACGGCAAGGTAAATTCCTGTATTTAAAACAGGCTAACGGCTTTGACTTGGCACCGCAATCCAAAGCATCGGCAAAACTTGGCCATTTTTTTTAAGGTACTTGCCAAGAACCGCCTGCCAATTTAGAACTTCGGTGCTAACAAAAGGAAATGCCCATGACCCGCATCGTTCTAATCCTGTCCCTTGTCGCCTTAAGTGCTTGCGCCACAGTCAACGGGATCGGTAAAGATTTATCCAATGCGGGCAAAGCGATTTCCAATTCGGCCAGCTAAGGGGCTTTAACGTTTCTTTACAAACGCGGTCAAAATAACAATACGCTGACCTTCCACACGGCCCTCAATATGTGCAGGATTATCTTCCACCAGTGAAATCCCGCGCACAGCCGTGCCGCGTTTGGCGGTAAAGCCCCCGCCCTTCACAGGCAGATCTTTGATCAGCACCACTGTATCACCTGCCGCCAATGGCGCACCATTGCTGTCTTTGTGCAGGCTTTCACGCATCATACCCGCCTTGGCCCAGGCCAGAACCTCATCATCCAGATAAAGCATATCCGTCAAGTCGCGCGCCCATGCCTCGTCTTTCAACCGGTCCAGCATCCGCCATGCCAGCACCTGCACAGGGGCCTGTTCCGACCACATAGATGTCGACAGGCACCGCCAGTGGTTTACATCCATTTCGCCCTCGATCTGTGTTGTGCAATCGGGGCAAAGCAAGGCCGCTGTCATCGCCGTGCCATCAGGGCTTGGGCCGATAGCAAAAGCCGCAAGATCATTAGATGCAGCACAAAGCTCGCATTGATTATCAGCGCGGGTTTGTAGGGTGGTAAGGGACATTTGCTTAGACTTTCATTTTGTTGGCTGGGGTTTAGGACTGATTGTTGAGAATAGCAATCCACATGTAGCCAAACTATGTGCGCACCCCTGGTAAATAGCGACAACCAGCCCCGTAACCCCATACCATCTTGCTGGGTAATTTACCTTAAATTTTCCTCAAGATACACAAAATGGCCGCAAAGAATCCTCAAAAATGATGCACAGTGGTGATTATTGCGCCTTAGGGATTAACCAGTAACCTTAACAAAGCGAGTAAGCCCATGCCGTCAATGACCCCCAGCCCGACGCAGAGAAAGACTAGGTGTATTTTACAAAACCCGTGCAACCTGAATGTCTTCAAACGCCATACAACCGCAAACAATCTGCACCCTGCCCCCGAACCACAAGCAACAGCATTAGGGCATATCAACCACGGTTTACTTGACCGATTGGCAAGTAAAATGGATCGTTTAGAGACGTTGAAAGACTAAAGCTTTTGCAGCTTAATTATCCATCTTCAGCGCAGAAATAAACGCTTCTTGCGGAATATCAACTTTACCGAACTGGCGCATCTTCTTCTTGCCTTTTTTCTGCTTGTCCAGCAGCTTTTTCTTACGGCTGATGTCGCCGCCGTAACATTTGGCCGTCACATCCTTGCGCATCGCGGATAGGGTTTCACGCGCAATAATACGCCCGCCGATGGCGGCCTGAATGGGTATCTTGAACATATGGCGCGGGATCAAATCTTTTAGTTTTTCCACCATAGCCCGCCCGCGCGCTTCAGCGCGATCACGGTGTACCATGGTTGAAAGCGCATCCACCGGCTCGTCATTGACCAGCACCTGCATCTTGACCAGAAAATCCTCACGGTAGCCTTCCATGGTGTAATCAAACGAGGCATAGCCCTTGGTCACCGACTTCAGACGGTCATAAAAATCAAACACAACTTCGTTTAGCGGCAGATCGTAAACCACCATCGCGCGATTACCCGCATAGGTCAGATCAAGCTGGATACCACGGCGATCCTGGCACAGTTTCAGCACATCGCCCAGATATTCATCGGGCACAAGGATCGTCGCCTTGATGCGCGGCTCTTCAATATGCTCCACATGGGTCATGTCGGGCATATCGGCGGGGTTGTGCAAATCCATCACAGTGCCATCGCGCATATGCACGTGGTAAATCACGCTGGGGGCCGTGGTGATCAGGTCGATATCGTATTCGCGTTCCAGACGGTCGCGGATCACTTCCAGATGCAACAGGCCCAGAAAACCACAACGAAAGCCAAAGCCCAAAGCGGCAGAGGTTTCCATCTCGTGGCTGAAACTGGCGTCATTCAGGCTAAGCTTGCTGATCGCTTCGCGCAGGTCTTCAAATTCGGCGTTGTCTACCGGGAACAGCCCGCAAAACACCACAGGTTGGCTGGGGGCAAAGCCAGGCAAGGCGGTTTCACAACGTGGCTTATCGTGGGTGATGGTATCACCCACCGCCGTGTCGCGCACCTGTTTGATCGACGCCGTCAGATAGCCCATCTCACCCGGCCCCAATTCATCAATCGGTTCCATCTGCGGGCGAAAAACACCGACACGGTCAACGGGGTATGTAGCCCCTGTGTTCATCAAATGAATTTTGTCGCCCTTTTTCAGCACACCGTCGATGATGCGCACCAAAACCACAACGCCCAGATAGGCATCATACCAACTGTCAACCAGCATGGCTTTCAGGGGCGCATCACGCGTGCCTTTGGGGGCCGGCAGGCGGTTTACAATCGCCTCCAACACCAGATCAATGCCAATGCCGGTTTTGGCCGAGATCATCACCGCATCGCTTGCATCAATCCCGATCACATCTTCGATCTGTTCGGCCACCTGTTCAGGTTCCGCCGCTGGCAGGTCGATCTTGTTCAACACGGTGACAATCTCGTGATCCGCATCCAGTGCCTGATACACGTTTGCCAGCGTTTGGGCTTCCACACCCTGAGAGGCATCGACCACCAGAAGCGAGCCTTCAACCGCGCGCATACTGCGGCTGACCTCATAAGCGAAATCAACGTGACCGGGCGTATCAATCAGGTTCAGGATATACGTCTCACCGTCATTGGCTTTGTATTCAATCCGAACCGAGTTCGCCTTGATGGTAATGCCACGCTCTTTTTCGATATCCATAGTATCCAGCATCTGCGCTTCCATATCGCGCTCGGCCACAGTGCCGGTTTGCTGGATAAGGCGATCCGCCAAGGTGGATTTACCGTGGTCAATGTGAGCCACGATCGCGAAGTTGCGGATTTTGGATATATCAGTCATGGATGGGGATATGATATGGATTGGGGGCGTGGTCAATGGGTTGTAAGGGATAGAATGATCTGGCAGGCTGGGGTCAAGGTGATATTGAGAGTATAATGGCTGAAATTACCAATAAAGAAGAGTTTGAAAAGTGGTTGTGGAACCAAAATCAACCCGTCCTAATAGTGATTGCCGTGCGCACAGCATTGCGTGTATTTCCATTCGTTTTGGACACCATTCCTGAACATACAGATAAGTCTGATACAAAATCACTTGCCTTATTGACAGCACGTGCCCTTCTGGCTTCAGCTGTTGCAGGCAATGTGCCAACCGCTGATGCGAAACTGGCCGCTCATTCTGCGCATACCACCATTTCCACCAATCTTGCCCTTTTAGGCCTTGGGATAGTCATTGGCAACGAATCCGATACCAAATCTCGTTCCGTCGTCATTTCCCATGATGCCACTGCCCTTTCAGCCAATTTTGCCCGTTCCGCCGCTGCTTACGCCGCCGAAACCGCCGCAGCTTCCGCCATTGCCACCGTTATCGTCAGTTTGGACGATTCTGCCGCCAATCTTGCCCGTAACACCACCCTTACCGTTGCCTATTCCGACGCAAATTCAATCATCCCTGAGACTGCTGCCGGCCTGTTGGAGACACCCATATGGGGTGATGAACAGTTTGAAGGGGTTATCAAGTCGGCGTGGAATAAATTTCTAAAAAACACCCTGCCCAAAAACCCTGAATTCACATTCTGGCGCGACTGGTACCAAGGTTTCCTAGACGGTAAACCGCTGGATTGGAACCTGCAACGCGAAGTGGCTTTGATCCCTGATGCGGATTGGGAAAAAGGGCCTGCGCATATTGCGGATATGATTGCAGAAATTAAGGCGCGGTTTGATGTGCAAAACGCTGCTAAAAAAGCTAAAGAATACCTT
>JAESRV010000104.1 GCA_016764475.1 Amylibacter sp.
ATTTTTGCCATTTCAGGGTCGAAATCAGCGTAGGCTTCCATCACCATGGCACGCGCATCTTCCCATGAAATCGCGGCAGTATCCTGATCGGGCAGGGGCGCATTGCGATCCCACATTTCCATGGTTTCCAAGCCCAGCCATTTGGCTTTCAGCGCGTAATAGCGGTGTGACAATTTCGGGTAAGCCGCCACAACCGCATCGCGCAATGCCTCTACCACTTCGGGTTCCACATGATTGGCCAGATGCCGGCCCGCTTGCGGGGTCGGCAAGCCGCGCCAGCGGTCTTCGATCTCTTTTTCCTTGGCCAATGTGTTGGTGATGCGGGCAAAAAGGGCGATGTTGCTTTCGAACACTTTCACCAAAGCCTTGGCACCCATCTCGCGCTTGGAACGATCCGCATCCGACAGCAGGTTCAGCGTGGCTTCAAGGTTCATCTCTTCGCCGTTTACGTCAAACACCAGCCCTGCCATGGTTTCATCAAACAGGCGGTTCCACGCGGCACTGCCCACAACTGATTGATCGTGCAGGAATTTTTCCAGCTCGTCAGACAGCTGATAAGGTTTCATCGCCCGCATTTGATCCAGGATAGGTTTAAAACGCGCCAGCCCCGTGTCAGCGGCCACCATCGCATCTAGCTGCGCATCATCCACGCGGTTCAGTTCCAGCGAAAAGAACACCATCGGCGTTGACATGTCGGTAATCGCCCCTTGCATATCCGACATGAATTTGCCGCGATCTGCGTCCGTTGTGTTTTGGTAATAACGCAAGCCTGCATATGACATCACGCGGCCCATAACGTTCTGTATTTTTTCATAGCGCAGGATGCATTCCAGCAAGCCTGCCGCATCCAGATCGGCCAGTTTACCTTCATAGTCTGCCGCGAACGCAGGGCATTCATCGCCCAGCCATGCCATGTCTTTGGTAATCTCCGGCCCATCGGTGCTGGGGTAAAGATCATCCAGGTTCCATTCCGGCAAATCCCCGAATTCATCGCCAGAGGCCGCATCGCGCATATCGCGGGGCAGGTCGGGTTGGGGCAGGGCAAACGGGGTGAACATGGGTGGGTATCTCCTGTAAATATCTAACAGAAGATGTAAGGTCTATACCCGCAAAGGGAAAGCTATATTTCGTAAGACGGCTTTTGCTCGGCAGGCTTTTTCGGCTTCGGTTTACGCCGAATGATAATATCGCCGTTGGGCAGCACTTCGGGGGGTTCATATTCCCCCAGATCGTCGATTTTATCGCGCAAAGAGTTCAACAACGGCCCCAGTTCATCCACCCAGCTTTCAAAAAACTGCTGCGTGCCCTCTGACAGTTCTTCCAGACCTTTGCGCAATTCTTCCCAGTCTTTAGGGTCGGCCTGCGCCGGGCTGGCCAATAAAAAGGGGATCAGGGTGATATGTAAGAAACGTTTCATATGCTTGATATAGGGGGATTGTATGAAGATTTCACCCCAGATGCGGCGTTTTGGCTTGCTCATATCGCGCCAACCGTTCTTCCAGCGTGCCGCTGTGCAATTCAAACATATGGTTGTCATAGTCGTAAAAGTAAATTGAACGCCCTTCACCTTGAATCCGTGCGCGGCCCTCGCGTAATTCCAAATCAAGTGATTTAATGCGCCCCAAATACATATCATAATCGCTGTCAGAGATTTGAAAAGCCACGTGATTATAGGTTTTTGCAGGCAACGGGTCACCTTGCATCGTGGCAATCCACAGGCCGCCAATATCGAAAAACCGTTCTTTTGACAGGGAAAATGTGTCATCACCGCTGTCATAAATCTTGCGGGCATCCAGAACTGTTGTCAGCAAGGTTTCCATCGCGTCAAGGTCGGTGACGATAAAGGTCATATGGCTAAGCCCCTTGATCATTTAACGGCTTTCGTGGCCAGTATATCCAGATCAATGGTCACCGGAAAGTGATCGGATGCGGTCAGTAATGCGTCGCACATATCCTTTTTATCAAAGCAGGCGGGATCATTGAACGGGTGCCATATACGCCATGCGGGGGTAGATTTTCGGGCCAGATCAGGGGATACCATGATAAAATCCAAAAGCGCATTCAGATAGGTTTTATCGCGGTGATTATAAAACCGAGATGTTGTGGGGGCATTACCTGCACGCGCCGACATGGCGGCCTCGGCATGGGGTTCGCGCAGGGTCTGGTTTATCGGCTTTTCAACCCCCATCACAATTTCCACGCCAGATTGCCCGAACAGTTTTTCGTACTCGTCCAGCCCGGGGCCATCGTTGAAATCACCCAGCACAATCAGATCATCGTCCGCATCCAGATGCTGTTCAACCCGCTTGCGCAACCAGATGCATTGCGCCAGTTGCTTGCGGCGGTTCTCGATGGAAATCCGCACTGCCTGCTGTTTGTTTCTGGCGCCATGCGGGGCTTTGGATTTGGCGTGAACCCCGATCAGGCGCATGGGGGTGCCACCTTTGGGGGTAAGCAAAAGTTCCAGCGGGGGTTTGGAAAACACAATCTTTTCAGGCTTGGCATCGACATCCACATCCAGATGAAACGTGCCGTCAAACCTTGGGTTTTCATGGGCGCCGGTCTCAGGTTCCGCAATGCCTTGCGGGTCGTGGATCACATCCATTTTCGCAGGATCATAAAGAAATGCAATTTCCTGTTGGGTATCATTGGCAAACCCGATCATCGCCTTGTTTTGGCGCAATCTGAAACGGGCGGCAAACCCTTCAAGGGCGGTAACAGTTGACTGGTTTATACTGGCGTCAGGGGCTTCGATGATCATGATGCCATCCGCATTCAGGGCTTGGAAAACTTTCCCCAATGCATTGACCTGCATGGATTTTGTAACATTCCATTTTCCCGACCAGCTGCCATCCTCAATCAGTCGATCATTTTGATCAAACAGTTTGGAAAACCATTCAACGTTATAAGTGGCCAAGCGCATCCGTTACCCCGCGTGGTTTTCGTTGATCTCTTCCCACGCTTTGTTAATGGCAATCATCCGCTTGGTGGCCAGGGTAATGGCTTCTTCGGGCAGGCCGCGTGACATCATCCGGTCAGGATGGGTTTCGCGGATTTTTTGCCGCCATATTTTGCGGATTTCTTCCAGAGGGCAATCAGGCGCAACCCCTAGAACGTCATAGGCGTCGGGGGCTGCATCGGGTACAAAGCGGGTGCGAAAACTGCGGTAAGTCGCTTCATCAAGGCCAAAGATATTCGCCACGCGGTGCACAAAATCATCTTCATTGGGGTGGTAGTGCCCGTCCGCCACTGCAATGTGAAACAGACCTTCCACCAAATCTTCCAGAACGGCGGTTTCGGTTTTGAACATCTTGGCGATTTTGGCGGCATAAATTTCATAGCCGGCCACATCTTGACGCGCCAGATTAAAGATTTTGGCCGCGTTGCATTCATCCCGTTTTGGAATGAAGAAAACTTGACGAAAGGCGGTAATTTCATCTTTTGTCACCAGCCCGTCCGCTTTGGCCATCTTAGCCCCAAGGGCGATCACGGCGATGGTAAAGGCCGTGCTTTTTTCGGGCGGGGTTTTCAGCTTTTCAAGAACCGCCGTCAGGCCTTCGCCGGTGGTAATGGCGGATATTGCATCTGAAATTCGCTGCCAAACTGACATAAATGAAGCCTTTGTACTTGTGTTGCAGATATGGTTACAGCAGTTTTCACTACAGGCCAAGGGTCTGTTGACTTCCCTATGGTTGTCGCATCCAAATGCGGCAAATTGGAGAATGACTATGAAGTATAATAAACTGGGAACCACTGATCTGGAAATCAGTGAGCTGTGCTTAGGCTCGATGACTTGGGGCACACAAAACACCACTGCCGAGGGCCATGCGCAAATAGATATGGCACTGGATTACGGGGTGAATATTATCGACACGGCGGAAATGTATCCGGTGAACCCGCTCAGCAAAGAAACCCAGGGCGATACCGAACGGGTGATCGGCGAATGGGTGGCCAATTCGGGTAAGCGTAATGATGTGCTGATCGCGACTAAAGTATCGGGGGCAGGCTATATGAATGTGCGCGACGGTGCGCCGATATCGCCTGAGACCATTCATATCGCGGTTGAGGCATCGTTGAAATCGCTGCAAACCGATTACATTGATTTGTACCAGTTGCACTGGCCCAATCGTGGGTCTTATATGTTTCGCCAAAACTGGAATTTTGACCCGTCAGGTCAGAACAAACAACAGATTTTGGATGAGATTGTTTCCATATTGGAAACAATGCAGGCCCTTGTGGATGCGGGTAAAATCCGCCACTTCGGGCTGTCCAACGACAGTGCATGGGGCACGGCGCAATGGCTGCGTATCGCTGAAGAACGCGGCCTGCCGCGTGTGCAATCCATGCAAAATGAATACAGTCTGATGTGCCGCCTGTTTGATACAGATATGGCCGAGTTGTGCCATAATGAACAGATCGGCTTGCTGGCATTTTCACCCCTTGCTGCAGGGTTGCTAACGGGTAAATACAAGGATGGGAACACCATTCCCAATGGTTCCCGTTTATCCCTGAACCCCGAAATGGGGGGCCGTGTCACCCCGCGCATGTGGCCTGCGGTTGCCGCCTATCAGGCGATTGCGGATAAACACGGGCTGGATCCTGCGCAAATGGCATTGGCATGGTGCCGAACGCGCCCTTGCATGGCCTCTGCTATTTTCGGGTCAACCAGTTTGGCCCAACTTGAAACTGCCCTGAAATCCACCGAGATGACCCTAAGCGATGAAGTTTTAACGGAAATCTCTGCGGCCCACAAAGCCCATCCGATGCCCTACTGATATGGCCCTATGGATACCCATAACCATCGCGGCGGCTTTTGCGCAAAACCTGCGGTTCATGCTGCAAAAGCACCTGAAAGCCACCAAATTAACCACAGGTGGTGCCACGTTTGCGCGGTTCCTGTTCGCCGCCCCCATCGCGGTGCTGCTGGTCGTGGCCTTAACGTGGTTCGGATGGGAAACCCCCACCGCCAGCCTGCGCACATGGGCGTTTGTGGTCATCGGCGGCCTGGCACAAATCACCGCCACTATGCTGGTGGTCGCGTTGTTTGCCGAACGTAATTTCGCCGTTGGCATCACCCTGAAAAAAACCGAAGCCATCCTGACCGCCGTCGTCGGTTTCATCGTTCTGGGCGAAGGTATATCGCTATGGGCAATCCTGACCATTTTTGTGGGCATCATCGGGGTGATTTTGTTGTCCGACCCGCCAAAACTGGCAGGCGGGGGCGTATGGTACAAGCGCATCTTCAACCGCGCGGCGGCCTACGGTATCGGATCTGGGGCGATCTTCGCGATCTCAGCCACCTGCTATCGCGGGGCCAGCCTGTCGTTAAGTTCTGGCGATTTCATCATTCGCGCCGCTTTCACGCTAGCTTGTGTCACCACGTTTCAGACCATCGCGATGAGCCTATGGCTGCGCTTGCGCGAACCCGGCGAGATCAGCCGTGTGATACAGTCATGGCGGGTGACAATGTTGGTGGGCATCACTGGCGTTTTAGGGTCATTAGGCTGGTTCATGGCCTTCACTTTGCAAAACGCGGCCTACGTCAAAGCACTGGGCCAGATCGAACTGGTGTTCACTTTCATAGCGTCTTACCTGATCTTCAAAGAACGCAGCACCCCAAGGGAATTGATGGGCATCGGACTGGTTATCGTCAGTATATTGCTGTTGATCTTGGTGATCCGCTAACGCGCATCATAATACAGGCCCACAACATGTTCAGCCTCGGCAAAGAATAACCAACGGGCGACAAACAGGCCGATGATGTGCAAGATGACAACCAATAGGGCTGATATGTGGTCAAGGTTGAAAAATGCCAGCATTGCAATCGGGATTAACCCCAGACAAAACGTGGCGATAATCCGTAGTTTCAGGGCATGTTTGCGCCCGACAATATGTACCATTTCGCGAGTCAGATAGTTTTCACCTGAATGGGGCGACTCTAACAGACGGACTTTGCCCAAATGGCCCAAGCCCGTGGCGGTTTCAATGCTGTGGCCTGCGGTGGCAAAACTGATGTCGCCGCGTATCCATGTCAGGATTTGCGTGATGGTCAGGGCGACCAGCAAAAGCAGGGCAAGCCGTAATTGGGTGGCCAACAATGCCCCGCCTGCAAGTGCGTAGAGCAGGAACAGGATCGGTGTGACCCCCATATTCCAGCGCGGCACGGTTTTTAACTGTCCGTAGATCATTGCGGTGCAATAGACGGTTGTTATGCTTAACGCGCTGCCCAGCCAACCAAGGGCGGTGATGCGGATGTCCAGAAAAATCGACAAAGCAGCATATAGCCCCATGACCAGCAGGGCAGCCACGGCGACCACACCTTCACGGCTTAACCATGAGGTGCGCCATTGGCTGAACGCCTTCAGTGCGCGCTGCGGATTGCCCAAGTGAAAGGTGGATGCCAGCAAGCCACCTACGGACAATGCGAAGGCGATGAAGAAGAAGGCAAAAGCTGACCAACCTGATACATTGGGCAGGCCAAGCCCCAGAAAAGCCAGCAGGCCGAAGCCTAGGCCTGATAGGGATGTGAAGATTATGACGGATGCTGCGGGATGCATATTAAAGGGCCTCCAATGCTTTATCGAGCCAGCCAAGCAGCCCCTTTGGTGTGTCGGCAACCGGTTCCAGGAACGGTGCCAGAATATCAATATCGCCGCTGGTTTGAATGTCGGCTTTGGGGCGCGGTGGCAGGTAGCGGTTCACCGGTTTGGTGCCTTGTTCGGGCATCAAACGCATACCGCCGCGTTCTGCTGACATGCGTGATACGGCGCTATCGGGATCGGCGAAATCACCGAAATGCCGCGCATTGGCGGGGCAGGTGCGCACACAAGCCGGTTCGCGGTCTATTTCAGGCAGGTTTTCATTATAGATGCGATCCACACAAAGTGTGCATTTCTTCATCACACCTTCCTTGGCGTCCAGTTCACGGGCGCCATAAGGGCAGGCCCATGCGCATAATCCACACCCGATGCAATCACTTTCATTGACCAGAACGATACCGTCTTCAACGCGTTTATAGCTGGCCCCGGTGGGGCAAACCGTGACGCAAGGCGCGTCTTCGCAATGCAGGCAGGATTTTGGAAAATGTACGATTTGTGCTGGTTTTGCGTCTTGTTTAACCTCATATGTGTGTATTCTGTTAAGAAATGTACCAGACGGATTGGCGCCATATGCATCTTGATCGGACAATGGTGCACCATAATTCGAGGTATTCCATTCCTTGCAGTTGATCACGCAGGCATGGCAGCCAACGCAAATATCAAGGTCGATCACAAGGCCGAGTTTTTTGGCGGTGGTGGGGGGTAACGCAGTCATCCTAAAACTCCTCCCCATACGCTATATCTTTCGGGCCTTGCCCCACAGGCGAGGTCTGTGCAGGTGTTTCAGGTTGTGAAACGCCATCCTCCGCAGGGGCTTTTTCGATCTTGACGCGCAAGTCATACCACGCGGCTTGGCCCGTGATCGGGTCAGAGTTTGACCAGCGCAACCCGTCACCTTTGGAGGGCAGAAGCTCATGGATCAAATGGTTCAGCAAAAAGCCTTTGGTGGCTTCGGGCGCATTTTTATCCAAGGCCCACGCACCTTTGCGTTTGCCAATGGCGTTCCATGTCCAGACCGTGTGCGGGTTCAGCGCATCCATGCGCACGACGGGTACTTTAATCTTGCCGTGATGAGATGTCAGATAGGCCCAGTCGCCTTCTTTAAAGCGGTGTTTACTCCAAACCTCACCCGACACGAAAAGCGGGTTGGTGCCGTGGATTTGGCGCAGCCACGCGTTTTGTGAACCCCATGAATGGTACATCGCGGCGGGGCGTTGAGTGAGCGCGTGTAATGGATATTCATCACAATCGACGCCTTGTTCTTCAAACGGTGCCCACCAGATCGGCAATGGATCCATCGCCATGATCAACTGTTCGCGTAAATGATCAGGTGGTTGCAATTCACCTTTTCCCTGTGCGGCAAGACGGAATTTCTGGATCGGCTCCACATAGATGCTGAACAGATAGGGCGAGGGTTTATCGAAAATGCCGCGCTCTACCGCCCAGTTCTGATAGGCCATGTTCCACGGTTTATAAAACAGGGCTTCATCGGGGATATGATCTTTCCAGAAGCCGCCGTTTTCGATGTATTTATTGATCTGCTCAGGGTTGGGTTCCCCGCGTCCTTTGCCAGTGCCATCCTTGCCGCGAAACCCCGCCAAAGGCCCCACACCGGGGCGACGTTCATGGTTGACGATATAATCGGCGTAATCCTGGTATTTCTCAGAGCCGTCTTCATTGACGAAGCCCGGCAAGCCCAGCTTGGCACCCAGTTGAATAAGAACGGTTTGAAAGCCGCGCACATCGCGGTCAGGCTCTACCACGGGCCAGCGAATACTGTCACATATGGCATCGGCCTCGGAAATCGGGCGATCCAGCAGCGAAATACAATCGTGGCGTTCCAGATAGGTGGTGTCGGGCAGGATCAGATCGGCAAAGGCCACCATTTCGGACGAATAAGCATCGGAATAGATGATGTTGGGGATCACATATGTGCCATCCTCATTCTTATCGGTCAGCATGTCCATCACACCGCGTGAATTCATTGATGAATTCCATGACATATTGGCCATATACATAAACAGCGTGTCGATTTTATAGGGGTCGCCCGCATGTGCATTGGAAATGACCATGTGCATCATGCCGTGTGCCGAAAGCGGGTTTTCCCAAGTAAAGGCTTTGTCGATGCGAATGGGGGTGCCTGACGCGTTTAGCGCTAAATCTTCCGGCCCCGTCGGAAAGCCCAGATGTGGCCCGTTCAGCGGCCCGCCGGGGGTCGCGTAACTGTGCGGGGTTGGGTGAATGCCGACGGGTTTGGGGTAGGGCGGTTTGAAACGCATACCGCCCGGCACTTCGACACTGCCCAACAGGATTTGCAGCAGGTGAATGGCGCGACAGGTTTGAAAGCCGTTTGAATGTGCCGAAATTCCGCGCATGGCGTGGAAGGATACAGGCCGACCTGTCATGGTTTCGTGTTTCTCACCCTTCCAGTCCGTCCACGGCTGATCAATGGTGATCTCTTGTTCAAACGCCACATGGGCCAGTTCGGCGGCCAGACGGCGGATGGTTTTGGCGGAAATGCCACACCGTTCGGCCACGGCTTCGGGGGTGTATTCGTCTGACAGGTATTTCTTGGTCATCAGTTCAAACACCGGCGTGTATTTGGTGCCTTTATAGGTAATTGTGCCCGTAAACACGGGTTTCACACCCTTTTTATCAAACGCCACAGGCTTGCCCGTAATGCGATCCTGCACCATAAATTGCCCATGCACATCGCGCAGCAGCAGCCCGTGTTCGTCGCTGTCTGCGTCCACATTAACCAACATTGGCGCGTTGGTGTAGCGCATCAGGTACTCCAGATCGACCTTGCCTGCTTTTAGCAAAACATGGATCATTGCCAGCACGAACAAACCGTCAGTGCCCGGCGTGATGCCGACCCATTCACCGGCAATGGCGTTGTAACCTGATCGCACAGGGTTCACGCCCACGATTTTGGCCCCGCGTTCCTTGAGCTTTGACAGGCCCATTTTTATCGGATTACTGTCGTGATCTTCGGCCACCCCGAAAATCATAAACATCTTGGTGCGATCCCAGTCGGGCACGCCAAATTCCCAAAACGAACCACCCATTGTGTAGATACCGGCAGCCGCCATGTTGACGGAACAAAACCCGCCGTGGGCGGCGTAATTGGGCGTGCCGAATTGCTGCGCCCAGAAACTTGTCAGCGATTGTGACTGGTCGCGACCCGTGAAAAACGCCAGTTTATGAGGGGCTTTTTCACGAATGGGTTTCAGACATTTTTCAGCAATTTCAAAGGCTTCATCCCAGCTGATCGCTTCAAACTTGCCCGCCCCACGTTCGCCAACCCGCTTCAATGGGTTTTGCAACCGTGCAGGCGAATAATGCTGCATGATGCCCGCAGAACCCTTGGCACAAAGCACACCTTTGTTGATCGGATGATCGCGGTTGCCCTCGATATATTTGACCTTGCCGTCCTTCATATGCACGTCGATGCCGCAACGACACGCGCACATGTAGCACGTGGTTTTACGTATCTCGTCAGAGACTTCGGGCGAAGTGTCAAGGTCCGGCTGCTGGTGATTCATATGGTGGCTCTCCCCTTGACGCGGAGTATGGGGAAATTTGCCCCAAGAGCCAGCCCAAAAGGGAATATCGTTCGGGTTTTGGGTTGAATAAAACTACTTTCGGATTTTAGGAAAGTTTACGGGTTGGGTCGCAACGCCTTCACTGCCCGATCCACGCTGACATCCCCCGCATCCGCAATCGTTTTGGCAACCCGATCTATATCATCCCCCGTAGCCCCTGCTGCAATCGCGATGTTGCGGGCGTGTAGGGCCATGTGGCCTTTTTGGATGCCTTCGGTGGATAAGGCGCGTAGGGCGGCCATGTTTTGGGCAAGGCCCACGCATGCCACGACTTCTGCCAATTCTTGTGCTGATGTCACCCCCATAAGTGCCAGCGAAGCTTGTGCCGCAGGGTGGGTTTTTGTGGCGCCGCCAACAATGCCAAGGGCCATTGGCAGTTCCAGTGTGCCGCATAAAGCCCCATCCGCATCCACGTCCCATCTGGTCAGCGATGTATACCGCCCTGACCGTGCGGCATAGGCGTGCGCACCCGCTTCTATTGCCCGCCAATCGTTGCCTGTGGCCAACACCACGGGATCAATGCCGTTCATGATGCCTTTGTTGTGGGTCGCGGCGCGATATGGGTCGACGATTGCCAAAGCGCAGGCCTCGACAATGCCCTGTGCTACGTCCGTCCCATTCAGGGTTTTTGTGGTCAATGCTTCAGGGCTGACCTGCACAGAGGCCCGAACTGTGCGTAAATCCGCAAGGTTCGACAATATTCGTAACCGCACCGTGGCTTGCGCGATCTTTTCAACCATAGGGGCTACCATCTCGGCCATGGTGTTCACCGTATTTGCCCCCATCGCATCGCGCACATCGACCAGCAGGTGCAACACAACCATTGCACCGATAGGGGTGTCTTCAAAGATATGAACCTCGATATCCTTACAACCACCGCCCAGCCCGATCAGCACGGTGTCTTTGGAATTTGCCAAAGTGATTATATCGCCCTTGGCGGCCATCAACTGCTGCTTTGCCGCCTCAGGATCTGCCGCCCCAAGGATCTGCACCTGTGCGCGCATGATCGGCGCGGTACTTGTGGCGGTAAAGCCACCACAGCCGCGCACGATCTTGGCCATGTAAGAGGCCGCCGCCACGACAGAGGGTTCTTCAACCGCCATCGGGATCAGGTAATCTTTATTGTTTATGGTAAAATTTGTGGCCACCCCAAGCGGCAATTCAAACTTGCCAACAACATTTTCAATCATCCCGTCGGCTAGGGCTAAGGGTAGGGTGTTGTTGCCGCTTAAATCCGCCACAACATGACCTAGCGTGGCAAGCCGTGCTTCGGGGGTAAGATTACGGAAACCCTTGATGCGGGAAGATTTATTTTGATCGGACATCTTAGCTACTTAAAACCGCAGCCAGTGCAACGGAGGCCATCCGCGCCACTGCCACATCGGCACGGCTAGTCAGCAAGATCGGCACCTTTGCCCCCATCACCACCCCTGCGGCGCAACCGCCTGACAGGTAGACCAGTGACTTGAACAAGGTGTTGCCGCTGACGATGTCAGGCACGATGACAGCATCCGCATGCCCCGCAACAGGATCATCATTCATGCCTTTGATCGCGACACTTTCGGGCGACAGAATTAAATCCAGCGCCAATGGCCCAGAAAAATACGCGTTTGGTATTTCATCGCGTGCCCAGTCGCGCAATTCCCGCGCTTCGCCTGATGACGGTACTGCCGACAACACGCTTTCAGTGGCTGATAGTATGGCTACTTTGGGTTGTTCTACCCCAAGTTTACACAATAAATCAACGCAGTAGCGGATTGCGGCTTTGCGGGTATCCATATCAGGGGTCACATTGACGGCGGCGTCTGACACCAACAGTGGCTTGCCGCCTGAGGGATGTGTTAGGCAAAATACATGCACCAACCGCGCACCCGTGCGCAGGCCGTTATCGCGCGAAAGGGCGGATTTCATGAAGGTATCGGTGTGCAGATGACCCTTCATCAACACATCCGCACGGCCCTCGCCACAGGCAAGGGCGGCGGCGTGTCCTGAAGCTTCTTCACCTTCAGCCTGAATGATTTCATAATCAGAGATATCCCACTCCAAAGCATCCGCTTCAGCCTTGATCGCATCCGCTTCGCCGGTAAAGATCGGCTGCATGATGCCGGCCTTGGTGGCCTCATGGGCGGCCTGCATCGGCAAAGCGGCACCTGCACGCGCAATGGCCGCACGCGGGGTGTTGGCTTTTTGCGCAAGTTGCAAAAGGCTGGTCGGTAATTCGGGGTTCTGGCGGGTTAAAAATGGTGATGTCATAAAGACAGTTTAGCGGCTATTGCGCCGGTGTTACAACCCTATCTTTGCCAAATCCGTGCATCCGTTTGGCCCATTGCAAAGCGACTAATGCGCCTTTGATGCGGGGCAGTAAAAACAAGGCCAGTGCGACAAAGAGCAGAATAAAGACCAGACTTAAAACAATCGGATCAGGTCGGAACACCTCAAAAGCGATCAGCATCAATGGCCCTAACAGGTGGCCGCATACCAAAATGGTGACATATGCAGGCCCGTCATCGGCGCGTTGATGGTATAATTCCTGGGCGCAAACCGGGCAGGTATCGCGCACGGATAAATAGCCCTTGAACAGCGGGCCAGAGCCGCAGTTCGGGCAAACCCGCCGCCAGCCACGCAAAAGTGCTGGTTTCAGGGGGCGGTCTGTATCGGTTGGTGTGCTTTGATGTGTCATTCGCAGGGTCATACCCTTATTCGCGCAAAAAGAAACTATGACATGCTGTCTCGCGGCGGGATGTCGCAAATAAAGTTGGAAATCTGCGACGGAAAGCGGTTGGCCCTGCGTATTTATATTTGAAAGCAGGGCAAGCCTGCCCAAAACCTAAAGGAACAGATTATGAATAAGATTACAAAATCCGTGATTATTGCAGCACTCAGTGTAAGTGTTGTTGGTGTTGCAGCCGCGCAAACTGGCGGCATGCATCGTGGTGGGCTTTACAAGCATTTCGATGAAGTTGATGCAAATGCAGACGGGTTTATCACCCAAGATGAAATGTCGGCACATCATGCTGAACGCTTCGCCATGAAAGACACAAATGGTGACGGGGCTTTGTCTAAAGACGAAATGCGCGCCGCTATGATGGGCAAAATGGAACAACGGTTGGATCATATGTTCAAAAACAAAGACAAGAACAGTGATGGCATGCTGGATGCGTCTGAAATGAACGGGCGTAAGGCGCAAATGTTCGATAAAATCGATAAAGACGATGATGGTAAAATTTCGCGCGACGAAGCCAAGAAAATGCACGGAAACCGTAAAAACGACGGTTAACAGGTTTGTGGCGGGCCTATAACGGGCCCGCCATCCGCATTGCCCTACGGCGGGCAGGTCGTTAATGCTGGGGTATGATGGCTTTAGACGCAATGAATGACGTCTGTGATGACGCGTTGATGGTTCTCTATGCAAATGGAGATCAGGAAGCCGCGCGGGCTTTGACCTTTCGTCATGCGCCGCGTGTTTTGGCGTTATCACGACGTTTGTTACGCGATATGGCAGAGGCCGAAGATGTGGCCCAGGATGCGATGTTGCGTTTGTGGAAAATTGCCCCTGAATGGCGCCAAGGTGAAGCAAAAGTATCGACTTGGTTGTACCGTGTGGCCAGCAATCTGTGTATTGACCGGTTGCGCAAGAAAAAGGGCACTCATCTGGACGATATACCAGAGCCTGCGGATGGCAAGCCCTCGGTGGAAAAACGGATGCAATCGAATGAGCGGGCCTTGGCCTTGCAAGGGGCGTTGATGCAACTGCCTGAACGGCAAAGGCTGGCGGTAACATTGCGGCACATAGAAGAGTTGGCGAACCCCGAGATTGCGGAAATCATGCAGATCAGTGTGGACGCGGTTGAAAGCCTGACGGCACGGGGCAAGCGAAATTTAGCGGGACTGCTTTTAGGGAAAAAAGAGGAACTGGGACTGGCATGATGGAAAACAAAACGGATATGGAACTGAAGGCGTTTTTTGACGCGGCCAAAAATACGGAACCCCTGCCAGACGCGGCTTTTTTGCAAGCGGTGATGGCAGATGCGGTGCTGCAGACTGAAGCACGAACCAAAGCGACCAGAGTGGCGGTTCCAACCCCCTTTTATGCTGGCTTGTTACGCAATATCGGTGGTTGGCAACCCGTGGCTGCCATGACGGCTTGTACGTTTTTTGGCATCTATATCGGATATTCCACGCCAGACAGCCTGAATTATATAAACAACACACAACAAAATGCTGAAACGTTTGACGACGGCAGTTTTTCAGTGGCTTCCGAGATTGAAGCATTATTTCAAGAGGGTTGATATGACTGAGAAGAAAACACCGCGCAAATGGCCCTGGATGAAGGTCTTATTGGTCCTGTCTTTGAGCATGAACCTGACTGTTGTCGGTTTGGTTGTGGGTGCCAAGATGTCAGGGTATGGCGATCGCAGGGCGCATTTTGCCGGTGCGTCGGGCCTGCGGGTTTTTATGCGCGCATTGCCTGATGACCAACGCCGTGAAGTGCGCCGGTATTTTCGCCTTAACCGCCCCAAAATATACGCAAACGGTAAGGCGATGCATGAGACCATGCAGAGCATCCATATGGCGATTATCGCGCGACCGTTTAATGCAGATGCCGTGCGCGCGGCCTTTTCTGCCCAGCGTTTGCATATTACAAAGTCTACTCAAGACGCCCAAAAAGCCTTTGTCGCGATCATTTCAGGGATGACAGATGACCAACGTTTGAGGTATGTAAATGCGATGAAAGAACAGCGCCGAAAATGGCGGAAAACACAACCTGGAAAGCACCGAGAATAATGCAATTTAGCAAAGACCAAGCCGAACTTATCGCCATTCAGGCCCTTGGCTGGTTGTCGGCGCAAGATGATTTGATGATGACGTTTTTAGGGGCCACTGGTTCTGGTCTGGATGATGTCCGCGAACGCGCTGGCGACCCAGAGTTTCTGGCCTCGGTGATGGATTTCATCTTGATGGATGACGACTGGGTGCGCGGGTTTTGTGACACTCAAAACTTAGCGTATGACGCTGTGCAGCCCGTGCGCATGGCCCTGCCGGGCGGGGCTTTGCCGAACTGGACATAAAATGCTTGCCAGAATCTTTGGCCTCACGTCATATGCCCAAAAGGGTGGGTGACACATGGCGGCAAATATTCAAGGTATTCTGTTTGACAAAGACGGCACTTTGTTTGGCTTCAGCGATACTTGGGCCGACTGGTCTATTGCGTTCCTGACCTCGCTGGCCCCTGACGATCATGATTTACGCCTTGCGATGGCAAGAATGGTTGGGTTTGACTGGGACGCAAAAGATTTCATCACAGGCTCTGTGGCGGTGAATGCGTCTGTGGATGAACAATGTGTTTTGCTGGCGTCTGTGCATCCTGATCTGGATGCCAAGGCTATCGAAAAAATAGCCTTTGCGGCTTTGCAAAATACCACCGCCGTGCCCGTGTGTGCGCTTGATCCGCTGCTGACCAGTTTCAAGGCGCGCGGCATGGTGCTGGGCATTGCCACCAATGATTTTGAACAAAGTGCGCACAATCAGATGCAAGACCACAATATCCACCATCACTTTGATTTCATTTGCGGATATGACAGTGGCTTCACCCCCAAACCAGAGGCCGATATGATCCTTGGATTTTGTGAAAAGATGAAGCTGAAACCCGCGCAAGTGGCGATGATCGGGGATAGTAGCCACGATCTGGAAGCGGGGCGTAAAGCAGGTGTCGGGCTGAATGTGGCTGTGCTGACAGGCCCAGCAAAGCATGAAGATATTGCGCATTTGGCTGACGTGGTTCTGCCCGATATATCAACCCTATCCAGCGTTATTTAAACTGGATTTCTTGCGCTCTTCGGATGGCAGTATGCCGAATTCCTGACGGTATAGACGCGACAGGTATGAGGGTGATGGAAATCCTGTCAGAATAGAAACCTCTAGGATCGACATGTTGCTGTGCCAAATCAAATGCTTGGCCCGTTCCAGACGGATTTTACGATAATGCTTGCCGGGCGAGCTGCCCAGTTCTTGCTTGAAGCCGCGCTCTAAAGACCGCACGGTTATGCCTACTGCATCACTAAGCTCTGCAATGGACAACGGGTGTTCCAGGTTTTCGACCATCATCTTAACTGCTGCGCGTAACTTGGGTGGTAAAGTTTCATAATCGGCCAGAAAAAACGACCGCTGTTCGATATTTGGTTTGCGAATACGGTCAACATGCAAAAGGTTGCCAACAGTGTTGGCAATTTTCAACCCAACCTTATCATGGATGATGTTCAGGGTCATATCCAGACAGGCAAGCCCGCCTGAAGCCGTCCATATATTGCCGTCCATGACAAACAAAGACGGTTTGGGTGCCAAGTCGGGAAATTCCTCTATAAACGCGGCTTGGTTTTCCCAATGCAAGGTAAAGTTTTTACCGTTTAACAAACCTGCACGCGCCAACATGAATGCCCCCGCACAAACACCGCCGAAAATGTTGGATTGCTTGGCAAAGCGGCGCAATGCTGCATTCAGCTTTGCGCGATTTGGCGGGTCTGTCTGAAGCCCTGCACAGACAAAAAAGAAATCAAACTTTTGTGTGCTGTGAATATCGCATGTTGGTTTGGCCTCAAACCCGTCAGAGGCCATAACCGGCTGGTCATCCAAGGTCAGAAAATCCCATGTGAAAGCCTGATACCCCAGTTCGCGGTTGGCACTGCGAAACGGGTTGATCATTGTGCTGACGCTCATCATCGAAAAATCGTCGATTAACAGGATCCCGGTTTTGTAGGTGATCTGGTCTGGCGGTTTGGTCTTGGAAGACATCTGATCTTGCCCCTGGGCGCATCTATATTGCCTGTTTAACATAGATAAATCAGGTGGTGGAACCATATACGACATGTTTTGTCGTTTTATTTGTACAATTTACGACAGTAATTCAGCAAGCTGATCTGGAACAGGAACATTAGGATCATCATTATGGCCAGACGAAGCAGAGCAGGCGGGCGTGCGGGAAATACCCGTCGTGGTGGCACCCAGGCAATAGACCAAATGCCGTGGCGCCAGATTGTTAATCTGGACAATCCAACCGAACCTTTGCGCCCTGAAGGGGTGGAGGCCATTCACAACGGGGCAATGCAAATCCTGGAAGAGATCGGCATTGATTTTTATAATGAAGAGGCCCTGGAAATTCTGCGCGAAGCGGGTTGTACCATCAACGGTGATAATGTGCGCATGGACCGCGATTGGGTGATGGAAATGATCGGGCATTGCCCGTCAGAATTTACCATAACACCCCGCAATCCCGAAAAGGCGATTAAACTCGGCGGCAAGAATATGGTCTTTGTCAACGTGTCCTCACCGCCTAATGCCATGTGTCTGGACAAAGGGCGGCGTGTCGGTAATTTTGAAGACTTTGAAAACCTTGTGAAATTGACGCAGTATTTCAACTGTATTCATGTGGCAGGCGGCTATCCGGTTGAGCCTGTGGATATTCACGCCTCTGTGCGCCATCTGGATTGCCTGTATTCAAAGCTGACCCTGACCGACAAGGTGGCACATGCCTATTCGCTAGGTAAAGAGCGGGTTGAGGACACTATGGAAATGGTGCGTATCGCAGGCGGGCTAAGCCATGAAGAATTTAATGCCAGCCCGCGTATGTACACCAACATCAATTCGACCTCGCCCTTAAAGCATGACCAGCCGATGATCGACGGGGCCATGCGTTTGGCGCGGCGTGGGCAGCCGGTTGCGGTGACACCTTTTACCTTGGCCGGTGCTATGGCACCTGTGACGATGGCGGGGGCTGTGGCGCAGTCTGTGGCTGAAGGGTTGGCGGCGATTGCATTGTTGCAATATATCAACCCCGGTGTGCCGTGTATTATCGGGACTTTTACATCAAACGTAGACATGAAATCAGGCGCGCCTGCGTTTGGTACGCCTGAATATATGCGTGCCACACAAATGACGGGACAGATGGCGCGGTACTACGGTTTGCCGTTGCGGGCGACCAATGCTTGTGCATCCAACGCCCCTGACGGGCAGGCGATGTGGGAAAGTTGCAATTCACTTTGGTCGGCGGTGCAATCCAACGTCAATATGGTTTACCACGCGGCGGGCTGGCTGGAAGGCGGGTTGATTGCATCTTACGAAAAGTTTGTGATGGATTGCGAGGTTTTGCAGCAAATTCAACGCTATATGGAACCTGTGCTAACCGCCACAGGCCCCGATGACATTGCCATCGACGCGATTAAGGATGTGGGGTCTACGGGGCATTTCTTTGGTGTTCAGCACACTCAGGAACGCTATGAAACCGCGTTTTATTCACCCTTCTTGTCAGATTGGCGCAACTATGAGGCGTGGGAATTGGACGGGTCTAAGTGGACGGCACAAAGGGCCAATAAAATCTGGAAAGACATTTTGAATGAGTTCGAGGCCCCGCCGATTGATCCCGCGATTGACGAAGAGCTGAAAGCGTTTGTGGCCAAGCGTAAGGAAGAGGGTGGTGCGCCGACGGATTTCTGATCAAGGCGGATTTGGGCCAAGCTTAACCTTTAAGAAAACCGCCCAAAACCAGTGTCTGTATGGCGTCGGTAACACGTCGGTATTGCGTCGGGAAACGCACCCGACACATTTGGTTAACGGTTTTGCGGCAATATTGCGAAATGAGAACCACAAAAACACAAAAAACCGCCCGTGTCGGATTGTTTACGGATTTGAAAGATTTGCAGGATAGTCTGAAAGACGTCTGGGCCGATATGTCGATCCCTGATGACTGGAATTATCTGGAGCAAAAATTTCCGACCCGAAAAAAGAAAATCAAAGTGTCGCTTTATCTGGACGAAGATATGTTGCGCTGGTTTCGCAATCTG
This sequence comes from Amylibacter sp., assembly GCA_016764475.1. Taxonomy (GTDB): domain Bacteria; phylum Pseudomonadota; class Alphaproteobacteria; order Rhodobacterales; family Rhodobacteraceae; genus Amylibacter. The sequence goes on from JAESRV010000104.1 coordinate 19,039, forward strand.
GGCAAAGGCTATCACGCGCGGATCAACGCGATCTTGCGGATATATTGGCGTGGCCTGATTTCGGGTGATGTGCGCAGCTATCACGATGCGCATGAGGTGGCACCGAATAAAATCGCTTATCTGGCGGGGATGCGCGAACAGTTTAAACGCGACCTGAAAGTCATGGAAGAGCAGGGCAAGGTTGACGCGCAAACCGCCGAGAAGCTGCGCCATGCAACGGGTTCAATGTGGAGTGAGGATATGGCACGGCGTGAAATTCTAAGTCGGATTTTACGGCAACGGATGAAAGGCGGTAAATTGGACGGTTGAATAAGGGGCGCATTCCTTAGGGCATAGACCTATAAACCCTGCATCACCGGTTTGGCGAAATTTTCTTGCGGCCAGGCGCAACGCAGCCACGGGGAAATCACGGTAAATCCGAAGGGCGGGATTGTTACGTCCTTTCAAAGGCATGGCCCGCTTGTAAATAGCCAGCTATTCACGGCACGTATCAAGCCTTTGATATTTAGCGACAATCCCGCCAGTGGCGCAGGATTTATAGGTCTACGCCTAGAGTGGGGTGCGATGCGTAACGACAGGCCCGAAATCACCCAGTTTGGTGGGGTCGGGAACGTTTCAATACCTGAGCGCATTCGTAGCTCCCCCTTTGGGGGGAGTCGGGGAGGGGCTTTTGCTGCGGTTGTTCTGGGTGGAGTGTTATGGGTGTAGCGGGACACCTGTTTTGACAAAATGGGACACATGGTTTGACCCTAAAAATATTTTAGGTCAGAACCTACTAACCCGCCATATGTCTAATGACCGGGGTGCGGGAAAATTTGACCTTCGTGGCTAGTTGTTTTTCACACATGTGTTTACATTAATGGCATGAAACATATCTTGGATGAAACAGAGAATTTTCTACTAGGTCTACGCCCTAACATAACGGGCCTATCAGCGGTCTAAGATTGCGGTGTAATCGCCAGTGGGCTTGCCCTGCAGTTTCGCTTCCATGTCGACATTGATGCGCTATTGTAATGAAAACACATAGGGAATCATTGTGATGGATTTAGGCATAAAAGGTAAAACCGCGATTGTATGTGGGGCCAGCAAAGGGCTGGGTTTCGGCTGTGCCGAGGCTTTGGCCAAGGCCGGTGTTAATCTGGTGATTTGCGCGCGCACAAAAGGGCCGCTGGATCAGGCGGCTGAGGGCCTGCGCGAACACGGCGTAAATGTTACAGCGATAGCTTGTGATATTACAACCGACGAAGGCCGCGCGGCTGTTTTGGCGGCAGCAGGCCATGTGGATATTCTGGTCACCAACGCGGGCGGGCCGCCCCCCGGACATTGGTCTGACTGGGAACGTGAAGATTTCATCAAGGCGATGGATGCTAATATGCTAACCCCGATTGCGCTGATGAAAGCCACGTTGCCCGGCATGATCGAACAGGGCTGGGGGCGGGTGGTGAACATCACCTCGCAATCCGTTAAAGGGCCGATCAGTGTTTTGGGCTTGTCGAATACGGCACGCACCGGCTTGACCGGCTATGTGGCCGGAACCGCGCGTGATGTGGCCAAGCACGGGGTGGCGATCAACAACCTTTTGCCGGGTATCCATGCAACAGATCGGGCCAAATCTTTGGATGGGGCGATTGTGAAAGCCAAAGGGATCAGCATGGACGAAGCCAAAGCACAACGCAGTGCCACAATTCCTGCGGGGCGATATGGTGAAGCGTCTGAATTCGGGGCGATGTGTGCCTTCATGTGTTCAAAGCATGTGGGTTATATGATCGGGCAGAACGTGTTGCTGGATGGCGGGGCAACGGTTTCTACGATTTGATAACTTTCCTGTTAGATTGATAAAATGCTTTCGCTTTTATGCGCGGCTCGTGTAAGCACACGAAAATATAATCGGGAGATCATCACATGACTTTTTTGGCAAGCCCAATGGCTTTGGTTTACTTTGTGGGCTTTATCACCATCGTCAGCCTGGTGATTTCACCGCGTAAGATCAGTGTGGCAGGGTTCTTTGACGGGACCTCGGGCAAAGGCGCACAACCGGGGCTTTGGATGCTGATACTCAGTCAGGTCACCACATGGATATTTGCGCGCTCTTTGATGAATGCGGCGATCTTGGGATATTTCTACGGCTTTGCGGGAACGCTGGCTTATACGGCATATTATCTAAGCTTTCTGACGGGGATGTACATTGTTGGCCAAATGCGGATCCGCGGTGCGCGTTCGGTGCAAGACTGGCTGGGCGATAACTTTGGGCGCACGGGCCATGTGGCTTATAATATCGTGATTGCTTTACGTCTGTTGTCAGAGGTATTTGCCAATCTGATCGTCGTCGGTTTGATTTTTTCGGCGGCCTTTCCGGAACTGGTTTGGGCCAAGGCAGGTGCGATTGTGGCCCTTGCTGTCATCGGTTTGGTATATTCCGCATTAGGTGGTCTTCGTGCAAGTTTACGCACGGATGTGATGCAAATGATTGTATTCTTGATCGTATTTATCCTAGCTTTAAGTGTGATGATTACCGGTGATAACTTCTCTTTCGGGGCTATTTTTGCAGCACAGGGTGTGCATGAACAAGCCAGCCGGCCAGGGTGGGTTTTGGTGGCTGTCGCCATGTTGCAGGTGTTTTCATATCCCGCCCATGATCCGGTGATGATGGATCGTGGCTTTATTGCCGATCAGGCCACCACGCGCAAAAGTTTTCTACATGCGTTCTGGCTTTCATCGCTGTGCATCTTCGGCTTTGGTATGTTCGGCATTCAGGCGGGCATCATCGGTGCCTCTTACGAAAACCAGTTGCTGGGGACGTGGCAAGTGATGTTTGGGCCGACGGTTTATTTTCTGATTGCCGCATCATTGTTGATCTCGGCGATGTCAACGCTGGACAGTGCGCTGGCGTCCGCCGCACGCTTGGTTATTGATGAGTTCAAGGCCGCCCCGCGCACAGTGGCGTGCGGGCGCATTGCGATGTTCGGCTTTATGGCGGCGGGTGCTTTACTGACGCTTTGGGGCAACAAAACCCTGTTTGATGCAGTGGCGGTTTCGGGCACGGCGTCCATGTTCCTGACACCTGTTTTGATATTGGCGTTTGTGTTCAATCGTGTGGTGCCGTTGTGGTCTTTCATGGTGGCCTATATCGCGGCCATTTTGGGGGCGGCGGCCTATATGTATCGCGGCACTGATCTGGTGAAAATGTTGTTTGATGGCCCGCATAAATACGACCAGCTTTTGTATATCTGTATTGCGGTGCTGATTGTGGGTTTCGGGGCAGGTCTGATCGGTCTTGCCACCCAAGGAAAGCTTGCCCGCAAGGCGTGAGGCTGGTAGGGCGATAAGAAACCCGATAAAAAAAGTCGGATAGACACTAAGATAAGGCCAAAACCCGCGATGCCCGCCCCTAAACTGGAATTGCAGAATATCATCCGTCGTTTTGATGGTCAAACCGTGGTTGATGGGCTGTCTTTAACGCTGGCCGCAGGTGAAGTGACCTGTCTTTTGGGGCCGTCTGGTTGCGGTAAATCCACGACCTTACGCATTGCGGCAGGTGTGGACCGGCAAAATGCGGGGGCGGTGTTGATTGACGGGCAGGTGGTATCGGATGCGGCGGGGCACATGCCACCCGAGGCACGCAATATCGGCATGATGTTTCAGGATTTCGCACTGTTTCCGCATTTGGATGTGGAAGGTAACGTCGGCTTTGGCCTGCACGGGGGCCGTGGGGCAAAAAAAGAGCGTGTGGCAGAGCTGTTGCACAAGGTCGGGCTGGATGGATTTGAGACGAAATACCCGCACATGCTATCGGGGGGTGAGCAGCAACGGGTGGCTTTGGCCCGTGCCTTGGCCCCGAAACCGCAGGTTTTGCTGATGGATGAACCGTTTTCGGGCCTTGATGACCGGCTGCGTGATGATGTGCGCGATGCGACGTTGGAAATTCTGAAAGTGGAAAACACCGCCGTGTTGATGGTGACCCACGAACCCGAAGAAGCCATGCGCATGGCCGATCAGATCGCTTTGATGCGCGCAGGGCGGATTGTGCAGGCGGGCGCACCCTATAATATGTATAACGCGCCTGTGGACGGGCAGGCGGCTGGGTTCTTTTCAGACGTGAATGTGATTGAGGGGGCGGTGAAAAACGCCCTGACCGAAACCCCGTTCGGGCAGTTCTTGACGCCTGGCATGGTGGACGGCACGAAAGTGGAAATCATCATCCGCCCGCAACACCTGAAACTGGATTTTGATCGCAAGGGCCGGGGGCCGAACCCGACTGTTAAGGACGGGGTGCCAGCACGCGGCCAAGTGAAGCGCGCGCGTTATCTGGGCCACCAAAGTCTGGTGGAATTTGCCATGGATTACGATGGTAGCGTTTTGAAAGTACTGGTGCCGGGGGTGTTTTTGCCCAATGTTGAGACGGCTTTATGGCTGTCGATGCGCCGTGATCGGTGCTTTTTGTTTAAAAAGTAGGTATTAATACCAACCTGCGACGATATTATCTTAAAATAGCGCGTTTTCGGTTTGAACCTTCTGGAAAAATCCATAAATGTAACTCGACGAGATAAAGCAGATATTGCTTTGTGAACATTTTGGGAGAATATAAATGTTTCTGACCACACCTCTGTTTATTCAGAACATTGGCCTGCCGGGCCTGATACTAATCGCTGTTGTTGTTTTGCTGATGTTTGGCCGCGGCAAAGTATCCAGCCTGATGGGCGAAGTGGGTAAAGGTATTACCGCGTTCAAAAAAGGCGTATCTGAGGGCAAAGAAGAAATGGATGCCGCGATTGAAGATGCCTCTGATACCGCAAAAGACATCACCCCTGAAGAAGATAAAAGCGAAAAAAGCTAAAGTTGGCTTATCGCACTTAAAGGCGTGAACTATGTTTGATATTGGATGGTCTGAATTGATGATCATCGGTGTGGTGGCGTTGATCGTTGTCGGGCCGAAGGATTTGCCGATGATGTTTCGCAAAGCGGGTAACTTTGTGGGCAAGGCGCGGGGCATGGCGCGGGATTTTCAATCTGCGATGAACGACGCGGCGGATCAAAGCGGGGTCAAGGATTTGACCGATACGCTGAAGAAGGCCACCGATATCAAGGATGATCTGTCAATCAAGGGTGTTGGTGGCAAGGTCAAGGATTATGCGCAGACTTATGCGGGTAGTGATACCAAGCCTGCGGCGGATGTGAAATCTGTTAAGCCGCCGAAAGCGGCGGCGGCAGAGGCCCCCGCGAAAAAAACACCTGCTAAGAAAGTGCCTGCGAAAAAAACGGCAGCGAAAAAGCCTGCGGCCAAGAAACCTGCCGCAAAAAAACCTGCGGTAAAGAAGGCGGCACCCAAAAAGGTGGCGACCAAGAAACCCACCCCATCCAAGGCTAAATCATGAGCGACGAAACCGAAGTAGAAGAAAGCTCGGCCCCCCTGATCGAGCATCTGACCGAGCTGCGCTCACGTTTGATCTATTCCATCCTGGCTTTTATCGTGGGCATTCTGGTCACGTTTTATTTCGCCCCCACCTTGTTGGACTTTATGCTGGAACCTACCGCAAAAGTGCTGCGGTCTTACGGGGTGAAACCGGATTTCACCACCTTTGCCGCACAAGAGAACTTCTTTGTATATTTTCGTATTTCCGTTCTGATGGGCTTTGCTGTGTCTTTCCCGATGATTGCCTTTCAAATGTGGCGTTTCGTGGCACCTGGACTTTACAAGAATGAAAAAGGCGCGTTTTTACCGTTTATTATCGCATCCCCCTTACTGTTTCTGACAGGGGCGGCATTTGCGCATTATGCGGTGACCCCGCTGGCGATGAACTTTTTCATCGGCTTTAGTGATTTTGTGACCGAAGGCACTAAATCGGTGGTGGAAGGTGGCACTGAGACCGGTAATACTTTCTTGCCGCGTGTCACCGATATTCTGGATTTGACCCTGAAATTTATCTTTGCCTTTGGCCTTTGTTTTCAGCTGCCCGTCTTGATGACCCTTTTGGGCATGGCAGGGCTGGTATCTTCGCAGGGCATGAAAGATATGCGTAAATACGCGGTTGTTGGCATTCTAACGCTGGCCGCGATCGTGACACCGCCTGATGTTGTGACCCAAGTGATCTTGTTTACAGTGGTTTATCTGCTGTATGAAATCTCGATCCAGTTGGTTGCTTCTGTGGAACGTAAACGTGAAAAACGCCTGCGCGAAGATGGCTATTACGACGATGAAGATGACGGCGGGGATGATGCATGAATGACCAAGCTTTAGGGCGGATTGCAGACGCGTTGGAACGCATCAGCCCTAAGCCGTTTGAGGCCCCTGATTTCAAGGCGGCTGATGCATTTGTGTGGCATGTCAGCCCTGATCGGCTGGAACCCGTTGCCCAAGTGAACCGCATTGATATTGACCTGCTGGTCGGTGTTGACCGCGCGCGCGATACTTTGCTGGAAAACACGGCGCAATTTGCCCGTGGCTTGCCTGCGAATAATGCGCTTTTGTGGGGCGCACGCGGCATGGGAAAATCTTCACTGGTCAAAGCGGTACATGCGGCTGTTAAGGGCGTGAAACTGGTCGAGGTACAGCGCGAAGACCTGCCGAGCATCGGGCGATTGCTGGCAATATTACGCGCGGCGGATGAACGGTTTTTGCTGTTTTGTGACGACCTGAGTTTCAGCAATGACGACACCCACTATAAATCCCTGAAAGCGGTGCTGGACGGCGGGGTTGAAGGCCGGCCTGACAATGTGGTGCTATATGCTACTTCAAACCGTCGCCACCTGATGCCGCGTGATATGATCGAAAATGAACGCTCTACCGCAATAAACCCGTCCGAGGCGGTGGAAGAAAAGGTATCGCTGTCCGACCGTTTCGGGCTGTGGCTGGGGTTTTACGGCTGTGATCAGGATGGTTATCTTGCGATGATCCGGGGCTATTGCGATGCTTACGGCATTGAGATCACCGATGAAAACCTACGGGCGCAGGCGATTGAATGGCAAGCTACGCGCGGCAATAGATCAGGCCGTGTGGCCTGGCAGTTCGTGGTGGATTTGGCGGGGCGTAGGGGTGTGAGGTTGTAGGATGGGCTTTTTGGGCCACGCGCCCGCAAGGATGTCATTAATGTTTAATCGATTACTTCCCAACCTTTTTCAACCAAAACCTTCAAGGATCATAAAATGATAAAACTTCATCAAGAACATTACGGCAATTTCAAACGAAGCATTGTATTGGACGAAACATGGGGGGGTAAAAATATCGAGCGTTGGTGGAAATACGTCATTGGGGAAAAGAACAACAAATTCCCACAGGGTCATATCAATCGCCAAAAACTAAAGGAAATATGCCTTAGCAATCGATACACTGAAGAAGAATGTGTGGGTGCTGTCATGGCTTGGGGTGGGCAAAGGCGAAATCATGGGCGCATGTTATTCGATAGAATAGGGGAAATCACTCCAATTATTGGTGAAATGCGTCAAGGTTTAATGGATCCTTCTGAAGCTTATGGTGAATTCGACGCGATTTGGCAATTAAACAAACCACTTGGTATGGGCGCCGCATATTTCACAAAACTTATATATTTCTGCTCTCCAAAACATAATGGTTATATCATGGATCAATGGACATCAAAATCAGTAAATCTATTATGTAATGAAGTAATAGTTAACCTAACATCGGGTTACGTCTCTAAGAAAAACAACAGTCGTATCTACTACCAATTTTGCAATATTATTGAGGAAATCTCAAAAGATATGAAAATCTCCGCAGAAGATGTTGAAATGGCGATGTTTTCAAAAGGGGGGAGAAACAAAGCTGCATGGCGAAAATATGTGGTTGATCGATATAAAGTTTAAACGTTTGGTAGGACTTAAACTTTTTACCATATTAGCAAGCGTAGGGTGGGCTTCAGCCCATGTCTTATGAGAGTATAGCCAAGCAGGTCGTGATATTTTTCACCATAAACCACCCTTGCGTTTAATATAAACATAGCAACGCGTGGGCTGAAGCCCATCCTACGCCACCTTTGCCACAACCCGTTCCCTTAAGAACATATACAACCCCGTACCGATGATAATCGCGGCCCCTGTCAGGGTCAGCGTATCGGGGTGTTCTTTGAACACCAGCACGCCGACGATGAGGGAAAACAACAGCCTTGTGTAGCGAAACGGCGTGATGGCTGAGGCATCGCCGATGCGCATGGCCGCGACGATGGCGTAATAGCCTGCAACGCCGAAAATCACCGCCCCTGCAAGATAGGCGGTTTCCAACGGGGTGACGGCTACCAAATTGTCTGACTTGGCCAGCAGCAGGGCGGTGCCTGCGAAAAACACCGCGAGAAAGCCCTGAAACGAGATCACGGTAGAGGCGACATTGTCAGGGATCAGGCGGGTGATCAGGTCGCGGGCGGCAACGCCTAGTACGGCGATGAGGACAAAAATAATTGCGGGGTCGAACGCACTGAAACCGGGGCGGATGATTAGCAGTACCCCCATGAAACCCACGATGATCGCACTCCAACGCCGCCAGCCGACTTGTTCACCCAAAAACAGGGCGGCCCCCATTGTTATGGCCAGTGGCGTGGCTTGGAACACGGCGGCAACGGTGGAAATTGGCACAAGGGCAAGCGAGGTCAGGAAAGCAAGGGCGGCAACCGCTTCGGCACATGCACGCGCAATGGTGAACTTTGTCCATGTGTTGCGGGCGGTTAAGCTGCGGCCTTTGGCACGGGCCATAACGGCAAAGATCAATGCGCCACACGCCCCCAGTGTTAGCAATATCTGGCCGGTGGGGATGGTGGCGGACAGTTGTTTGATGAACATGTCTTCAACGGTGAAACCTGCCATAGAGGCGATCACCAGCAAGATGCCGTTGCGATTATCCATATCGGTCTTTCCATAGGGGGTGTGAAACGGGAAGAAATCCCCCGTTCACTTAAAGGTATGAAAAGCCGAAATCATGCGGCTATGCAAGCTGAATTTGCTTGAATGCGCGGCTCTTATAAATAAGGTACGGGATCCACGCTTTCAGTACCGCGACGGATTTCAAAATGTACGAAACTTGGGTCGTTATCTGCTACTTTGGCAATGGTCTGCCCGCGTTTGACGCTTTGGCCTTTTTTGACCGTCACACCTGTGACATTTGAATAAACGGTATAAAGGTTGTCAGGATGGCGGATCAGAACAATGGTGTTCTGGCTGCTGGATTTGGAGATCAAGGCGATCTCACCGCTTTCGGCCGCTTTTACAGAGGTGCCTGCGGGAGCGGCAATATCCAGCCCTTCGTTGCCGCCTGTTTTATAGCCGCGAATGACCTTGCCGCTGACAGGGCGCAGTAATTTGCCCGAAGCCCCGGGCGGGGTTAGGCCTGCGCCTAGGTTCGGGCTTTCGGGTATTACGGCAACCTTAACATCTGCGGGCAGAGGTTTGCTTGCGCTGGGCGGTTCAGGGGTTGCGTCAGAGGCAGGCAGTAGCACGGCGTCTTTGACGCTGCCATCTTCTGCCACGGGGATCAGTAATTGTTGGCCAGTGCGTACTGTTAGATTGCGATCCAGCCCGTTCCATGATGCAAGGGACGTCACGGATACACCGTAAAGGCGCGCTATGGAATAAGCGGTTTCACCTTGCTCAACCATATGGCGGATGGGTTCAGGGCCGGCTTGTAATGTGCCGGTTTGAATGGGGGTGTCGCCGGCGCGGTCAATGGCGGCGGCGGCCCGGCTTTCTAATGTGCTTTGATTGATGTTTTCTATTGTTGGAATGATGATGCCTTGGGGCAGGGCCAAAACCTCACCCCTGCGGGCAATATAATCTTCCGGCAGGCCGTTGTGACGCGCAAGATTTTGCGCAGTCATGCCAACGCGACCAGCCAATTCAGCCATTGTATCGTTGCGACGCGCAACGATCACCTGATAATTCGGGTAGGTAATGACACCGCGACTGTCGGGTTGCGGGCGCGAAGTCAGCTGACTGGTTTGTGCTGTTTGTGAACCGGGACGCGGATTAAGCTTTGTATTAAAATCGCCCAGAGTAAAATCTGCACAAGCGGTCAGCATGACCATGCTGCCGAGTAGCAGATAAGGTTTTGCAGTGTATCCGATTGATTTTATTGCCATTTGCCTTGTCCTGTTGTAGCGGGATTAAACCCCGTCTGTTTTTGCCACCCCTGCAACCAGTGGCACGAAGCGCACCTCTGCAAGTTCTGTGTAATTAAGCCCTTCGGGCGTTTTTTCAACCTTTATCAGGCTTTGTACTGCGTTCGACTGCCCTACCGGTAACACCATGATACCCCCCATTCGTAATTGTTCCAAGAGGTTTGCTGGCGGGTCTTCGGCAGCGGCGGTTAAAATGATGCGGTCAAACGGGGCCTGATCCGGCATGCCAAGGCTACCGTCGGCAGTGGTGATCACGACATTTTGCAACTTCAGGGCTTCAATACGGGCGCGGGCTTTGATTGACAGCACACGGTGGCGTTCCTGTGAATACACCCGACGGGCCAAGTGTGACAGGATCGCGGCCTGATAGCCTGACCCTGTGCCAATCTCTAACACCTTGTGGCGCGGGCCGATATCCAACGCTTCGGTCATTTTGGCAACAACGCTGGGTTGGCTGATGGTTTGGCCGGCATCTATGGGCAGGGCCATATCATCCAGCGCGTGGGTTTTGAAATGACCTTCGACAAACATATCGCGGGGCACTTTTTCCATTGCCGCCAGCACTTTGTCGGACACGCCTTTATTGCGCAGCATCAACAGAAATTTCATTTGTGCCTCTGGGCTGAGCATTATTTGAAGGCCCCTTTCAGGGCGTTCAAGCTGTCGCGACAGGTGAAATCGGCGTGCATCGGGGTGATTGAGGCGTAGCCGTTCAGATTGGCATGAACATCGGTGCCTGCGGCGGTTTTGACATGTTGATCCCCCATTGTGACCCACAAAAACTCTTTGCCATTGGGGCTGTTTTGGGAAACCGTGTAAAACTCGGTGTTATCGCGAAACCCTTGGGCCACGGCGCGGGCACCTTTGTAGTCTTTGGCTGGCACCGGCGGAAAGTTTACGTTGTAAAACAGACCGTATGGGCCTTGGCCCCAGTGATCAGCATCCAATATGGCTTGCACAACTTCAGCCCCTTTGGCACGTGCCACTTCAAACGGGTCGTCCAATGCGCGGTTTTCGGGGCCAAAGAACTGCGACAGAGCGATCGAGTTGATGCCATGCAGGGCCGCT
>JAESRV010000105.1 GCA_016764475.1 Amylibacter sp.
TTCAACCGGCGAAAGCCGGTCGGATATGAACAGTCGTAAAGTGTGTTTGTCAAAACGGCGCAAGTGTTGTGGCATCACATGAATGGGTAGTTTTTGCACGGTGATATTGTGGTTTTTTCGCAGCCAATCCAGTAAGAATACCCACAATTCAGGGCCGTATGTGCGTTCGGGAATAAAATCCTGAACAGCGTCTTCGATCCACGGGAAGCAATAGGGGCGGCCTTCAAAGAGTTCGCGCACCTCATCACTGGGCAGATGCGGGGCCTGCACACCGGTAACAACGCCTTCTTGCGCCAATAACGCGCTGAGATCAGACAGACGCTCTTGGGATTCCTTATAAGCACGATACAGTTTCAGAATGCCTGTGGCCGCATTGGGGGCGGCTTCGGCGATTTCATAAAGCTCTTCATTACCAGGCAGCTCACCTGCCAGTAACGGATCGGCAAAAACCTCTTTCAGGGCGGTTTGATCGCCTGCGGCTTCGCCTTTCAGGGCATCCAGATCCAGATCATAGGTAGCGGCCAATTTAAGTAGCAACTGCACGGTCAGGGGGCGTTGATTGCGTTCAATCAGGTTCAGGTAACTGGCAGAGACACCAATTTCAGCGGCCATGGCCGACTGGGTCAGCCCCAAACCGTTGCGAATACGCCGAATACGGGGGCCCGCAAATATCTTTTGATCAGCCATTTACAAAATATCCCATTTTGTGACAAAAGCATTTTGTCATATATTTACAAATTTACAAGTGATAATTTACAGATCAATGACAGGCTGACACGAAATAAACGCTTATTTATAATATCTTAAATGACGTATCATGTTTATTTTGTAAATACTGTGAACAGGTCAAAGCGAATTACAATGATTAACTATCATAAGGTTTGCAATAATGACAAATATTTACAACGTCGCGCAAGGAGACATGACAATGACAAAAACCGAGATCAAAGCCGTTCCCAGCTCTAAAGCTGAAATAGATGCAGCTGACAGCGCCATTCGAATGCTGGCAAACGACCTGCACCGCTTAAACCAGTCTGTTAGCCGCGCTGTGGAAGCCGGTGTTACCGTTGAATTGATCCGTTCATCACGCCATCACAGTGGCACGGGCAACTGGGGTGATTTACTGGTACCGGTGATTACCAAAAAAGGATAAGCTTCAGGTCTGGAATTGGAACCTCTTACCTGAACTTTAAAACCCCGCCCTAGAGCGGGGTTTTTTCTATTTACTTATGCGGCGGCTTTGGTATCTGGCCCAAACCTGCCATAAAAACTATCACCATCTTTAGCCAATTTGCGTAGCAAATCAGGCGTGGTAAAACGCGCACCATATTCGGCTGTTAACTGATCGCATACTTCAACGGCAAAAGGGGCACCGATAATATCGAGCCAACTGAACGGGCCGCCTGACCAAGGCATAAAGCCCCAACCAAGAATGGCACCAACATCGCCTTCGCGGATGTCTTCCAGCACACCATCTTCAAAGGCACGCACCGCTTCCAAAACCTGCATCATTGCCAGACGGTGCTGAACCGTGATCAGGTCAGGCTGTTCATCGGCGACAGGCCAGTTTTCACGCAGACCTTGCCATAGACCGGTGCGTTTGCCCTTGTCATCATAGCTGTAAAAACCCGACTTTGATTTGCGGCCCATACGGCCCTCATCAAACAGTTTGAACAGGATGTCTTCGGCTTGTGTACCTTTGTAATCATCGCCCAATGCCGCTTGCGTGGCTTTGACGATTTTCACCGACAGGTCGATGGAAACTTCATCAGCCAGTTGCAAGGGGCCAAGGGGCATGCCTAGCAATTTAGCGGCATTTTCAATCAACGCAGGTTCCACACCTTCGGCCAGCATGGTGATACCCTCATTGACATAAGGCAGGATGCAGCGGTTGGCGTAGAAGAAGCGTTCATCATTGACCACAATCGGCGTTTTCTTAATTTGCCTAACAAAATCAAGGGCTTTTGCGACGGCTTCAGGCCCGGTTTTCTTGCCTTTGATGATCTCAACCAAGTTCATCTTATGCACAGGGCTAAAGAAGTGAATGCCGATATAGCGGCTATCATCACGGCTGGCTTTGGCCAGTTCGGTGATTGGTAGGGTCGAAGTGTTGGTGGCAAAAATCGCGGATGTTTCCAACTGCGCTTCGGCGTCTTTAGTGACACCGGCCTTCACACCCATGTCTTCAAACACCGCCTCTACAATCAGATCGCAGCCTTTCAGATCAGCATAATCGGCAGTGGCTTTGACGCGGCCCAGAATCTGTTCTTTTTGTTCAGCAGTCACCTTTTTGCGCTTCACACCCTGATCCAGAATGCCGGTAATGGTGGCAATGCCTGTATCGGCGGCGGCTTGATCACGATCCAGCAGCACCACTTCGATGCCCACGCGCGCTGATACAAAGGCCACGCCTGCGCCCATCATGCCAGCACCCAGAACACCCAGTTTTTTGACCGCCATATCGGCGATGCCTTCAGGGCGGTTGGCGCCTTTTTCAAGGGCGGTTTTGTTAGTGAACAAGGTCTTGATCATGGCAGATGAAGACGGGTTCATCAGCACGTTGGTAAACCAGCGTGCTTCAATGCGAATGGCGGTATCAAACGGCACTTGCGCACCTTCATAAATCGCCGACAGCATGGCTTTAGCGGCAGGATAAACCCCTTGGGTCTTGCCGTGGATCATCGCAGAAGCCCCGACATAAGTCATAAAGCCTGCGGGGTGATAGGGCGCACCGCCCGGCATTTTAAAGCCTTTTTGATCCCACGGCTTGACGATGTCCGCGTCCGTGGCGTTCTTGACCCAGTCTTTGGCGGCAGACAGCAATTCATCCGCTGGCACGACTTCGTCGATTAGACCGGCACGTTTGGCCGCTTGTGGATCAGACAGTTTACCGTTCATCAAAAATGGCGACACAGTCATCAAATCCAGCTTGCGTGACAGGCGGGTTGTGCCACCGGCACCCGGGAAAATACCCACAAGGATTTCCGGCAGGCCGATTTTGGCCTTTGGATTGTCAGCGGCAATAATGCGGTGGCAAGACAGCGGGATTTCAAAACCGATACCCAAAGCTGTGCCGGGCAGGGCGGCAACAATCGGTTTGCCACCTTTGTTGGTTTTCGCGTCCATGCCCGCACGTTCGATTTTACGGGTTAGCCGGTGAAACGACATGATACCGTCAAACAGACCTTGGGCAGGATTGTCGCCTGCCATTTCTTTCATCCGTGAAATGACATTCAAGTCCATACCACCCGCGAAATCAGCTTTCCCAGAGGTGATCACGGCCCCTTTGACCGCATCATCCGCCAGAAGCTTGTCAACCAAAGATTCCAGCTCTGCGGCACCTTCCAGTGACAGCACATTCATGGATTTTCCCGGCAAATCCCATGTAATGGTGGCAATGCCGTCGGCGTCTACATCATAGTTAAATTCGGCCATTGTTATACTCTCTCAATAATCGTTGCAGCACCCATACCCGAGCCGATGCAAAGCGTTGCAAGGCCGGTTTCTTTGTCGGTGCGTTCCAGTTCGTCCAGCATTGTGCCCAGGATCATCGCACCTGTGGCCCCCAACGGGTGGCCCATGGCAATGGCGCCGCCATTGACGTTCAGCTTGCCGTGATCGACGTTGAAATAGGTCATGAAGCGTAAGACCACAGAGGCAAAAGCCTCATTCACCTCAAACAGATCAATATCACCAATGTTCATGCCGCTTTCGCGCAGGATTTTTTCAGTGACGGGAACGGGGCCTGTCAGCATGATGGTGGGGTCAGTGCCTATTTTGGCCGTGGCGCGAATGCGTGCGCGCGGTGTCAGGCCGTTGGCTTTGCCAAACGCGGCATTGCCGATCAGAACGGCGGCAGCACCATCGGCGATGCCTGATGAGTTGCCTGCGTGGTGTACGTGGTTTACCCGTTCCAGTTCTGGATATTTCATAATCGCCACCGCATCAAAACCTGGCATCACTTCGCCCATCGCCTTGAATGACGGGTTCAACGCACCAAGGGTTTGCATATTGGTGCCTTCGCGGATTTGTTCATCCGTGGATAGAATTTCAAGGCCGTTTTGATCACGCACAGCAACGCGTGAGCGTTCAAAATAGCCCGCTTTTGTGGCCGCAACCGCACGTTTGTGGCTTTCAACCGCATAAGCATCGCAATCATCACGGCTGAAGCCGTATTTGGTGGCGATAATATCGGATGAGATGCCTTGGGGGACGAAGTAGGATTTCATAGCAAGGAAGGGATCAACCGCAATCGCACCACCGTCCATGCCCATAGGCACACGGCTCATGCTTTCAACACCGCCTGCAATATAGGCGTTGCCTGCACCGCCTTTAATTTGGTTGGCGGCAAGGTTGACGGCTTCCAGACCAGAGGCACAAAAGCGGTTCACCGATAGACCCGGAACGCTTTGATCAAGATCGGAATACAACACGGCGGAGCGCGCCAGACACGCCCCTTGTTCACCCACTTGGGTGACATTGCCCCAAATCACGTCTTCCAGTTGCGATGTATCTTCCAGATTGTTGCGGGTGGCAATGCCGTTTAACATGTCGGCGGACAGTTTCACCGCCGTTACCTCATGCAGGCTACCATCTTTTTTGCCTTTACCGCGCGGGGTGCGGATGGCGTCATATATATAGGCTTCGGTCATTTTATCAGTCTCCTTAAAACGCGTCGGCGTCTAGCGCCATAACTGTGTCTGCACCCGATAGGATGCGGGCTTTATGGGCCAATGTTGCGGGTAACATACGGGCCATATAGTAGCGGCCTGTTGCCAGTTTGTTATTATAGAATTTAGGATCATCCGTGTCATTGTCCAGCGCATCTTGCGCCGATTTTGCCATCATCGACCACATCAGCCCGAAACACACATGGCCAAACATGTGCAGCGCGTCGGTTGACCCTGCAAGGGCGGCGTTGGGGTTTTTCATACCTTCCTGCATGAAATACATCATAACCGCTTGCAGATCTTTTGAAGCGTATTTCAACGGGTCAAGAAAGTCTTTGGCAAGGGTTTCATTTTCCTTGTTCTCGGAAATAAAGACCTTGATCATATCAAAGAACGCCATCACATGCTTGCCACCGTCCTGCGCCATTTTACGGCCCACAAGGTCAAGCGCCTGCACCCCGTTTGCCCCTTCATAGATCATCGCGATACGGGCATCGCGGGTGAATTGCGACATGCCACCTTCTTCGATATAGCCATGCCCACCATAGACCTGTTGCGCCTGAACAGTCATGTCGTAACCGATATCAGTGATAAAAGCTTTAATCACCGGAGTGAGTAATGAGATCAGCCCGTGGGCGTCTTTGTCTTCATTTAGGTGTGATTTATCCAGCATCATCGCACCCCACATCAGGAATGCGCGCGCCCCTTCGACAAAACTTTTCTGGTTCATCAGCATACGGCGAATATCAGGGTGTACGATCAGCGGATCGGCTGGGCCGTCAGGGTTTTTAACGCCTGTAACATCTCGGCCTTGCAAACGGTCTTTGGCGTAAATTACCGCGTTTTGATAAGCAGCTTCAGCCTGTGACAAGCCTTGCATACCTACACCTAGGCGGGCTTCGTTCATCATTGTGAACATCGCGCGCATGCCTTTGTGTTCTTCGCCCAAAAGATAGCCGATAGAATCTTCATAGTTCATCACACAAGTGGCATTGCCGTGAATGCCCATCTTTTTTTCAAGACTGCCAACGCTGACACCGTTTGACGGGCCTAATGAACCATCATCTTTTACAAGGATTTTCGGCACTACAAACAATGACACGCCCTTGATACCGTCAGGGCCACCGGGGATTTTCGCCAACACAAGGTGAATGACATTTTCCGTCATATCCTGATCACCTGCCGAGATGAAAATCTTTTGGCCGGTGATTTTAAACGTGCCGTCACCCTGTGGCACAGCCTTTGTGCGCATCAGGCCCAAATCGGTGCCGCAATGCGGCTCCGTCAGGTTCATGGTGCCAGACCACTTCAAACTGACCATATTAGGTAGAAACTTGGCTTTTAATTCATCCGTGCCATGGGCATGGATCGCAGAATAGGCACCGTGGGTCAGGCCCGGATACATAGTGAAGGCCATGTTGGCACTGCTGAATATCTCGCCCACAGCGGTGGCAAGTGTATAAGGCATGCCTTGGCCGCCATATTCAGGATCACAATCCAGACCGTTCCAACCGCCTGCCTTATGTTCTTCAAAAGCTTCCTTAAAGCCGGGCGGGGTGCGCACAACGCCGTTTTCCAAGGTACAACCATGTTGATCGCCAACCTGATTTAACGGTTGCAGAACATTGGTGGCGATCTTGCCTGCCTCTTCCAGAACTGCAGATGTAAAATCTGGCTCCAGTTCATTAAAGCCCGAAATGTCGCTATCTTGTACTTTCAATACTTCATGTAATACAAAGGCCATATCCTTGGTGGGGGCGATATAACTTGGCATTTCAGTCTCCTAGTTTCACAATAGCATGTGACAGATTTTTGATTTCTACAAGACAGATTGCCGTGATTTTTATGAAATGCAATAGGGATGTGGTTGAACTGACAGTTTACGTCACGTCGAATTAGGTAAACTAAAACACTAGGCCAAAAAAACCGAATATTTGTAATAATTATTAGTAAATTCAAATTCATACTTGCAATTAAAATCCAGATAGCTCTGATACCTTTATGGTGAACACTCAGGCAAATCACACATCATACGATGTGGTCATTATTGGTGGCGCAATCATGGGGGCATCCGTTGCGTGGTACCTGTCGCAGAACCCTGATTTTGACGGGCGAATTTTGGTGGTAGAGCGTGATCCAAGTTATCAATATGCCTCTACCAGCCTTAGTAACAGTTGTTTACGGCAGCAATTCAGTTCTGAGGTGAACATCAAGATTTCACAGTATAGCTATGATTTCATTACTGATTTCAAGAATAATATCGCCGATGATGAAGCACCAAAGATACCATTTCATGACTTCGGGTATCTTTATCTAGCCGATAATGATGCCTTTGCCGATCATTTGCGTGACAATCAACGTTTGCAAGCATCCTTAGGGGCGGGAACGCAAATATTAACGCCACAGGAAATTGCACAGAAATTCCCGTTTTATAATCTTGATGATATCATTCTAGGATCACATAACCCCTTGAATGAAGGCTATTTTGACGGCATCACCGTGTTTGACTGGTTTCGGCGTAAAGCCCGCGCGAACGGTGTGGAATTTATAACGGATGAAGTTATTTCGATTGATAAGAATGGTGGGCGGGTAGGGGCCGTAGAACTGGCAACCGGTGCTAAAATTCATGCGGGGCATGTGGTGAATTGTGCGGGAACCCGCGCCGATTACGTTGCCAGAATGGCAGGTATTTCAATTCCAGTGGAGCCGCGCAAACGCTTTACCTTTGTCTTTGCCGCCGAAACCCCGCTGGATCGCGACCTGCCCTTAACCATTGATCCATCAGGCGTTCATGTGCGCACAGACGGGGCATATTATCTGGCAGGCTGCACCCCTGATGATGATCCTGCGGTGGATTACACCGATTTTGATATGGATCACAACATCTGGATGGATAAGGTTTGGCCCGCGATAGCCACCCGTATTCCTGCCTTTGAAACTATAAAAGTAATGAACGAATGGGTCGGCCATTACGCCTATAACACATTGGATCAAAACGCTATTATCGGCCCGCACCCGGATTTGGATAATTTCATTTTCGTCAACGGGTTTTCAGGTCACGGGCTGCAACAAGCCCCTGCCATCGGGCGCGGCATTTCTGAATGGATCACATACGGGGGCTATCGCACCCTTGACTTATCGCCGTTCAGCTATGCAAGAATTRCCCAAAACAAACCGCTKACCGAAARGGCSATAATATGAARCTWGATGTRAACCCGTTYACCCRWGCCATTYGCAAAGGYGAAAARCAGATCGGRTTGTGGATGACCTCTGCCAGCACCAGYKCSTCCGAGGTGATTTCMAGTGCRGGYTATGACTGGGTTGTSATMGATATGGAACAYGCGCCCAACAATATGATGTCKGTGCRSMRTCATTTACAGATTTTYGCRKCCAGYYCGACCACAGCTTTGGCACGKCCSGAYTGGAATGATGCGGTTGAGATYAARCGRYTRCTTGATCTKGGYGCGGRCGGTCTGGTTATCCCSATGATACAAACTGTGGAAGAGGCTGAAAAGGCGGTTGCGGCAACGCGCTATCCGCCGCGCGGTATTCGCGGGGTTTCGGGTGTGACACGGGCCAATAAATACGGACGGGTCACCGATTATTTTACCCGTATAGAAGAAGAAACCACAGTGATTTTGCAACTGGAAACCCGYGCCGCGATTGAGCGCGCTGAAGAAATWGCCGCYGTRGACGGTGTYAGCGGTATCTTCTTTGGGCCTGCGGATATTTCGGCGGATATGGGGCTTTTGGGCCAAGCAATGGCGCCAGAGGTTTGGGAACTGATCTGGTCAGCCGCTGAAAAACTGATTGCYAAGGGTATGCCCGTGGGCACGCTGGTGCTGGATGCTAAATTTGCCGCTAAACTCTTAAACCATGGCTTTACTTTCGTGGCTTGTGGTGTGGATACCGCCATGCTGGCCAAAGCCGCTGATAATCTGCTAGCAGATGTAAAACAAGACATGTAACTAAATAAGATAAAGAGCTGATAACATGAAGAAAATCGTATTAACCGGGGCTGCAGGCCGACTTGGATCTTACCTGCGTGAACCCTTATCCAAACTGGCAGATGAGCTGGTAACAACAGATATTATTGACGTGGGCACCCTTTATGAAGGGGAGACTTTTATAAATGCCGATCTTGCCGATTTGGCCGCAATGGAGGCGGTGATTAAAGGGGCTGATATGGTGGTGCATTTCGGTGCCATCGGCGATGAGGCCCCGTTCGAAGACCTGTTAGGCCCTAATTTCATCGGGGCCTATAACGTGTGGGAAGCCGCTTACCGCCACGGCGTGAAACGGGTGGTTTATGCCAGCTCCATTCATGCGGTGGGCATGTATCCCAAGAACCAGTTTATTGGCACCGATGTGGCACACCGCCCGGATACGTTTTACGGGTTGGCAAAATGCTTTGCCGAAGATCTGGGGCGGATGTATTGGGAAAAACGCGGGCTTGAATCGGTGCATATGCGTATTTTGTCTTGTGCGCAGGTTAACAACGCCCGCGCCCTTGGCTCTTGGTTGTCATATGACGACCTGATCCAGATGGTGACCCGTGCGATAGAAACGCCTGTTACGGGGTTTTCGATTATTTACGGTGTTTCTAACAATGATCGTGCGCCCGTGGATAACGCGCTGGCGTCGTTTCTGGGCTACCGCCCCAAGGATAACGCAGAACAGTTTGCGACTGAAGTTCTGGCGGATATGCCTGAACCTGATCCAACTGACCCCGGCCAAATGCGCCACGGCGGCCCGTTTGCCAGTGTGGAACTGGGCAATAGCGGGGTGGCATCGATGAATATCGTGGATGACAAGAAAACAACTTGAAGGCGACGAGCAGAAGCACGATAAAACTGGGAAAAATGGCTGCACTGTGGCGATGAAGGGCGGGGGTAATCTGGCGATTGAGAAAATCAGACCAAAGTAAAAAAACCTAACAGTATCCTTTAATATTTATGCCTTTTTGTTAGCGCATATAATAGATATGAATGCGTTAGCATCCAAACAAACCTGATGCTTAAGGAGAAACCTTGATGCCTGACAAGACATTAAAATTGTCGATTTGGCGGGGGAACAACACTTCCGGCGGATATCAGGAATTTCAGGTGCCGGCACTTGAAAGTCAGACGGTTTTGGATGTCGTTTCTTATATACAGCAAAACCTTGATCCGACTTTATCCTATCGCTACGCCTGCCGTGTCGGCATGTGTGGATCATGTGCGATGATGGTAAATGGCATTCCGCGCTGGACATGCCGTACCCATATCAACAAAGCCATTGGTGACAGTGATGAAATCACCATCGGGCCATTGCATAACCTGCCTGTGATCAAAGATCTTGTCACGGATATGGATACGTTTTTTGACAAATGGGTAAAAGCCGAAGGCGTGCATCATCCAACAAAAACCCGTCATGACCCGATTGAACTACTCGACACCACAACGCCTGCGCGCGTTGAAGCCAACAAAGCGATTGAATGTATCAACTGCGCGGTTTGTTATGCGGCTTGCGATGTTGTAGCGGCCAACCCAGATTATCTGGGGCCAGCGGCCCTGAACCGTGCTTGGGCACTGGTAAACGATGAAAAAGACGGTGCGCGGGATCAGGTTTTACAGGCGGTCAGTCAGGGTGGTGGCTGTCATAATTGTCATTCACATCAAAGTTGTATGACCTATTGCCCCAATGAATTAAATCCCACGGCCTCTATCGCGGGGCTAAAACGAGAAACCACCAAAGCCATATTTCGACTGGCCACATTCGGGGGCAATGAATAGATGCTGACCTTACGATTATACGCATTACAACGCCTGACCGCCCTGATCATGGCCCCGTTGGTTCTAGGCCATATCGCAGTGATGATTTACGCAGTGCAGGGCGGCCTGTCTGCGGCAGAGATTCTGGGTCGCACCCAAGGCAGCCTGTTGTGGATGCTATTTTATGGCAGCTTTGTCATTGCCGTTTCCATACACGCAGCCATTGGGTTGCGGGTGATTGCGTTTGAAAGCTTTAAGCTGAAAGGCACGGCTTTATCCCTGTTCACATGGGGGGCAGGCTTGGCCCTATTGATCATGGGGGGCCGCGCCGTTTATGCGGTGACTGCCCTATGATCCGCCCGCATCGCAACCATCCGCTTTGGTACGCTTTTGCACTTCATCGCGGCTCTGGCCTGATATTGGCAGTGTTTTTACCCGTGCATTTCTGGGTGCTGTCACTGGCACTGACCGATCCCAAAGCTCTGGACGGATTATTGCACTGGACCGATTTAACGCTGGTGAAACTTGCCGAATACGGCCTTGTCTTTCTGCTGGCGGTTCACATCTTCGGCGGCTTGCGACTGATGGCACTGGAATTCCTGCCGTGGTCACCCCGCCAGAAAACCTATGCAGCGGCAGCCCTTGCTGCCGCATTCCTGATCTCAACCTCTTTTTTCTTAAGTGCGGTGTAATATGCAAACCCCCAACATAGACCGCCACGACACCGACATTCTGATCATTGGATCAGGCGGGGCAGGGCTGTTTGCCGCCCTTCACGCACAACAAACTGCCCCCGACCAGAAAATCACCATTGCCGTCAAAGGCCTGATCGGAAAATGCGGTTGTACGCGCATGGTGCAAGGCGGCTATAACGTGGCTTTGGGTGGTGGCGATACCGTGGAACGCCACTTTATGGATACGATTAATGGTGGCAAATGGCTGCCCAATCAGGATATGGCGTGGAAGCTTTGCAAGCTGGCAGTCGAGCGCATTACCGAGTTGGAAAATGAAATCGGCTGTTTCTTTGACCGTAATACCGACGGCAGCCTGCATCAAAAGGCGTTTGCGGGGCAAACCGCTGATCGCACGGTGCATAAGGGTGATTTGACAGGCATCGAGATTATCAACCGTTTGATGGAACAGGTGCTGAAACGGCCCATCGAACGCTTGCAGGAACACCGCGCAGTTGGGTTTATCCCGGCCAAAAACGGCGAAGGTCTGGCAGGTGTCCTATTCATTGATATGCGCTCCGGCGGCTTTCGTTTTGTGCGCGCCAAAACCGTTCTGATGGCCATGGGCGGCGGGCCGACAATGTACCGCTATCACACGCCCTCGGGTGATAAAACCATGGACGGGCAGGCGATGGCCCTGCGCCTTGGCCTGCCGCTGCGCGATATGGAAATGGTGCAGTTTCACCCGACAGGATTGTTGGCTGGTGAGCATACCCGCATGACCGGCACTGTGCTGGAAGAGGGCTTGCGTGGGGCAGGCGGCACGTTGCTGAACGGTCATGGCCACCGCTTTATGTTTGATTATGATGCAAAGGGTGAACGCGCCACACGCGATGTGGTTAGTCGCGGAATATATGCGGAAATGCGCAAGAACAACATGTCGCCCAATGGCGGTGTTTTCATCTCTATGTCGCACCTTGGCCCTGAATTTGTAGCCCAAAAATTTCCCGGCATGGTCAAACGTTGTGCCGACAGCGGTTTTGATCTGGCGGCAGGCAAAGTGGAAGTGGTGCCAACTGCCCATTACTTCATGGGCGGCGTCATTGTAGACGCGGATACGCGCACCGAAATGCCCGGCCTTTATGTGGCTGGCGAAGATGCGGGCGGTGCGCATGGTTCGAACCGTTTGGGCGGCAACGGCGTTGCCAACTCCACGGTTTACGGTGGTGTTGCGGGTGAGGTGATGGGGCGTGATGCAAYCAAGATCRAAACCCTGCGCGACCCTGATGAAGCGGTGTTGCAGGCMGARGTTGAYCGYGCCCGTTATCCGCTGACCAAAAAGCCCGGCAAYGTGAAYGAYCTGCGCAATATCCTGAAAGATGTGATGTGGGATGATGTGGGYGTGATGCGYWCYAAASASGGYATGAYRCGCGGGTTAAAACGTGTGGCYGMWGTGAAATCAGATYTGATGGAACTGGGYGTWTCGGGTGATAATCTGGCCTTTAACYTGACATGGCACGACTGGATCAATCTGCAAAACCTKRTKGATATATCCGAGGTGATTACCAAAGCGGGGTTGGAACGTGAAAACTCTCGCGGGGCGCATTTTCGGGAAGATTTCCCYGAAAGCGGYGATCTGGAAAGCACATATTTCACCATCGTGCAGCAAAAAKCKGGTAAGYTGMATGTGMRGCGCSAAGMSGTGCAGTTCACTATYGTSAARCCGGGCGARACKATAYTGCCYGAMGGTGCSCCTGAAACWCTGGTAGGATARYGMWATGATYSCGATAGAYCTGATACAARAAACCGCMGARGTYYTGATGGAYAAAGCCGCYATYGAGATCCCGCAGGATTATCTGGACGGGYTGMARGCGGCRGCCAAGGYGGAAGACGGCGATCTTTCGTCCTTTGTTTTGGAAGCCATGCTGGAAAATTACAAAGCCGCGAAAGAAGACCGCCGCGCCATGTGCGGTGATACCGGCACGCCGCGCTGGTATGTGAAAATGGGTAATGAAACCCAAATAGAAGGTGGCCCGATTGCGCTGGAAGCGGCCTTGCGCCGTGCCACGGCAAAGGCCACTAACGGTGTGCCGCTCAGGCCCAACCGCGTGCATCCTTTGTGGCGCACGGATCATGATAATAACGTGGGCATAGGTGCGCCAGAAATTGAATATGGCTATGAGCCGGGCGGCGAATGGATTGACTTGATCACGGTGCATAAAGGCGGTTTGTTTGGCACTGATTACCGCATGTTGTTCCCGTCAGACGGCATTCAAGGCATCAAACGGTTCTATCTGGATTGCCTTGTGGCATTCGGCAAACGCGGTCTGGCGTGTCAGCCTGCGATTATCGGCATCGGGCTGGGCGGGTGCAAAGATACCGCCATGGTACTGGGCAAACGCGCCGCTTGCCTGCGCATTGTCGGCGACAAAAACTCTGATCCGCGCATTGCGCAAATGGAAGATGAGTTCAAGGATCTGGGCAATTCCATCGGCATGGGGGCGATGGGCTTTGTCGGCAAATCCATGGTGATCGATTGCAATATCGAAGTCGGCTATTGCCACACTGGCGGCATGCAAATGTCGGTTCACGCGTTTTGCCTGTCATCTCGCCGCGCAGTGGCGCGTATTTATGCCGATGGTCGGGTAGAATACCGCACCGACCCAAACTGGTTCACCGATTATCAACGCAGGGAGACAGTGGAATGGGAAATGCCCGACGACCACGAGAAATCCGCTTAAGCACCACGCCAACACCTGAAGCCCTGGCCGAATTACGCCTTGGCGACATCGTCTATCTGGACGGGCTGATGTATACTGCCCGCGAAGGTGTATATATGCGCGCATTGGAAGAAAAAGCCAATATTCCTATGGAGTTACCTGCGCAAAGTGCTGCAAATTTTCATTGCTCACCTGCCGCGCGCATCAACCCTGACGGCACATTTGAAATGGGGGCAGTAACGGCCACTGCCTCATTCAGGTTCGCTAAATGGCTGCCGGAATGGCTGGCAAAATCCGGTGCCAAGCTGGTGATCGGCAAAGGTGGTATGACCAGTAAGGACTACAAGGAAATATTTGTGCCTAACGGTGCCATTTACCTTAGCACCGTTGGCTATGGAACCGGCGCATTGCTGGGACGCGGTGTTGAAAAAGTCGAGGCGGTGCATTGGCACGAAGAATTGGGGCTAGCGCAAGCAATGTGGGTGCTGCGTTGCAAAAAAATGGGCCCCTTTATTGTGGCCTCTGACCTTGACGGGAATTGCCTGTTTGAGCGGGAAAACAATAAGATCGCGGCTAATATCGCAAAGGTTTACGAAGGTACCAAGCCTGCGATATTAAAACGCTTTGGCGAAACCGATGATCGCACGGATGAGCTGATTTAGGGGGTATGGCAGTTTTTTGGTCACTTGGCGGTGCTGTCAGGCAATATAAATTGGAAATTATTGCCGCGTAACATATTGGTATCTATGACATTGTTTAAATACATTAATTAACATAATATCCATTATGCGCCTATTAGATGAATTTCATCCACCTCAATATAGCCCTTAGTTTCACCCTACTCGGCAGCCGCGACAAGCGGTTGTATTTGTTGTATATAACCATCCCGTGTTTGCGGCAGTTTCATACCAAGAATGGCACCCGCAACTTGGGTGCGTAAAACCTGAGCGGTTCCACCCCCGATCGTAAACATCCGCGCATCGCGCACCATGCGTTCAATCGGCAAGTTGCGTGAATAGCCCGCAGCACCGTGCAGTTGCAGCGCATCATTTGTCACTTTAATGGCGGTTTCTGACGCCAGTATTTTAGCCTGCGCCGCTTCCTTGACATCGGGAAAGCCCATACCTGCATTCATCGCCGTGGTATGGATCAGGCCGCGCGCCGCACTAAGACTGATAGACATATCCGCCAGCATCCATTGCAAGCCTTGAAACTCTGCAATCGGGCGGCCGAACTGTTGGCGGGTTTTCACATACTCCAATGATTTTTCATAAGCCCCCTGTGCGATGCCAATAGCAACAGTAGCCGCCCCGATACGCTGCCCGTTATAAGCCGTCATAAGCCCGGCAAACCCACGGCGCAACCCTTCGGGCGGGATCACAACCATGTCTTCACGGACAATCATGTCTTCCATGATAATTTCAGTTTCAGGAATACCGCGCAAACCCATCGCAGGTTCCCGTCTGCCGATTTTCAAACCCTTTGTCTGCCCACGTACAGCAATACCCTTTGTCTGCCCACGTACAGCAATAAATCCGCCGATCCCCATATCCTGACCGTTTTCAATAACACGGGCAAAAATCAGGTGCAGCTTTGAAACGCCACCGCCTGTAATCCAGTGTTTAATACCGTTCAGCACATAATGGTCGCCGTTTTTGACCGCCGTTGTGGTCATTTCAGTGGCCGCACTGCCAGCCCCCGGTTCTGTGATGCAAATGGCAGGTTTATCACCGGCCAGCACAAGATCAGCGGCCAGCTGTTTTTGCGTGTCATTACCGTATCGCATAATGGCCCCGACACCGCCCATGTTGGCTTCCACAACGATGCGTGCAGTCACACCGCAAACCTTGGCAATTTCTTCCACCACCAGCACCACATCCATGTAGCTTAGCCCCTGCCCGCCGAATTGTTTCGGAATGGTCATACCCATAAAGCCGGCATCGACCAGATGCTTGATATTCGCCCATGGATACTGTTCTGATTTATCCACTTCAGCGGCATTTGCCTCAAAGTATTTTTCGGCTAATTTACGTGCTGAAGCCTGAATGGAACGTTGGGTTTCTGTAATATAAAACATTTACATATGTCCTGGGTGATTGAGCCTATCTGCATCATAGCTTGTTATATATATTAATGATAAATAATAGTTTGAACTTATAAGGTTAATAATGCTAATATTAACCCATGTTACTTTCACAGCTCAGAACCCTTGTTGCGATCCAGAAAGGTGGCAGTTTTTCAGCGGCAGCTGACATCGTACATCGCAGCCATTCGGCCATCAGTATCCAGATGCGCCAGCTAGAACAGCAATCTGGCTTGGTGATTTTTGAAAAAGGCCGCCGCCCTGCAACACTGACACCCGTGGGCAGGCAGTTTTTGCTAAAGGCATTGGACGTTTGCAAAGCGGTGGATGAACTGAACCTGATCGGCAAAGAAGATGCTACATCAGGTTCTATTTCCATCGGTTTTGTGCCAACCACACTACAAACTATCTTACCCATAGCCCTTGCAGAGCTACGCCATCGCTACCCTGATCTGCGGGTTTCAGTTATCTCTGGGCTGTCTGGTCAGTTGGCAAAAGCAGTTACCGCGCAAACTCTGGATTTTGCCTTTTTGACCGCGCCCACTGCCCCACAATCAGAGCTGCAAATCACAATGATTGCAGAGGAACCTTTTGCCATTATCACAAGCCTTGATTGCCCGATCCCGCGCAATCCATATGACCTGTTCCTAAGCCAGCCGTTTATCGCGTTCAGCCGCCAGTCTTGGATGGGCAAGCAAATTGAATCGCATCTGGCCGAAGCCGGTGTTTCGTTTGATCCGTCGATTGAGCTGGATAGCATTGATGCGGTCGAAAATCTGGTTGCTTTAGGGCATGGCATTTCCATTGTGCCTATCAGAACCTTGGCCCCCGCCCACCCGAAATTGTGTTACACAAAAGCACCTGGCACCCCTGCCCCTGCGCGGCGCCTGACTTTGGCGTCACATCGCCAAACCACGCGTAAAACCCTGCATGATACCATCGTGGATATCGTGATTAAGAATGCAGATGCTTGATCGCCAAATGCTGGCTTAGAAAAACCTGCCCAGACATATTCTTCAGGAAATGCCCGGTTTCCAGACTATCCATAACCGGCCCCTTAACTTCGCTTAAGTGCAGTTTCACATCACTTGCAGCCAAACGTTCATTGATCGCTTCCAGTGATTCCAGCGCGCTATAATCAATCTCATTCACGGCAGAACACAGCAAGATAACATGGCGCAATTTCGGGCATTTGGCGACCATATCATAAACCGTATCTTCCAAAAACCGCGCATTGGCAAAATACAGGCTTTCATCAACCCGCAGGGTTAAAATCTCTGGATTGGTTTCAACATGATGCCGATTCACATTGCGAAAATGTTCAGTGCCCTCAATCCGCCCGACAACCGCGATATGCGGACGCGAGGATTTATAAAGATGGATCAATATAGATAAAGCCACCCCGGTTGTAACACCCAATTCCACGCCCAACAGCAAGGTGATTAGAATTGTTGACGCAACGGCGGCAAAATCCGCTTTAGAATAGGCCCATGTTTTACGCAGAATGGAAAAATCCACTAGGGAAAGCACGGCCACAATGATGGTGGCGGCTAATGTGGCCTTGGGCAGGAAGTAGATTAAAGGCGTTAAAAACAAAGCCGCTATGGCAAGCCCTACGGCTGTATAAGCCCCGGCGGCAGGCGTTTGGGCCCCCGCATCAAAGTTGACAACAGACCGAGAAAACCCGCCCGTTACAGGGTAGCCACCAGTGAATGCCGCCGCAATGTTGGCAGCACCCAAACCTATCAATTCCTGATTAGGATCAATGCGTTGGCGTTTCTTGGCCGCAAGGGTTTGGGCAACTGAAATAGATTCGACAAATCCGATGACAGAAATCAGCACCGCAGGCATGAACAGGGCGGACATTAGTTCCAGCGATAAATCGGGCATGGTAAAAGGCGGCAGGCTTTGCGGCACAAACCCCACAACCTTCACCCCAGCCCCGTCCAGTTCGAACAGCCAAACCACCACAGTTGTTGCAATCACAGCAGCCACCGGCCCTGCTTTTGCAAAGATATCCACCATGCGCGGGCCCAAGCCCAATGCAATCAAGACAGGCTTTAACCCTTTGCGAACCCAAAACAAAAAGGCCACCGACAAGACCCCGATCACAACCGTGATCCAGTTTGTATCGCCCAGATAGGTGAATATACTGCCTAACAGTTCCAGCAAGGTATGGCCTTGGGCATCAATGCCCAAAACATGCTTCAACTGGCTTGCCGCGATCAAGACGCCAGAGGCGGTTATGAAACCCGCAATCACAGGGTGCGACAGGAAATTTGCCAGAAACCCAAGCCGAAAAATACCCATGACAAGCAGCATTGCACCGGACATGCCCGCCAAGGTCAGGGCCGCAATGGCATAGCCTGCAGTTCCCGCTTCGGCCACCTGACCGATGGCAGCTGCCGTCATTAATGAAACCACGGCCACGGGGCCCACGGCCAAGGTGCGCGAAGTGCCTAAAACCGCATAGAACATGATCGGCAAAATGGATGCATACAGCCCCGCCTCTGGCGGCAATCCTGCCAGTAAAGCATAGGCAAGTGACTGCGGGATCAGCATGATCGTCACGATCAATGCGGCCACAAGATCATTGGTCAGCGCGGCTTTATTATACTCACGGCCCCAGCTTAATATGGGGAAATATTTGGCGAAATTTGGCATGAAGAACTACTTTATAATGCTTTGCCGGTAAAAGAAGAACTTTCACCGGCAAAGTTTTGGCCTAAGAAAGGGGGAGAAACCAAGGCCAAAAAGGGTGTTATTGTTTTGCTGATATTTTTTCTGGCTTGGCCATCCATTCCTTACCGCGCAGCATGGCTTTCCAGTAGATCGGCGGCAGAATTTGCTCTTTCAGCAACCACGCCAAACGGGTAGGTTTGGTGCCGTCCAGAATAAACTTCGGGAAACTTGGCAACATTTTGCCGCCGTAACCAAACTCAGCCAATACAATCTTGCCCTTCTCAACCGTCAAAGGACAAGAACCATAGCCGTCATATGCCGCCGTTTGCGGTTTGCCAGCCATGTCTGAAATGATGTTTTCCGCTACAACAGGGGCTTGTTTACGTGCAGCCGCCGCCGTTTTCGCGTTCGGTGCGTTCATAACATCACCCAAAGACCAGATGTTTTCATAGGTCTTGTGGCGCAAAGTATCCTGCGCCACATCAACCCAGCCAGCGGCATCAGCCAAAGGTGAGATGCGGATGAAATCGGGGGCGGTTTGCGGCGGGCAGACATGCATCATGTCAAATTCAACCTCAATGCGTTCCACATCCGTGTCAGGCTTTGCCACATCAAACGTGGCTGTTTTATTCGGCCCGTCAACAGAAACCAGATTGTTAAAGAAGTTCAGGTTGGCATCATATTTATCAATATATTCCATCAAAGCCGGTACATATTCCTTGATGCCAAACAACACACCGCCTGCATTGTGAAAACCAATTTCGATGTCTTTCAAAACACCCGAACGGAACCAATGATCAGCTGATAGATACAGTGCTTTTTGCGGCGCACCCGCACATTTGATCGGCATCGGCGGTTGTGTGAACAGCGCACGGCCCGATTTCATCCCTTGCACAAGCTGCCAGGTGTAAGGTGCCAGATCGTAGCGGTAGTTAGAGGTCACACCGTTGCGGCCCAAGGTTTCAGACAGACCTTCAACCTTGTCCCAATCCAGTTTCAAACCGGGGGTCACAATCAGCCGTGTGTATTTCAGCACACGACAACCATCCAGAATAACCGCGTCATTTTCAGGCTCAAAAGCCGCGACCGCAGATTTGATCCAATGCACCCCGCGCGGAATAAGCGATCCCATGGTTTTTGCGGTGGATTGTGGTTCAAAAATACCACCGCCTACCATCGTCCACCCGGGCTGATAGTAATGCGTGCCCGCAGGATCCACGATTGCAATGTTCAACTTGCTGTTGCGCGAAATCAGGCTGGCAGCAACGGCAATACCACCGGCCCCCGCCCCGACAATGACGATGTCGTATGAAGCGTCTGCCGTATCTGTGGGGGTTTTGCCGTCATTGGCAATCCGGCGTACAACCCCTGCCATATCGTATCCTGCCGCTTTGGTTGCCGCCAGAATATCCGCAAGTGGCATTTTTGTGGCTTGTGACAAAGACCATAGCGTGGCTGAACGCGTACCTGTGCGGCAATAAGCCAAAACAGGTTTTGGCAGCTCGCGCATAGCAGCCCCGAAAGCATCGGCATCCGCATCTTGGACTTTACCTGCAACAACCGGCAAATAACGGGCTTCCATGCCCGCTTTTTTAGCAGCGGCATCAATTTCCGAAAACGTCGGTTGATCGCCGCCTTCGCCGTCTGGTCTGTTGCAAATAATACTGCGATAGCCTGCTTTAGCGGCAGCTTTAATATCAGCGGCGGTCAATTGAACACTGACCGATATTTTATCGGTTATCTTTTTATCGTCCATTGGTTTTCCCCTACAAATGGTCTGTTAAAGTTTGTTTAGTGGTATTTTAAGCTGTGGATTGCCGTCTTCATCGGTTGGTATTTCGCCTGCACGCATATTGACTTGCAGTGACGGAATAATTAGTTTGGGCATGCCCAGTTGCGCATCGCGGTCGGTGCGAAATTTCACAAAATCAGCTTTGGTCTTACCGTCGCCCACATGAATATTATGTTTTCTCTCTTCGCCCACAGTGGTTTCCCACTTGATATCGCGTCCATTGGGGCCGTAATCGTGGCACATGAACAAGCGCATATCGTCAGGCAGGCTTAGAACTTTCTGGATGCTATCATATAGATCTTGCGCCGAACCACCCGGAAAATCACACCGCGCAGAGCCGCCATCAGGCATGAAAAGCGTATCGCCCACAAATGCGGCGTCGCCTATTACATGCACCATACACGCAGGCGTGTGGCCTGGCGTGTGTATGGCAAAAGCATCCATATTACCGATTTTATAAGTCGTACCATCGCCAAAAAGCACATCAAACTGACTGCCATCGCGCTGGAATTCCGTGCCTTCATTAAAGAACTTGCCAAACACTTCCTGAATGACGGTGATACCTTCACCCACACCCATTTTACCGCCAAGCTTTTCCTGAATATAAGGCGCCGCAGACAAATGATCTGCGTGTACATGGCTTTCGATAATCCATTGCAAATCCAGATCATTTTTCTGGATATAAGCGATCAGACTGTCAGCATGATCATAAGTAATCGCCCCTGCGGACATATCAATGTCCATCACACTGTCGATGATGGCACACGCATTAGAAGTGGGATCTTTGACCACATAAGAAATGGTATTTGTCGCTTCGTCAAAAAAGGCTTCAACCTCTGGCTTTACAGCCATATTAACGGGGTAATCAGACATCATTCTCTCCTATATATGCGGTCAAAGTTAAGTTTAGGTTACATCTTGCAGGTGCGGATACCCACAATGCGATAAAGCGGGCAAAAGCTGAATAGGGCTGTGCCGATCAGCACTAGACCTACAATAACAGAGCCATACATCATTGTTGGCGTGCTCCATATTGACAGGTTGGTGACATATGGCCCAACGGCCAAGATCAGGCCCACAATAATGCGGATAATACGGTCTGGTTTACCTACGTTCGGGTTCATTTCATCTCTCCTAAATGTTTATGTCCGCCAATCTTATGCGTACAAAACTTTTCTGTCGGTGACAAAATCACCAAAGCATTAACAAGCTGTATATTGTGATGGTCATACACGCGCTTCAGCTTGATCCTGCCAGCGTTTTAAGCTGGTTATTATCCAGTATTTCAATTTCACCACGGTTGGCTTTTACCCAGCCTCTGCGTTGAAACTCCTGTAACTGGCGTGAAATCACTTCGCGCGCTGACCCCAGTTCAACGGCCAGGTTCTGATGCGTCGCTTGTATCTTGTCAGCACTGTCTTTCAGTTCCAGCAGCCTTTGCGCCAAACGGATATCAATACGTTTAAACGCCACCTCTTCTATCACCACAAACAAATCGGTGATGCGTTTGGAATAAGCCGAAAACACAAAGCGTCTGAAATCTTTGGATTCTGAGATCAACCGATCGAAGACACGGCGCGGTACGGCGGCTGCTTGAACATCTGTTTCGGCCACACCTTCCGCCGAATACTCTTCATAGGCCAGCAAACAGGCCGTGGTTAAAACGCAGCTTTCACCCGCAGTGACGCGGTATAAAACAATCTCGCGGCCAGCTTCTGACATCTGGCTGACCCGCACTGTGCCATCCAGCAACAGCAGCAGGTTTTCAGGGGCTTTGCCTGGCCCGAAAATTACAGTGCCCTTAGGCACGGTCAGCACTTGTGTATCCGCAATCAACTGATCTTTTTGCGATTGCGGCAGGTTTGACAGGCCTTCAAAGCGTGAAATCCAATCCATGATTATTCCTCCACTGTAATTGGCTGACGTTCAAGTGGCGCGATACGGCTCAGTAATTCATTTCGGTTAGAGGCAATGTCCGCGATCGTCATATCATCCAGAACTGCCAAAAACGCCGCCGTGGCACGTTTTATCCCGTTCGACAATTTACAAATCCCGATCAAAGGGCAGGTGTTGGTTTTTTCATTAAAGCATTCGGTCACGTCAAACGGGCCTTCGGTGATGCGCAGCACTTCACCGACAACAATTTCACTTGCGGGTTTTGCCAACCGAAAACCGCCATTGCGCCCGCGCACGGTTTCCAGATAGCCCGCCTGCCCCAGTTCATGAATGATTTTCACGATATGGGGACGCGCCAGTTTATGAACTTTCACCACATCATCCACACGCACCAGCTTGGGTGCATGTAGTGCCGCCAGTTGTAAAGAGCGCAGTGCGTAGTTTGAATAATTCGTCAGCTTCATACCCTGCCCCCCCCCCGTGCGACATTAAGTTATAATTTACATATTGCTTTTATGGAATGTAATAAATAAAAGCAATACTGAAAATATAACTTTAAAAGGTTTTTTGCCATGCTGACCTATCTAACCGCAGAAACACTTGCCAGAATGCAGTTTGCATTCACCATATCCTTTCACATCATATTCCCCGCCTTTTCCATCGGGTTGGCCAGTTATCTGGCTGTTTTAAATGGCTTATGGCTAAAAACCGAAGACCGTATTTACCTGACACTCTTTGAATACTGGAAGAAAATATTCGCCATAGCCTTTGCCATGGGCGTGGTATCGGGCATTGTGATGTCCTACCAATTCGGCACAAACTGGTCGGTTTTCTCAGACAAAGCCGGGCCCGTAATCGGGCCGCTATTGGCTTACGAGGTGCTTTCCGCCTTTTTTCTAGAGGCAGGGTTTTTAGGCATCATGCTGTTTGGCCGTGAACGCGTTGGCAACGGCTTGCACATGTTTGCTACCACCATGGTCGCCATCGGCACCTTAATGTCAGCCACATGGATCCTGTCGCTGAACTCATGGATGCAAACCCCCCAAGGCTTCAGCATAAACGAGCTGGGCCAGTTCGTGCCGGAAGATTGGTGGGCCATCGTTTTCAACCCCTCTTTCCCTTACCGCCTAGTGCATATGGTCATCGCCGCCTTCCTGACCGTGTCGTTTGTTGTCGGCGGTGTTGCCGCTTGGCACTTGTTAAAAGACAACACCAATATGACCACCCGCAGAATGTTTTCCATGGCCTTATGGATGGCCGCCATCGTGGCCCCGATCCAGATTTTTGTAGGCGATGCACACGGGCTGAACACGCTGGAATATCAACCGGTCAAGGTCATGGCGATGGAAGGTCATTATGACAGCCACCCGAACGGTGCGCCGCTTATTCTGTTCGGCATTCCCAACGCCAAGGAAAAGCGGATTGATTACGCCATTCAAATCCCCAAACTGTCATCCTTGATCCTGAAACACGATCTGAACGCCCCTTTGGACGGGTTAGACACCATTCCAGACGAAGATGAACCGCCCGTCGCAATCGTATTCTTTAGCTTTCGCATTATGATCAGTATCGGCTTTGCCATGCTGGGTATCGGGGTATGGAGCCTGTTTGCCCGCTTCAAAGGTCGCCTATATGATGCCAAATGGCTGCACCGTGCGGCCATTATAATGGGCCCAAGCGGCTTTGTCGCAGTCCTTGCAGGCTGGATCACTACAGAAGTCGGCCGACAACCCTATACCATCTACGGATTGTTGCGCACCAGCGACTCGCTGTCGCCTATCGCCGCCCCTGCGGTTGCAGCCTCATTTCTTGCCTTTATCATCGTATACTTCTTTGTCTTTGGCGCAGGCACATTTTACATCCTGCGCATGATGGGCCAAACCCCTGATACGCCAAGACTTGGTTTGCGCGATGGCCCGATCCGCTCTGCCGGCATCACGCCGCTTCAACAAATCAAACCAGCCCGATAGGAACCTGTTATGACATTCGATTTACCAACAATCTGGGCCGCAATCATCGCCTTTTCTGTCTTAACTTACGTCATACTTGACGGGTTTGATCTGGGCGTGGGCATCTTGTTTCCGTTCGCACAATCCGAACAGGATCGCAGCACCATGATGAACACCATAGCCCCTGTGTGGGACGGCAATGAAACATGGCTGGTCATGGGCGGCGGCGGCCTTATGGCGGTGTTTCCACTGGCCTATGCTGTGATCATGCCTGCCCTATACATGCCGATAACATTGATGCTTCTGGGCCTGATATTTCGCGGCGTCGCCTTTGAATATCGCTGGCGTACAGTGCGCTGGAAAGGTGTCTGGGATGTGGCTTTTGCCGCCGGTTCCTTCATCGCTGCATTTTGCCAAGGCATCGCACTGGGCGCACTGGTGCAAGGCATCAAAATCGCTGACCGCGCCTATGCGGGCGGCTGGTGGGACTGGCTGACAGCGTTTTCCCTGCTGACAGGTGTGGCCGTTGTTTTTGGCTACGCCCTACTGGGTGCCACATGGCTTATCATGAAAACAGAAGGCGGCATTCAAGTGCAAATGCGCTTTTTCAGCTGGGGCTTAGGGGCCATTACACTGGCCCTGATCGGGCTGGTCAGCCTGATTACGCCCTTCCAAAACCCCGCGTTTTTCGCCCGCTGGTTCGCATGGCCGCAAATGGCGTTCAGCATCACTGTGCCAATACTGGTCACCTACGCGGCCTACCGCTTGTTTTTGGGGTTGAACGATCACAAAGACGCCTCACCGTTTCTGGCCAGCCTATCAATCTTCGTCTTGTGTTTCATCGGCATCGGTATCAGCTTTTACCCCAACATAGTCCCCCCGTCCCTAAGCATCCAAGATGCCGCCGCCCCCGATAAAAGCCTGTCATTCGCCCTATACGGCACGGTCGTTCTGGTGCCGATGATACTGGCCTATACCGCCTATTCATACTGGGTATTTCGTGGCAAAATTGATCCAGACGAGGGGTATCACTGATGTCAAATACCCTACCAAAAAAACTGATGTGGTTCGTGGCAATTTGGCTTTTGAGTGTCGCCACACTTACAGTGGTGGCCTACGCCATCAAATGGGCGATACTATAACAACCAACGCTTGGTTGCGGCAATATAATCTTCGGCCTCTTTACCGAACGTTTCCAGTAATCCCTGCTCTTCAGGGATTACGAAACGTTTGTGCAAAGCCCAGATCAAAACCAGAAACGGCACGAACCCCAACAGGTTCCCTGCATTTAAAAAGCTGCCAAAACAAATGGCCACAAACCCCAGATAAATCGGATTACGAGAAATCTTAAACGGCCCCTCGACTAAAAGCGTGGTGGCTGAATGGTGTGGCTCAATCGTGGTTTTCTTGCGAAAAAACCACCAAGCGGCCCATAGTATCAGACCAACGCCTATCGCCTGAATACCGTATGCGACCCAAGGAAAGGGAAAATCAAACAGGAAATAGGGTGCTATCCAGTTCAACAGATAAATGGTGCCGATGGCGGCCACAGTCCAGATGGGCGGTAGATCAGGGAAATTTTTCATGTGGTTATGTCTAGGGCCACATGTTATATGTTTCAATAGCTCTTATTTGCGCTGCGCCAACAAGGCTGGCACCAGCAAGGGCAGCAATAACAACCGCCCGATATGACAGGCGGCCACAAATCCGGGGTTCGCCCCCAACACGGCCCCCATGGCAATCATGGTCTCTAACCCGCCGGGTGAAAACGCCACAACCACATGGGCGGTGGGTATGGTCAGAAAATACGCAATCGGCAGGGCGGTCATAACCGTTAAACTGATTGATACAGCCGTTGTTGCAAGCCCTGCCAGCAATGTGTTTTTCAACTGCAAATAGCTGATCCCCGAAAACCGTGTGCCGATCATGGTGCCGATCACCAGAAAGCATGGCAGGGCAATGTTTTCAGGCAACACACCGGGCGTTAAACCAAGCGCATGAAACACCCCCGATGTGATCATCGCACCAATTAAAATGGCCGCAGGCACATTCAGCCTTTTTAAAACCATGCCTGCACCGACAGAGACCACAATCAGCCCCAACAAATGCACACCTTGCATTGAAATGCCTGCGGGCAGTATATTTGTGCCCAACTTTACCCCGAACAGGATTGCCACCAACGGCACCAGCAAAGTCAGGGCCAAAAGCCGTATGGATTGCACAACCGCCACACGCGCTACATCCAGACCAAGGGCATCGCCAAGGCCTATGACAAAGCTCAAATGCCCGGGCGTTGCCGCCAACACGGCACTGCGCCTGTCAAAATTGAAAAACCGTACCAGTAGAAACTGGCAAAGCAAAATGATGGCGACTAACATGACCGCCAAAGCCGCAATGGCCAGCGGCCAGCGTAGAACCGCCGCCGTGGCCTCAGAGGTCACCCCTGCGCCAATGCCAATACCGATCAAAAGGAATGCAATGTCACGAACCACTGGCGTAATCGCAAACTTAAACCCTGTCAGGCTGATCATACTGACCATAATTGCAGGCCCCGTCAGCACATAGATCGGAAAAGACAGATAATACGCCAGCACCGCACCCACAGCGCCGATGGCAATGGTGTATAGTGTTATGATCCATTCGGTGCGGCTGCGTGCTGATAACATTAGCATCCGTTATCAGCTTGCAACACAGCATGCCAGACAGAGTTCGCGCAGGCATCACGGTAATTGTAACTATACATATTCAGATCACTATATTGTTATCTGCGAATATATTATTTGAATTGTGCCCTGAAACTTGTTGTTAAAGCCTGTGATGGCATTTGTAAGACCATGAACCACCTAATTCGAATTGGAGAAACCATTGTTTAAAGCACTTGTAACAGGCAGCTTGATCGCCGCCGCCGGGATCATTGCATCCACGGCCACCTATGCCGCCGAGCTATCTGTAAAGGCCGTAATGGCCCCGACAAATGTCATCAAGATGGATTTCAAAGACGGCAGCAAACATTTTGTGGCCATGGTGCGCCGTGAAGGGACTGCAGAAGGAACAGGTGCCTTGGCTGGTGCCTCCGTAACTGAATATGGCTGGCATGACATCAACCCGCCAATGGGTGCTAACCCACAAGGGTACTTGCAATTTGAAACAGCAAACGGCGATATTGCAAACATCAAATTCACCGTCCGCGCGGTATTTTTCAAAGGGGCTGAAAAACCACGCCTTGCCGATTACGGTTTTTGGGAACTGGTCAGTGGTACGGGCCAATTCAAAGGCATGACAGGTATTGGTACGCTCACCATCAAACCGGCTTCAAAAACTGACCGCACGTTTACATTGAACGGCGAAATTGGCCCACGGCCATAATATTTTGAATAAAGAAAGCCATATTACTTGGCTTTCTTTACCCCCATAGGCCATAAACCATCCCGTTTCTATGATAGCTCTGGATCAAACCGGATAATAAGTTACATTGCCATTTGAGCAGCTGGAATAACCCATGACCCGCAGAAAATTACTGAAATGGTTTGGCCTTAGCCAAATAGCAGCCCTTTTGGGCGGCATTCTTTGGACAAAGACAAAACAAAAAACAAACCAGTATTACACAGGGCCAAAAAGTGACCATTATGACGGGCGCGTTTTCTTTAACCCGGGCGGCATACCTCACAGCGGATTTTCAGACCTGATAAAATGGCAAATGGAACCCAAAGCCAAATGGCCCGATAATTTTGACAGCGAATTTTCAGGCACCAAACCCGACCCAAGACTTGATAAAGACGCGCTTGTTGTCACCTTAATCGGTCACGCGACCTTTCTGATACAGGTAAACGGCCTGAACATCATCACTGACCCGGTGTTTTCCCAACGTGTCAGCCCGGTCAGCTTTGCCGGCCCCAAGCGGGTCAATCCGCCCGGCGTCACCTTTGAAAACCTGCCGAAAATTGATGCGGTGCTGTTGACCCACAGCCATTACGATCACTTTGACACCATGACGCTGCAAAAGCTGGTAAAGCGTGACAAGCCCAAGATCATCACCCCTTTAGGCAATGATACCATCATCCATAATGCACTCACAGGGGCGGATGTTCAAACCGGCGATTGGGGCGATATGATTGAAATTGCGGGTGGCACAAAAATCTACTTTGAACCCTGCCACCACTGGTCTGCGCGCACAACCTATGACCGCCGCATGGCACTTTGGGCCGCCTTCGTGATTGAAACCGATGACAAGCGCATCTACCACATCGGCGACACCGGTTTTCACGCTGGCATAAACTACAAAGCAGCCGCGCAAAAGCACGGCTCATTTGATCTGGCCATCCTGCCCATAGGTGCCTATGCCCCGCGTTGGTTCATGAAAGGCGCACACCAAAACCCGGATGAGGCAGTCGCCGGTTTCAAACTGTGCAACGCCCGCCACGCCCTTGGCCATCACTGGGGTACGTTTCAACTGACCAATGAACCGATTGAAGAACCCAAACACGCTTTAGCCAAAGCACTGGCAGATAACGGCATCGAAAAAGACCGCTTTATTGCTATGGCACCCGGTCAGGTTTGGCGCATATAGTATGGTGTTTCAAGACGCGTTCATCCATAGTCTGCAATATGAAAACCATTGAAATCCTAGACCGCCTAATCGCTTTTGATACCGTCAGCCACCGCTCTAATCTGGGTCTGCTGGATTATATGCAGGACTTGCTGCAAAAAACGGGGGCCGAAGTGACCCTGATCAAAAACGATGCAGGCACCAAAGCCAACCTATACGCCACCATCGGCCCCATTGAGCGTGCAGGTGTGCTATTGTCAGGCCACACCGATGTGGTGCCTGTTGAAGGCCAAAACTGGACAGTACCACCCTTCAAGCTAACCCAAAAAGACGTACGTCTATACGGTCGCGGCACTTGTGATATGAAAGGCTTTCTTGCCTCTGCCCTTGCAGCCGCATTAGAAGCGTCCCGTAAGCCCCTGAAAACCCCATTACATTTGGCCTTTTCCTATGATGAAGAAATAGGCTGCATCGGGGTGCGCAGCCTGATCGACATGCTCAAATCCGCCCCCTTCCGCCCGCTGTTTTGCATCGTTGGCGAACCCACTAACATGGCCGTGGCCACAGGGCATAAGGGCAAAGTCGCCCTACATGCCGATTGCATCGGTAAAGAGGTCCACTCGGCCCTTGCCCCCACAGGTCTGAACGCCATCCATTTAGCGGCAGACTTCGTCACCGAATTGCGCCGCATTCAGGCAGGTATCATTGAAACGGGTGCAAAAGACGCCGATTACGATGTGCCCTACACCACCGTGCATGTGGGCAAAATCAACGGCGGCTTGGTGGTTAATATCGTGCCAAACCTGTGCACACTTGATTTCGAAATCCGCAACATCGCGCAAGATAATCCTGATGACATCCTTGCACAAATGCAAAAAGCCGTCGATAAAATCACGGCCCTAGCCCGCAAACAGGCACCTGTTGCTGACATCAAAATCAGCACAGCCTTCACCTACCCCGGCCTGAACACGCCGACAAACGCCGATGTCGTGAGTTTCGTCAAATCCCTGACAGGGGCCAACGGCACCATCAAAGTGGCTTTTGGCACCGAAGGTGGGCTGTTTGACCAAGAACTTGACATCCCCACCGTTATTTGCGGCCCGGGATCTATGGCACAAGGCCATAAACCCGATGAATATGTCAGCGTGGAACAGTTGGAAAAATGCGATGCCGCCCTTGGAAAGCTGGTTGATCGGTTGCAAATAGGTTTGTAAAAACCGCTATTTTACCCCGTAACCCGCGTAGCAAGTGGTGCAACGGTTTGTCTGTTCGGCCAGCAAGCCTATTAAATCTGCCTTAGTTGATACATTTGTCGCCCTTGGTAAGTTGGTAGATCAGGACGTTAACGGACGTGATCACCCTTCATCCCCTAAAACCCCGTAAGACGGTGCTTCACGCGGGTCTAATGCGCGTTGAATATACGCGGCCATCTGTGGTTTATAGATGTCCCATGC
>JAESRV010000010.1 GCA_016764475.1 Amylibacter sp.
CCAACCCACATCCGCACCGCCTTCTTTCAGACCTTCCGCCTGTTCATGAAATATTTCTACAGCGAGTTCATAAGTCAGCTCACCGAGCGGAGCCATAATATCACCAGTTGGTCCCATTGATCCGGCCACGATAACAGTTCGACCTGCTTTGTCGGCAACGTTACGGCCAATTTCAGCTGCGATCCGATTGAGCTCACGGGTGCGATCCGCTGATTGGTGCAGTTTCAATCGCGAAGCATTGGCACCAAAACTGTTCGTAAGAAATAGGTCAGAACCGGCGTCTACAGCACCTTGATAAAGCTTGGTAATGCGTTCGGGATGTTCAACATTCCACATTTCAGGCGCATCACCCGCCATTAGCCCCATGTTGAACAGGTTGGTTCCTGTGGCCCCATCTGCAAGGATAAACCCTTGTTTATCTATGATTTTTTGTAGTATTTCTGACATTTTTTCGCATCCTGATCAGGCGCGGATTTTGCGCTTATCACTGCCTGTGACACGTTTCTGCGCATGAAACAAATGCATATTTAGCATAACAATTATGATTTTAATTCAAGTTTGGTTTGCAGCCTGCGAAACCGCCCTTAAGCGTTCAATCATCGCACGCAACCCGTTGGATCGTTGGGCTGATAAATGCTGATCCAAACCAAGACGCGCGAAGGCACCCAATGCATCTATTTCCAACGCCTTTTCGACGGTATTGCCAGCATATAGAACTTTAAGAATGGCGATCAGGCCATTCACGATCATCGCGTCACTTTCACCGTCAAAATTCAAAACCGCTTGCGGCCCTGCCCCATCAATTTTGGGTACAATCCAGACTTGTGATGCACAGCCATCCACCTTAGTCGCCGACACTTTTAACACATCATTCAACGGGGGCATTGCACGGCCCATTTCAATCACATGACGGTAGCGATCTTCCCAATCATCCAGGAATTCAAACGTTTCTACAATATCTTCAAAGGTCTCTGACATGATCTGATCCTGTGTTTCAGCCATGACCTAGGACCGTATCGGCGAAACGTCCAGCTTTTTTCTTTGCAATAGCTGTAAGAGAGGCTTTTCTTTACAGGCAGATTTGGGTATCGGTAGTGGCAAAGAAGTTGGGGCGAGCCATGAAAAAGATATTCATCACCATAATTGCAGCAAGCTTTGTTGTCGGATGTTCCGGGCTTGGCAGCCTTGGCAATTCTGCGGGCAGCAGTGCGGGCAGTTCCGGTCGTAGTTCCGGGGGCAGTAGTGCTGGCAGTTCAGGCGGGTTCTTTAAGAAGCGCGAAAAAGAAGTGCAGTTAGAGCAACGCATTCCAGCAGCGGAAACACGTATCCTTATTCCCGTTGTGACCGAAGTGCAGGTAGATGCGTTTCGGGGCGGCGTTTTGATCAAAGCCAAAGGCACCTTGGACCGTCAGGGCTATAGCAACGTTAATCTGGTTGCCGTTAACAAAGGTCTGCCCGATGAAAACGGGGTTGTGACCTATGAGTTTAAAGGTGAGAAACCAAAATACACGCGCGCAGGCCCAACGCCACGATCAAATGAGGTTTATGCGGGGGCCTTTATTACATCTATTCGCTTGGCCTCGGTAAAACGCATCCGTGTTGTTGCGGCGCAAAACCAGATCGTCAAATCAAAATAACCCAAGTTTAAACAGGGACTATTTTCACCGAATCCTTGTGGGCGGACAAAGCAATTTTG
The DNA here is from genome assembly GCA_016764475.1 of Amylibacter sp. GTDB lineage: Bacteria > Pseudomonadota > Alphaproteobacteria > Rhodobacterales > Rhodobacteraceae > Amylibacter. The sequence goes on from JAESRV010000010.1 coordinate 1,697, forward strand.
CCTTCGCACAGCTTTAGCGCATCATTGCCAAAAACTTCATTGCGCCAGCCTTTAAAGGCGGGCAAATCCCGTTCACCGCCTGCAATCGCATCCAAATCAGCCGCATTGCAGATCAGTTTACTGGCCACACCTGCCTTTTCAGCACTGGCTTTCAGCAATACGCGCAACAAATCAGACAGGCCGTCATTGCCTTGCTTTTTCACGCGTATAGGCAGTGCTTTGGGGTAATCTTCGGGGGCAACTTGTGAAGCTTGTTTGACCGCATTGATGATACCATCTGCAATCACGCCACCGCGCGCATCGCGCAGCAACAGGCGGGATTTTTTCAACTGGTCGTATGACGACGGTTTGGTTGCCGCCAATTCCAGCAATGCATCATCTTTATAGACCCGGTTACGCGGGATATTCTTGGTTTTAGCATGAACCTCGCGAAACCGCGCAAGTTCACGCACATAGGCCAGCATTTTACCCGAACCATTGCGGGTTTTCACCCGTTTCCAAGCCTGATCAGGCTCGACAATATAAGTGCCCGGATTGGTCAAAATACCCAGTTCTTCTTGCACCCATGCATGACGGTTGGATTTATCCAGATTGCGCTTGAGGTGCTCATAGATCACCCGCAAATGGGTGACGTCACCAAGGGCGTAGACCTTTTGCTTGTCGGATAAGGGCCGCGTGCTCCAATCCGTGAAGCGTGAGGATTTATCCAAGGGCGCGTCGGCAATTTTGCGCACCAAGGTTTCATAGCCTGCCTGCTCACCGTACCCGCACACCATTGCGGCCACTTGGGTATCAAATAACGGGTTGGGGATGATGCCTTTGTCGACAAAAAAGATTTCAAGGTCTTGGCGGGCCGCATGAAACACTTTGACGACGCTTTCGTCTTCGAACAATTCGTAAAGCGGTGCCAAAGACAGATCATCTGAAAGCGGGTCGATCAGAACCGCGTTTTCATCGCCCTGCCCCGGATAAGCCATCTGGATCAGGCATAGTTTGGAATAATATGTACGCTCGCGCAGAAACTCTGTGTCTACGGTTACATAATCATGTTTTGCACATTCTGTGCAAAATTCGGCTAAGTCGGTGGTTTTTGTTATTATCTTCATAGCATAAGGCTTTATGGGGGAAATTATCTTAAGACAAGGCAGATACAAAAGAAACTGGTTTTAAACGCGTTCTTGTGGGGGGATTGGCTACGGCGGTAGCAGCCTTGCGTCTGTTGCACCCCATTGCATACTGTTACATATTTCAGTTATTAATCAAAGACTAGCGAGTTTACATAGTTACATAAAGTTGCACCTAATAATATTTTTATGTGGGGATAGAAGTCGGTAGATCATTGTTGATCTTTATGTTTTTAGTGTAAGCAACAAAGGAAACCCAAATATGCCAAAAGTAGGGAACGTTAGAAATTCCGTGTCATTTCTGTAAACTGAAGAAAAAGAATGACACATGCGAGAAAAGTTTTATTTTGATCACTGAATTTCTCTCGCAAAAGCGGCACGGAATCTTCGAAGTCTCGTACATTGTCTTGCATAACAACAATCGGCAGAGCCTCGACCAAAAGAGGCAATCCACCCGCCCAGCACAATTATTGCAAAAGCCCCTCCCCGACTCCCCACAAGGGGGAGGGTTCTCAAAAAATACTTTGCAATCTTCTGTCACCTCAACGGGGCTGCGCGGTTTCACCGCGCTCTGGTGTTGAAATATTCACGATCCTATCAAACTTGGTGTTATAGGCAGAGTTTTTAGTGGACCTTCCCAACTTCCCCAAATACCCCGTCAAAAGCCCCCTCAACCAGTTCCAGACTTAGTATCCGATCCGGGTTCACGGGTTTCGGGAAATCCAAGGACGGGGCCGCTTCAAAGCCGAAGCGTTGGTAGTATGGCGCATCACCCACCAGCAGAACACGGCCCCATCCTGTGTCTTTGGCCAAGGCCAGACTTTCGCGCATCAGGAATGCACCCAAACCCTCACCTTGATGGGTCGGGTGAACTGCAACAGGGCCCAGCAACAAGCAGGCATGCTGCCCGTCGCCCACCACAACGGGCCAGTAGCGGATAACACCAGCTAGGGCTTCATATGCATCACGCACCGTCAGGCACAGATCTGCCACGGGGCGCACCCCTTCGCGCAGGCGGTAAGACGACAAAGCTTCACGGCCGGGCGCAAAGGTCAGGTCATAAAGTGCCTCGACCTCCCACCAGTCATCTTTGTTTTCTGTTGCTAACCGAAACATCCGTTCAACTTTTTCTAAAACCTCTGGCACTGCCGATAGCATGGGGCTATGCATTGGGCAATTATCATAAAGGCCCAATACAGATGTTTTACCAACCGAAGAACAATGACCACGGATTGCCGCATAACCCGTTCAAAGCGATTGTATCGCCCCGCCCTATTGCGTGGATTTCTACCCTGAACGCAGATGGTGTGGCAAACCTTGCACCCTATTCTTTTTTCAATGCTATCCAAGACACCCCGCCGATGTTGATGTTTGCAGTTGCAGGCAAAAAAATGGGGGTAGATGAACCCAAAGACAGTCTGGTCAATATCCGCACATCGGGCGAATTTTGCGTGAACATCGTGTCGGACGCGCTGAAAGATGCGATGAACATCACCAGCCAGCATTTTGCCCACGGGGTGGATGAGTTTGAAAAGGCGGGGCTGGAAAAGGCGGCACCCCGCGTGATCAAGGCCCCTTTCGTGGCCGCCAGCCCTGTGGCAATGGAATGCACATTGCATTCCATCATTGATCTGCCGGGTGGCGGACAGATGGTTCTGGGTCAGGTCGTGGGCGTGCATATCAAGGACGAACACTTGAAAGACGGGCTGCTGGATGTGACCCGTTATGTACCCTTGGCACGCTTGGGTTATATGGATTATGCCAATGTGGAAACGGTGTTTTCGCTGAAACTACCTGAGGATAGCTGATGCCGGGTGATCCGTTTCAAATTCACGACGTGGCGGGGTTTACCAAGGGGGTGCTTGGGATTTGCAAACAACCCTGTAGGGATGCTGATCTTGCGGCTATTGAGGCATGGAAACCCACCGTTGTAATGACCTTGACCCAAGAGGCTGAGTTTCCTGATATGGGCAAACCCCTGCCCGTTCGTTTTTTGGAAACAGGTTATGACTGGCTGCATTTGCCGATCTCGGATTTCGGGGTGCCAAACGCCAAAGACCGCGCCCTTTGGCTTGAGACCCTTGAAGGTTTGCAAGCCGTGTTGGGTGCAAACGGCAAGGTTTTAGTTCATTGCAAAGGTGGCAAAGGTCGTTCAGGAATGGTGCTGTTGAAACTGCTGGTTTTGCAGGGTGAAGATGGCAACACAGCCCTGCAACGCATCCGCGCTATTCGTGCGGGCACCGTTGAAACTGATGCACAACTCACTTGGGCGACAACACCCCTTTAACAACCCGATTTAATCGCATAAGTTTGCAATAAACATCCTTGGGGGAACAGGTTTTGGATACAGTGATCGGCGTGATGGGCGGCAGTGGTGTGTATGACATCGAAGGGCTGCAAGGGGCTGAATGGCGCAAGGTGGACAGCCCGTTTGGTGCGCCCTCTGACGAACTGCTTTTTGGGGAACTGAACAGCGTTAAAATGGTGTTTTTACCACGTCACGGGCGCGGTCATGCCCTGTCCCCCAGCACGGTGAATTACCGCGCTAATATTGACGCGTTGAAACGGGCGGGCGTCACGGATGTGATCTCGGTTTCCGCTTGCGGGTCGTTTCGCGAAGATATGGCGCCCGGTGATTTTGTCATCATAGACCAGTTTATTGACCGCACTTTTGCACGCGAAAAATCGTTTTTCGGCACTGGCTGTGTGGCCCATGTTTCTGTGGCCCATCCGACTTGCCCGCGCTTAAGTGAAGCGTGCTATGCGGCGGCCAAGGCCGAAGGCATCACCACCCATATGGGGGGTACCTATCTGGCGATGGAAGGGCCACAGTTTTCAACGCTGGCCGAAAGCAAAATGTACCGCGAGGTTTGGGACTGTGATGTGATCGGCATGACCAATATGCCCGAAGCCAAACTGGCACGAGAGGCCGAGCTTTGCTATGCCTCTGTCGCCATGATCACCGATTTTGATAGCTGGCATCCCGACCACGGAGAGGTTGATATTTCACAGATTATCGGCACCTTAATGGGCAATGCGGGTAAGGCCAAAGGGCTGATCGGCAGATTGCCCGATCTGTTGGGCACCACGCGTGAAACCTGCCCGCACGGCTGTGACCGTGCGTTGGAATATGCCATTATCACCCAACCCGAAAACCGTGACCCTACGCTTATGGCAAAGCTGGATGCGGTTGCGGGGCGCGTTCTTTAGCCATGCAAAAACAGTTCACCCTTTTGATCTTGTGCCTGACCGTTCTTGCGGCTTGTACGGGGCGTGGTGAGTTGGGGATTGTCACAACAAATACCCCTACAACTAAGCATGAAAACATCTATGTCGCGACCACGCGGCAGCGCGATGGCACGGCTTATGGCTTTAACGGGTTGCGCACGTCTGTGCTGAGCTATGCGCGTTATGATATTTCAATCCCGCCCAGCCATGAGGTCGGCGAGATTGAATGGCCGAAAGGCCCACCCGACCCCGCAACGGATTTTGTGATTACGCAAGCGCAGATATTTAAAAGCCCGGCCGCGTTCAGATCAACACTTAGAACCGCTAAAAACATGGATGAGGTTGTTGTATTTATCCACGGATACAATAATAACTTCGCCGAAAGCCTGTACCGCTTTGCACAAATGTCAGCGGATATAGAATTTAACGGAACGCCCGTTTTATATGCATGGCCCACAACTGAAACCTCATACGAATACCTGCATGACCGTGACAGTGTTCTGTTTGCCCGCGATGGCTTGCAAACCCTGTTGCAACAACTGGCCCGCGCAGGCACTAAACGTTTAACCCTTGTGGCCCATTCCATTGGCGCAAACCTGTTAATGGAAATCTTGCGCCAGATGGCCATTGGCGGTGACAAAGCGGTGATGCCGATCATAGATGGGGTTGTTTTGATTTCACCCGATATAGATCAATCGGTTTTTCAGATGCAACTTCGTCGGCTCAAGCCCGTACCACAACCTTTTGTGGTGTTCAGCACTGCAAATGATCGCGCCTTAAAGCTTATGTCGTTTCTAACCGGAAAGCAGCGGCGGCTTGGGCAGATTACAAGCCCAGATATTCTTACGCAATACGGGGTGCAGGTGGTGAACCTTTCAGGCTTCACCGATGGGGATGTTTTAAATCATTCCGTTGCCCTGACATCACCAAGTGTTATTGCAATCCTGAAACAAATTCCAAACACACGCGCGCTTTCAAACCACAATAACGCTAACCCTGAAAACATCTTACAACGCCTATTTAAACAACAATGAAGTGACCCCATGACCAAAAATATCCGAGACTATATACGCACCATTCCCGACTTTCCACACGAAGGTATCCTGTTTCGGGATGTCACCACATTGTTTGGCAGTGCCGAAGGGCTACGTCTGGCAATAGCTGAAACTGTGGCGGCACTGAAAGACCTGAAAATCGACAAGGTCGCAGGGCTGGAAGCACGCGGATTTATCATGGGCGGTGCGGTGGCCCAATCGCTGGGTGTGGGCTTTGTGCCTATTCGCAAGCAGGGCAAGTTGCCTGGCAAAACCATCAGTCAGGAATATGCGCTGGAATATGGTACAGCCACGATGGAACTGCATGATGATGCGATTGAACCGGGTGACAAAGTGCTGCTACTGGACGATCTGATCGCAACGGGTGGCACGGCGGAAGCTGGCATTAAACTGATTGAAGCTTTGGGCGGCACGGTTGTTCAATCCACCTTCATCATCGACCTGCCCGCCTTGGGTGGTGCCGCCAAGATTGAAGCTATGGGCGTGCCGGTGCATGTGTTGTGTGCCTTTGACGGGCTTTGATAACGGAGGCTAACATGGAAGATATTTGCGGTTGGGTGGCCTTAGCGGGCAACTACACATCACACCCGACGTTTAAAGGCGCGCAAACTACAGACTGGGCCATTATCGGTGGCGGGTTTACCGGCCTTGCAGCGGCACGGCGGATTGCAAATCTGGATCCGAATGCACGGATTATCCTGATTGAGGGTAAGCGGGTAGGACAAGGTGCCACGGGGCGCAATTCAGGCTTTGTTGTTGCTAACGAGTCGCCCGGGCACGCGGCCCTTTCATCGGCCAGCGGACGGGCTGGTTATGCGGCATTGAATGCGCTGGATCATGCAGGCGTTGCTGCGACAAAGCGGCTTGTCGAAAGCCATAAAATCAACTGCCAATGGGAAGATACCGGGTCTATCCATGCGGCGACATCATCAAAAAACTTTGGCACCTTGCGCCACCATGCACAGGCTTTTGCCGATATGGGCATTAACGCCACCCTGCTGGATGAGGCGGCTTTGCAAAAACGCCTTGGCACTGCGCATTATAAGCTGGGGGTTTTGTCCACAGGGGGGGCGTTGGTGCAGCCTGCAATGCTGGCAAAAGGGCTGGCGGATAGTTTGCCTGAACAGGTTGAGATTTACGAAAACTCACCCGTTTTAAAGCTGGTGCAAGACGGGGATGGGGCGGTTTTAACCCTGAAAGATGGCACGCTTCGCGCAAACAAGGTGATCGTCGGGGTTAATGCCTTTATGCCAAGGTTGGGCATTCAGGCTGACCGCGTGTTCCCGCTGGCCCTGACCGCCAGCCTGACCCGCCCGCTAAGCAAAGCCGAAGAAGACCAAATCGGTCACGCGGCCTCTTGGGGGGTGTTATCGCCGCAATCCCTTGGGGCCACGATGCGCCTGACCAAAGACAGGCGGATTTTGATCCGCAACACTGCGGAATATCGCCCCTCTGGCATTGATCTGCCGACATTGGCACAAAGGCGAGGCCTGCATTATCAAGGCTTGAAAAAAAGATTTCCGTGGCTTGCAGGGGATGCGATCGACTACACTTGGTCGGGCAATATTTGTGTAAGTGCCAATTCAAAGCCCGTGTTCCGTAAACTGTCAAACAATATTTTTGCGGCAGGTTGTTATAACGCATCGGGTGTTGCACGCGGCACCATCATGGGGCGGTTAATCGTTGATTTGGCGATGGACGTGCCTTCGACTTTGCTGGACACGGCAAATTCACTGCCTAAACCCAGTTGGATACCGCCACGCCCGCTTTTTGATATAGCGGCAAAAACCAGAATGGCCTTTGAAAGGGCCAAGGGCAAAAGCGAGTGCTAAGAAATTTTGTGAAGCTTAAGAGTTTGGTAACCATGTCTCTGCTATGACTTAAACGTTCCATACAGGAACTTAAGATTGCTTGCTACAGACCTTGCGCCCTGCATGTACCCCATGGCAGGGCGTAAGCTTATCTGTAAATTACCTGACAATCACATTACCTGACAATCACACCGGGGTTCATGATGCCGTTGGGGTCAAAGGCCGCTTTAATGGTGCGTATTGTGGCCAGTTTCGCAGGGTCGCTGTACTTTTCCAAATCATCCACTTTCAACCGCCCAATACCGTGTTCTGCGGAAAACGATCCGCCGAACTCATGCACAAGATCATAGATCACCTCTATGATTGCAGGCTTCAAATGCATGACCTCTGCCCGCACCTGCCCTTTGGCGGGGTAGACGTTGTAATGCAGGTTGCCGTCCCCCACATGACCAAAGCAGTTGACCCGCAAATCACCCAGTTTTGCAATCGCGTCAAAGCCTGCTTGGATGAATTCAGCTAAAGCAGAGATCGGTACAGAAATATCATGGCTGGAAATCCCGCCAATCAGTTTATTGGCCAAAGGGATGCTTTCGCGCACCTGCCAGAATTGCTGGGCTTGCTGGGTGTTTTGCGCGATTAAAACATCCTCTACCAACCCATTTTCAATCGCGGTTTCCAGTACAGACATCAGACGCGCATCAAGGTTTGCCCCTTGCCCGCCTGCAACCTCAATCAGCACCATCCATTCGTGGCGCGTGGTAAAAGGTTGGCGCACATCGGGCATGGTCTCGGCCAGAAAATCCAGGCCCTGCCCGTGGATCAGCTCAAACCCTGACACCAGACCATCCAACCCTGATTGCATCACACCCAGCAGTTCCACGGCTGCCGCAGGTGACGGCACAACCGCCATGGCAGTCGCAACTTCTTTCGGCTTGGCGTATAGTTTCAACGTGGCCGCCGTGATCACCCCCAAGGCCCCTTCGGAACCGACCAGCAGGTTGCGAATGTCAAAGCCGGTGTTGTCTTTGCGCAATCCCGTCAGCCCGTGATAAATCGACCCATCCGGCAAAACCGCTTCCAGCCCTAGGCAAAGATCACGTGTATTACCGTAGCGCAGCACCTGTGTACCACCTGCATTGGTAGCCAGATTGCCACCAATGCGGCAACTGCCTTGCGCGGCCAATGATAAGGGAAACAACCTGTCCACATCATCCGCCGCCTGCTGGACGTTTTCCAGAATAACGCCCGCTTCCACAGTGATGGTGTTGTTCGCGACGTCCACATCACGCACCGATGCCATGCGTTCAACCGACAAGATCACAGCGGAGGGATCAAGATTTGCCACCTGCCCGCCTGTTAGCCCTGTGCCCCCCGCGTATGGGATTAGGCCTACACGGTGTTGGTTGCACAGGCGCACAATCATTGCCACTTCTTGCACATTACGGGGCCGCGCCAAACATGCAGCCGTACCTTTAACAAGGCCGCGTTCTTCGGTCAGATAACTTTCTGGTGCATCCGTAATAGTGTCCGCAGGAAGGGCATCTTTCAGGGTTTTTAGAAACTCAGGGGTGGCTTTTGATAGGGTCATATCAGTCTTTTAATCCCGATTATTGCAAAGGGCTAGCCCGCATCGGTTTTGCCGCGCCGATCACTGCGCAGGTTGGAATAAAGCACGTGATTGCACCAACGACCATTAATCTGTAGATAGGCTTGCGCCACACCTTCATATTTAAAGCCCGACTTTTCCAGCACCCCGCGTGAAGGTTTGTTTTCAGGCAGGCAAGCGGCCTCTATTCGGCTTAGATCAAGCGTGGTAAAGGCAAAATGCACAAGGCCTTGGATCGCTTCCGACATATAGCCCAAACGGGCAAATTCTTCGCCTGTCCAATAGCCCAAAGTGCCGGTTTGCGCGGGGCCACGGCGGATATTATCCAGTGTGATCGCGCCCACCAGTGCATTGTCAGCGCGGCGGATCATGAACAGGGGTGCGCCGCGCCCTGCATCATAGGCTTTACGTGCCCAATACACCCGATTGGCGAATGCGCGTTTGGAAAAATGGTCTTGCGCCCAGACCGGTTCCCAAGGCGTTAGATATTCGGCACTGGCTTGGCGCAGATGCACCCATTGCAAATGATCTTTTTGCATCGGCAGACGCAATGTCAGGCGTTCGGTTTCAATCGCAACTTTGGGTTTACGTCCGAACATAACCGATTATGCCACCAGCTTTTCGGCTAGGGTTTCAACCGCAGGTGCGCCTTCCACGGGGCCGTATAATGCAAGCGATGGTGCGGATTTTTCGCACAGGCGTTGGGCGTAATCCATCACGCCTTGCACACTGACCGCATCTATTTTGCCGACAACTTCTTCCAAATCAGGTACGCGCCCCCAGATACCCGTCATCCGCGCCAGACGTTCGCACCGCGATGCAGGGCTTTCCAGCCCCATCAGCAAGCCTGCTTTCATCTGGTTGCGGGCGCGATCAAGTTCCGCCGCCGTCATATCTTGCGCCGAGCGTTTCAGCTCTTCAATGCAAAGTTCTGACAAGTCTGCCACATCGTCGCCACTGGTGCCTGAATAGATCGTTAGCGAGCCGGTATCGGAATAGGCCGCTGCTTGGGCATAAATCGTATAACACAACCCGCGTTTTTCACGGGCTTCCTGGAACAGGCGCGAAGACATGCCGCCGCCCATTGCAACCGCGTATACTTGGCCTGTGTAGATGTCGTCACTCATGTAGCCTGTGGTTTCCAGAGACAGGGCAAAATGCGCCTGTTCCAGATCTTTAACCACACGGCACTCGCCGCCTTTGTAAAGGGCGGGTTGCGCCAATAGCCCCTGCCCGCTTGGCAGATGGCCAAAGCTGGCTTGCGCCAAGCGTACCAATGCATCGTGATCCACAGCCCCTGCAGCGGCCAGAATCATCTGGTTGGGTACATAGTTTTGTGCCACAAATTCCTGTAAGTTCTCACGGCTGAAATTTTCCACGCGCTCAGCTGGCCCAAGAATGGTGCGGCCAAACGGTTGATCGGGGTAAGATACTTCTTGCAGCCAATCAAAGATAATATCGTCGGGCGTGTCCAGTGACTGGCCTATTTCCTGCAAGATCACACCGCGTTCAATATCAACCTCACGCGGGTCAAAAACCGAGTTCAGCACGATGTCTGAAATCACATCAAAGCCCAAGGCCACGTCTTTTTCCAACACGCGCACATAGTAAGCCGTGGCTTCGCGGCTGGTGTAGGCATTGATAAACCCACCGACATCTTCAATCGCTTCGGCAATTTGCAAGGCATTGCGTGTCTGTGTGCCCTTAAACGCCATATGTTCCAGAAAATGCGCGATCCCGTTCTGGTCAGCGCGTTCATGGCGGCCCCCTGCGGAAACCCAGACCCCAAGGGATGCGGATTGCAAGCTGGGCATATTTTCAGTGACAATGCGAAAGCCGTTGGGCAGTGTGGTCAGTTCAACGCTCACTTAGCGATACCTTCACGGATCAGGGCCTCGATTGCGGCCAAGTCATTGTCCACTTTGGTAATGCGTTCCGCCTTGTTGAACAAATCACCCATGCGTGCGGGCAGTTCGGGGTGTACGCCGCAAGCGGCTTCAACGGCTGCGGGGAACTTGGCAGGGTGTGCGGTGGCCAATGTGATCATTGGCACGGTTTCATCGCGCACAACGCTGTTTGCAACTTTCACGGCAATGGCCGAATGCGGGCACAAAACTTCGCCGACATCTTCATAAGAACGTTTGATCTGGGCAGAGGTTTGCGCTTCCGAACAACTGCCGCTGTCAAACTCGTCATGCAATTTCTGCGTCGCCCCTTGTGACAAGGTAAAGCTGCCGTCCTGTTTCAGTGCATCCATCAACTGCACCACAGCATCACCTTCGCGGTCATACAGATCAAACAACAGGCGTTCAAAGTTGGAACTGACCTCAATATCCATCGACGGGCTGATCGAAGGCGTCACACCCATTTTGGTGTGCTCGCCCGATTGCAATGTGCGGTGCAGGATGTCGTTTTGATTGGTGGCTATCACCAAGCGATCAATCGGCAGGCCCATGCGTTTGGCCACATAACCTGCAAAAATATCACCGAAATTGCCCGTAGGCACGGTGAAGGATACTTTGCGGTGCGGTGCGCCCAAGGACACGGCTGAGGTAAAGAAATATACCACCTGCGCCATAACGCGGGCCCAGTTGATGCTGTTGACACCGGCCAGTTTCACCCCGTCACGGAAATCAAAATCGTTGAACATGTCTTTCAGGCGGGCTTGGCAATCGTCAAAGTCGCCTGCCACGGCCAGCGCATGAATGTTGCTTTCACTTGGCGTTGACATTTGGCGGCGTTGCACCTCGGACACGCGCCCGTCTGGGAACATGATGAAGACATCAACCGCATCCAGACCCTTGAAGGCTTCGATGGCGGCAGAACCGGTATCGCCCGATGTTGCCCCTACAATCGTCACCCGCTCACCGCGCCGTTTCAGGGCGACCTGAAACATCTGGCCGATCAGTTGCATGGCCACATCTTTAAACGCCAGCGTTGGCCCGTGGAACAGTTCCAGCAAGAAATGGTTTTCATCAAGTTGCACTAACGGGCAACGCGCCGTGTGGGCAAAGCCCGCATAGGCTTTTTGGATGATTTCCATGAACTCGATGTCGGTGAATGTGTCGCCGACGAAAGGCTTCATTACCTCAAAAGCAACCTCTTCATAAGACTTACCAGCGAAGCTTGCGATTTGATCTTGCGTCAAGGTCGGCCACGTCTCTGGCACATAAAGCCCGCCATCACGTGCAAGACCTGAAAGCATAGCTTCTTCGAATGTCAGCGCGGGTGATTGGCCACGGGTCGAGATATATTTCATCAGTTTTGTTCCTAGGTTAAACTGTTTTTTGCTTGATACGGTAAAGCAGATAGAGTGTCATCCCAAACCATACCAAAGCCAAAGAAAACCACGTGATCGCGTATTCAAGGTGGTTGTTGGGGATGTTCAGCCCGATAGGTTGCGGTGTGGTGCCGTAATCGCCGACCTCAATCGTGCGGGCCACCACCAGAAAATTCTCGGTGCCGAAGTGGCGTGAAAGCTTTGTGGCGTCACGCGCAAACCAGATGTTCTTTTCCATGTTGGGATCAGGTGTGTAGCTATCCACCTCATTRGGCCACAGGATGTTGCCKACGATGGTCACGTCTTGCGGCTTGCGCACGGTKTTYTTCWGYGYTTCGGGGAYRWARCCCATRTCWATCAGAATRCGSCGWCCAYCMGGYTTKGTYARYGCMGGYGTGATCACMAGAAAWCCCGGSCCRTCRYGYTTGGTRGAWRWMAGYACATGGGCTTCATCAAARCCGATGGTGGCYKTGAYACGCACCGATAAGCGGTTRTCAAATTCRGGGTTGGGTTTGGCRGGTAGYGSRATGGGRTCMGCTGCAATGCGCGCYTCGATTTGCGCCAGTATGGTRTTTTTCCAAATCATGCGCTGCACTTGCCAYGTGCCKAGGTACAACAGGATAGCRATGCCWGATAGCCCCATAATTATYGGAAAGATCATGCGTTTGGTCATTTCATCACCTGTTTTGACAGCCCGCAATCCATTACCTTAAAACGGTTGTAAGTCCAAGGTGAAAATAGAGGTTATCCTCTATGTATACCTAAAAACTATTCCTCAGGCTTGGCCTGTCCGTTTGCGTACATTTCTTCCAGCTTGGCTTTAGCACCTTCATCACCTAGGGCTGCGGCTTTGCTGTACCAATTTGCAGCTTTGGCATAATCTTGTTCAACCCCTTGGCCGGCAAAATACATAACACCCAAATTAGTTTGGGCATAAGCGTAGCCCTGCTCTGCTGCCAAACTGAACCATTTCACCGCCATTGCAAAATCTTGCGGAACGCCTTTGCCGCTATAATACATAACACCCAGATTGGTTTGGGCGGCAACATTACCTTGTTCAGCTGATAACCGGTACCATTTCACCGCTTCCTCATAATCCTGCGGCACACCTTGGCCGTTTAAATACATCACGCCCAATGAATACTGAGCATGCTGATTGCCTTCATCTGCTAACGGTTGCCATTCCTTCAACGCGGTTGCGAAATCACCTTTTTGGGCAGCCTCTAAACCCTTTTTGAACTCAGCGGCATTTGCAGCTAGGGACCACGTCATAAGAATTGCCGTCAGGACAAAGACTAAATGTTTCATGAAGATACGCTTTCATTTGTTTTCATCCCCAAAAACCACACAGATTTAAAGTTGTCAAATCTAACTTACCTGATTTTCGGCGGATTATATCCATAGAAAAAGGCGCGGGAATTAAGCCCGCGCCTTTCATGTTGAATTCTAAACAGGTTGGGATCAACTGCCCCAGATGTATATGGCGAAGAACAGGAACAACCAGACAACATCAACGAAGTGCCAGTACCAAGCTGCCGCTTCTAACCCCACATGTTTTTCAGGGGTAAAGGCACCTGCTCGTGCGCGCATATAACAAACGAACAGGAAGATGGTGCCAATCACAACATGGAAGCCGTGAAAGCCTGTCGCCATAAAGAAATTCGCACCGTAAATGTTACCGTCGAAGCTGAACGTTGCGTGGCTGTACTCATATGCTTGGAATACTGTGAACAAGAGGCCCAATAGAACCGCGCCAAGCAGGCCTTTTTTCAGGCCATCGCGGTCGTTTTCATGCACAATCGCGTGGTGCGCCCATGTGCAAAAACAACCAGAGCATAGCAAGATCAAAGTGTTGATCAGTGGCAGGTGCCACGGGTCAAATGTTTCAATGCCAACGGGGGGCCATACGCCGTCTATCAGGGGGTAACCTTCAGTCATCGGGTAAAGCGCGTGCTTGAAGAAAGACCAGAACCAAGCCACGAAGAACATTACTTCAGAGGTGATAAACAGGATCATGCCATAGCGCAGACCGATGGTTACCACAGGTGTGTGATCGCCGATGTTAGCTTCATTGATAACCTCAGACCACCATTCGTACATTGTGTACAGGACACCGACCAAGCCGATAAAGAAGATATACGGTGTAATGTCACCCATCCAAAGTACTGCGCCAAACAGCATGACGAAAGCACTTAATGCGCCCTGAAACGGCCGTATACTGGGCTGCAAAATGTGGTAATCATGGTTTTTTTCATGCGCCATTTGTGGAATCCCCTTGGTTTACTTTATTGTCTTTATGTTGGTTTGTGCACGCAAAGCAAGTTCTTCTTCAGGTAAATCTGTAACGTGGAACGTATAACTTAACGTGATGGTCTTTGCGTATTTCGCATCCGGATCATTAATGATGTCAGGATCAACGTAGAACGTAACCGGCATCATCACCCGTTCACCCGGTTGCAGCACCTGCATCTCGAAGCAAAAACAGTCGATTTTGGTGAAATACGCGCCTGCGGAATACGGAAACACATTATAGCTGGCAGTGCCTGCAATGACTTTATCGGTCGGGTTATAGGCCTCATAAAACGCCAAACCGGTTTCGCCGATTTTCAGTGTCATCGTGGTGTGTTCAGGTTTGAAATCCCACGGCATGCCGCGTTCCAGTGAACCGTCAAAACGGATTTCAATGGTTTGATCCAAAATAGTGTCACTGGCTTCAGCGGCCACTTGCGTGACGCCTGCAAAGCCCGTGACACGGCAGAACCAGTTGTAAAACGGCACCGCAGCGAATGAAAACGCCAGCATGGAGAAAACCAGCACACTAAGGCGGATCAGCATTTTGGTGTTCTTGTCCTGGCTCATTCCGTTTGCTCCGCTACGGGGATGCGTTTACTGTTGGCGACCTCGCCTGTTGTGGTCATCATTTTGGCCACGGTGATCGCAAATACCAAGGCGACAAAACCCAGCAGCAGGCTGCCCAGCATGATGTTATTGCGTTTGCGACGATCACTTATGTTACTATCAGCACCAGACATTCGTTTAAATCCATTGTGGCCAAGCGGCCCAGTTCAGGCCATATATTTTGGCGGTTTCTTCAATCAATAATAGTGCGAAATGCCCGAACAGATAGTATAACGAGATACGAAACACTTTGCGTTCTGTGGCATATTTATCGGCTTGCGCCTGTTCTTCTGTACGTTTCCAGATGTCATAAGCACCTTTCAGGAACATTCCGTTCAGCACAAGGGCGGCAGCAAAATAAATCGGCCCGCCAATACTGCTAAAAGACAAGGCCATGGCAACAGGTACCAGTGCAATGGTGTAGCCCAGAATATGATTGCGCGTCACACGGCGCCCATGGGTAACGGGCAACATAGGCACGCCTGCTTTGGTATAATCATCGTTCATAAACAGGGCCAATGCCCAGAAATGCGGCGGTGTCCACATGAAGATCAGCGCGAACATCAAAATGCTTTCAATACCGATACTGCCCGTGGCCACAGCCCAGCCGATCATCGGCGGGAAGGCCCCTGCGGCACCACCGATGACAATGTTTTGCGGTGTCGCACGTTTCAGCCACATGGTGTAAACCACAGCGTAGAAAAAGATTGTGAAGGCTAAAAGGCCCGCCGCCAGATAATTGGCCGTAAGACCCAGCATGCCCACGGCGATAACCGACAACCATAGACCGAAAATCAGTGCATTATCACGGGTGACACGCCCGGTTGGAATAGGCCGGTCTTGGGTGCGTTTCATGATCGCATCTATATCAGACTCCCACCACATGTTCAGGGCACCCGATGCCCCGCCACCAATGGCGATAAACAGAACGGACGCAAAAGTGATCACAGGATTTACCGATACGGGGGCCACAAGCAAGCCAACAAGGGCGGTGAAAACAACCAAAGACATAACGCGCGGCTTTAGCAGCGCGATATAATCGGTAAAGTCCGCTTCCGGCCCTGTCTCTACTAAACTTGCGTCGGTCATTATATTCCCAATATTCCCAATATGGCCAAGTGGGCCCGTCACAGGCCCACGGCTGGGGTTGGATTAGTTTGCGCTTGCAATCTCTACAGCGCGCGGTGTGCCTGCGTCGGCATACTCTGAAAGGGCTTCATCCAGCCAAATCTCGTATTCTTCTTCTGACACCACCTTCACAGTGATCGGCATATAAGAGTGATCTTTGCCGCACAGCTCTGAACACTGGCCAAAGTACAAGCCTTCTTTTTCTGCTTTAAACCACAGTTGCGCCAAACGCCCTGGAACACCGTCTTGTTTCACACCAAAGGCAGGAACGGCCCAAGAGTGGATCACGTCAGCCCCGGTCACTTGCACCACGATGGTTTTATTGACGGGCACCACAACGGCGGTGTCTGTTGCCAGCAAAAACTCGTCTTCGTTATAACCGGCTTCTTTCAACATGGCCATTACGGCAGGGGTTCTTTTGTACGCGCTGCCTTCTTGACCTTCCGGCATGGTGGCCGGACTACCGATCATGTAGCTGTCAAATTCAAAACCTTCATCGACATAGTCATATGTCCAATACCACTGGTTGCCCGTGGCTTTGATGGTAATATCAGCCGTTGGAATTTCCTGTTGCTTGAACAGCAATGTCAAAGACGGTGGAATAATCGCGATCAGAATGATGATCGGGATCAGCGTCCAACTCACTTCCAGCACGGAATTGTGGGTCACGGTTGAAGGCTTCTGGTTGGCTTTGCGATTGTAACGGAAAAACACGTAAATCATCAATCCAGTCACAAAAACCGAAATTATCGTGATGATATATAGAAGGAATGTATCCAGCCAAATCTGATCGCGCGCCAGTTCTGTGCCCGGCGTCTGAAAGTTCATGCCGTTCTGTGAGGGCTTGCCGATGCGCGCCATATCAGCCGTAGCCTCTTGCGCATATACGCTGCCAGCGACCATAAGGCCGGTCAGTGCCATTGTAATTGTATTGAAAATCTTTGCTACTGACATACGTCCATTCCTGTTTTCGCTATGGGCTTAACGCCCCCCTTAGAACCCAAATCGTTTGATACGATAGAATCCCCTATTGTGTCTTTGCGCCGAAAAACCATAATATCGGCCTTAAGACAAGCTTTCCCTTTGCGGCATTGCGCCGCTTTACACAAATACTCCTATCAAGGACATCCGATTTTGACCAGCCAAACTAAAGCCTTTGCCCCGTTTGAAACCACTTTTGATGAAAATGCCGCACTAAAAGTGTTGCGTGCCGCTGTTGAAGGGGCCGATGACGGTGAATTGTTTCTGGAACGCCGCCGCTCGGAAGCGCTTGTGTTTGATGACGGCAAGCTGAAAAACGCTTCTTATGACGCCTCCGAAGGCTTTGGTTTGCGGGCTGTGCGGGGCGAAACCGCAGGTTATGCCCACTCCACCGAGATGAGTATTAACGCCTTGAAACGCGCCGCTGAAACCGCGCGGCTGGCTGTGGGCAGCGGTGGCGGCACTTGGGCAGATGCACCGACCCCGACCAATCAGCGGCTATATACCGATGCCGACCCGATGGCGGATGCGGAATTTTCGGTGAAAATAGACACGTTGAAAGAGATCGACGATTATGCGCGGTCACTGGATAAACGGGTGATCCAAGTGTCGGCATCGCTGACCGCATCGCTGCAAGAGGTCGAGATTTTACGCCCTGAAGGCACACGGGTACGTGACAGCCGCCCGCTGACACGGTTGAATGTCAGCATCATCGTGGAAAAAGACGGGCGGCGCGAAACCGGCAGTGCGGGTGGTGGCGGGCGGTATGGCCTGTCAGGCTTGATGAAAGCCGATAACTGGAAAGCCACAACACAAGAAGCCCTGCGTGTGGCCTTGGTAAACCTTGAAGCCGTGCCCGCCCCTGCGGGCAGCTTTGATGTGGCCCTTGGCAACGGCTGGCCCGGTATTTTGCTGCATGAGGCTATTGGCCATGGGCTGGAGGGCGACTTTAACCGCAAGAAAACATCGGCCTTTGCCGGACTGATGGGGCAACGTATTGCAGCCAAAGGCGTGACTGTGCTGGATGATGGCACCATCCCTGACAGGCGCGGCTCTATCAGTTTTGATGATGAGGGCACGCAATCGGGCAAAAACACCCTGATCGAAGACGGCATTCTGGTGGGCCTGATGCAAGACCGCCAAAACGCGCGGTTGATGGGGGTTGAACCCACGGGTAACGGGCGGCGTGAAAGCTATGCCCACACCCCGATGCCGCGTATGACCAACACCTATATGCTGGGGGGCGAAGTGCCGCCCGAGGATATTGTGGCGCAGATCAAAGACGGCATTTACGCGGTCGGTTTCGGCGGCGGGCAGGTTGATATTACCAACGGCAAGTTTGTGTTTTCATGCACCGAGGCCTACCGCGTGATCAACGGCAAGATCGGCGCCCCTGTCAAAGGCGCCACCTTGATTGGCGACGGGGCCACGGCCCTGAAAAACATCCGCGCCATCGGCAACGATATGGCACTGGATCCCGGCATGGGAAACTGCGGCAAGGCCGGCCAATGGGTGCCAGTGGGCGTGGGGCAACCGACGTTGTTAATCGGAGGACTGACGGTGGGGGGATCGCAGGTTTGACTTGAAAATCCCGTTCTTCAGGTGCATTTTTTCAAGCAACTAAACCAGTAAACTAGTTTAGTAGTTTTCAACCGCGTTCATCGTAATCACTCATACAGCAAAGGCACACAGATATATGCCCCATAAAATCCGCAAACCCGCCCAATCAGACCTGCCCGCCCTTGCCCAGCTTTGGTATGACGGCTGGCAAGTGGCGCACGCCGCCCATGTGCCTGCATCCTTAACCGCGATCAGGACGTTTGAAAGTTTTGCGCTACGTTTGTCCGCGCATTTCGATGATATCCGTGTGGTCGGGGAATTGGGCGTGCCTTTGGGGTTTTGTCTGACCAAAGGGGCCGAGATTTACCAGATATTCGTCAGCCCTGCGGCACAAGGTTCAGGGGTGGCAGCGGCCCTGATCTCGGACGGATTGGATCGTATTCGCGCAAACGGGCACAAGGCTGCCAAACTGGATGTGAACACTAAAAATGCGCGGGCCATTGCGTTTTATCAAAAGATGGGGTGGCACAAGAAAGGTGTCGAAACCATTATGCTGGATACACTGACAGACCCTTACCCGCTGCCCTGTCTGGTGATGACGAAAAAATTATAGGCGATTCACCATCTGTTAACCTCAATCAGGCAAAGTTGGCGGATGATGACCCAAACCTCTCTGCCGATAAACCCGCACCCAAAGACGCAAGTTGATCATGTAAACTGGATCCGCCTGATCCGGTCACGCCGCGTTGGCCCTGCCACTTTTCAGCGATTAATGCGCCAACATGGCTCTGTTGAAGCCGCCCTTGATGAATTGCCCCATATCGCAAAACAGGCCGGTGTCAGTAATTATGCGCCTTGCCCCTATGACGCGGCGGAAGCAGAATTGTTAGAGGCGCAACAAAAGGGTTACCGCCCGTTATGTTATGGATCAGATGAATATCCCGCCCTGTTGGCAGAAACCTCTGATGCGCCGCCGCTTTTATGGGCCAAGGGTAATTTGGCCTGTTTGGCAAAGCCGATTGTGGCCCTAGTGGGGGCGCGAAATGCATCCAGTTTGGGCCGCCGCATGACCCATACCATTGCCGAAGGCCTGGCAGAGGCAGGTTTTAGCGTGGTATCAGGTTTGGCGCGTGGCATTGATGCCGCAGCGCACACGGCCACATTGAAACAAGGTGCCATTGCGGTGGTGGCAGGGGGGTTAGACGTGTATTATCCCCGCGAAAACCAGAAACTTTATCAAGACATCCCCGAAAACGGTATTCTTTTGACCGAACAACCTGCAGGGCTGATCCCGCAGGCCCGCCATTTTCCCATGCGCAACCGTATTATTGCGGGCATGGCGCAGGCTGTTGTGGTAATGGAAGGGGCTGCACGATCGGGTAGTTTAATCACCGCACGCAACGCGCTGGACATTGGCCGCGATGTGATGGCTGTTCCGGGCCATCCGTTTGACGGGCGTGCCGCAGGGTGCAATTTTCTGATCCGTGACGGGGCCACACTGGTGCGCTCTGCCAAAGACATCATAGATGCACTTGCCCTGCCTGAAGAACCTGCCCAACCAAAGATCATTGCGCACAACAAGGTCATGGATATTCCAACGGCGGAAGCGCACGCAAAAATTTTGACACTGTTAAGTGCCACTGCCATTACCGAAGACATTGTCATTCGTGATTGTGGCCTGCCCGCAAGGATCGTATCGCAACATCTGATGGATCTTGAAATGCAAGGCTGCATTGAACGCCAACCAGGCGGGTTGTTGGCACTGGCTGTTTAGCGGCTGGATTGCCGCAATCGCAGATCAAAATGCAACCATAAAATTCACCCCATTGACAATCACCCCAAAGCCGACACATCTATTGCGCCCAACGGACCCCCCGTGAATCGTTAAGGAAATTGAATGCCAGTTGTTGTCGTAGAGTCCCCCGCCAAGGCCAAAACCATCAATAAATACTTAGGTGACAACTATACCGTTCTGGCCTCTTTCGGTCACGTACGCGACTTGCCCCCCAAGAACGGCTCGGTTGATACCGACAATAATTTTGAAATGAAATGGGAGGTTGGCAGCGACAGCAAAAAGCACATCAAAGCGATTGTGGATGCGCTGAAAGACGACAATGAACTGATCCTCGCGACCGACCCTGATAGGGAAGGTGAAGCGATTTCGTGGCATTTGGAAGAAACTTTGCGGCAACGCAAAGCCATTAAGAAATCCACACCCGTCAGCCGCGTTGTGTTCAATGCGATCACCAAATCTGCCGTTACTGAAGCGATGAAAAACCCACGCCAAGTGGATATGGAACTGGTTCAAGCCTATCTTGCGCGCCGCGCACTGGATTACTTGGTGGGTTTTAACCTGTCACCGGTTTTATGGCGCAAATTGCCGGGCGCCAAATCTGCGGGCCGTGTGCAATCTGTGACTTTGCGCCTGATCGTTGAGCGCGAGATGGAAATCGAAGTCTTCAAAAACCGGGAATACTGGACAGTGAAAGCTGTACTAACCACACCGCGCGGGCAAACGTTTGAAGCCAGCCTGCGCACACTTGCAGGTAAGAAACTAGATAAGTTTGACATTGCAAATGAAGCCGCCGCCGCTTTGGCCGTGCAGGCCATCACATCACGCGATCTGACAATTTCAACCGTTGAAGCCAAACCTGCCAATCGCAACCCTTCGGCCCCTTTCATGACCTCGACCCTGCAACAGGAAGCCAGCCGCAAATTCGGCTTTGGCGCACGTCAAACCATGTCTACCGCACAACGGTTATATGAAGCGGGTTACATCACTTATATGCGGACCGACGGCATTGATATGGCCCCCGAAGCCATGACAGCGGCGCGCGCGGCGATCAAAGATTTTTATGGTGCGGATTTTGTGTCCAAAGAGCCGCGCATGTACAAGAACAAAGTCAAAAACGCACAAGAAGCCCACGAATGTATCCGACCCACGGATATGACGGCAAAACCTGCCAGTCTTACACGGTTAGAGGCAGATCAACGCAAGCTGTATGACCTGATCTGGAAGCGCACCATTGCCAGCCAGATGTCCAGCGCACGGATGGAACGCACCACGGTCGATATTGCGTCCGAAGACGGCCAAGTAGGTCTGCGTGCAACAGGCCAGGTCGTTGTTTTCGAAGGATTCCTGAAAGTTTACGAAGAAGGCCGTGATGACACGGTTGTGGACGGTGACGACAAGCGTTTGCCGCAAATGACAGCGGGCGACGCGTTGGATAAAAAGACCATCACACCCGAGCAGCATTTCACCCAACCGCCGCCGCGTTATACTGAAGCGTCACTGGTCAAACGCATGGAAGAATTGGGCATCGGGCGCCCGTCAACCTATGCTTCTATCGTGACCACAATCCAGACCCGCGAATATGTGCGCACCGAAAATAAACGTCTGCATCCAGAGGATAAGGGCCGTCTTGTAACCGCCTTTCTGGAAAGTTATTTCCGTAAATATGTCGGCTATGATTTCACTGCTGCTCTGGAAGAAGAGCTGGATGATATTTCTGGCGGCCGCGAGGATTATAAAAATGTTCTAGGCCGATTCTGGCGCGATTTTTCCGCAGCAATTGCGGAAACTGCAGATTTGCGAATCACCGAAGTGCTGGAAAAAATCAACGAGTATCTGGAACCGCATTTGTTTCCACCAACCGAAGACGGCTCTGATCCGCGTATCTGTAAAAACTGCGGCAACGGGCGTTTATCCATGCGCACAGCACGGTCAGGTGGCGCCTTTATCGGCTGTTCCAACTACCCAGAATGCCGCTACACACGGCCT
The DNA here is from genome assembly GCA_016764475.1 of Amylibacter sp. Classification (GTDB taxonomy): domain Bacteria; phylum Pseudomonadota; class Alphaproteobacteria; order Rhodobacterales; family Rhodobacteraceae; genus Amylibacter. The sequence continues at coordinate 24,149 of JAESRV010000010.1, forward strand.
ATTACTGGTGAAGTTGAAGGTGGCGATATTGCCGGGCCTGACGGCAAAGAGCTGGGCAAAGATGAAGACGGTTTAGCGATCACTTTACGCACAGGTCGCTTTGGCCCTTATGTGCAACGCGGTGACGCGACAGAAGAAAACCCTAAACCACCACGTGCATCCATCACCAAAGGCAGTGATTTGGGTGCCGTTGATCTGGAACGCGCATTGTTGCTGCTATCCCTGCCACGCCGTGTAGGCGATCACCCCGAAGGTGGGCATATTGATGCAGCGATTGGTCGCTACGGGCCTTATGTGATGTGGCAAAAGCCCATCGAAGAAGGCAAGAAAACCGCGCAGAAAATTTATGCCAATATCAAAGACCCCGAAGAGGTTTTCATCATCGGCATGAACCGTGCGATTGAACTGATCACGGAAAAAGCCAACAAAACCGGGCGTGGTGCGGCAGCAACTCCGCTGAAGGAATTGGGCGAACACCCTGAAGAGGGCGGCGATCTGAATGTAATGGATGGCCGCTATGGCCCATATGTGAAGTGGGGTAAGATTAACGCCACCCTGCCCAAAGAGATCGAGCCCGGCGATATTACGCTGGAACAGGCCGTGGAATTGGTGAATGCCAAAGCGGCTACAAAAGGCAGGAAACGCAAAGCAGCACCGAAGAAAAAAGCCGCCGCGAAGAAGAAGCCGGCTGCCAAGAAAGCCGCCCCTAAAAAAGCTGCACCGAAGAAAAAAGAGACTTAAATCTGGAACAGTTGACCAGGGCCCGTGATGGGCCCTGTCACCCCTGAAAGCCGGTATAAATGCCAAGCAAAGGCAGAATTGCTGGATATAACGGGTTTTCCCAAAGTTTTTTCGGCGCGTTCAATCACCCCGAATGTGCGCAAATTGGTGCAAGATGCAAAGACCGCATCACACGCGCCTGCGCCGACCTGCAACATAGCTTCTAACGTGGCGTTTTCAGAAATTCGCGCGACCTTGTGATCCATCTCTTCTTCAAAACAGCCAAACCCATTGATTTTAATGCCGTTTTCTTCAAACACATTTTGCATCGCAGCCGATATATCCGCACGGTACGGGGTTAAAAGCCCCAAGCGTTTCACATTTAACGCACGGCACGCGGTAATTGCTGCTGTGATAGGGTTGGTTACAGCCGCATTTGGAAATGTTTCCTGTACAATTTCGGCCACGCGCGCAGCACCAATTACAGTAGCCCCCGACGTGCAACCATAACCGATGGCATCGAATGCGGCATGGCTGGGAAACAAGTTTAATGAGAATGGAATTTCGCCTTCCATCCGTGCCAGGGTTTCAGGTGTCACATTGGGGTCAAACGGAATACGGCTGTGATACAGGCTGACACGCGGGGATGCAGTAATTTGCTGCAACTCAGGTTCCAAAGTTTCATCCGTAGACAAAACAATCACCCCAATCGCAGGGCCCGCACTATAACCGCCATCACTGGTGAAATTTAGTTTCATCCGATCACCTGCATTTCAGGGGCGGCGCGTTTTGTCAACAAAACAGGCGCGTCTTCGGTGATCAATATATTCTCTTCATGCACCATCATCTTACCCTTTTCTATGCTTAGGCTGGGTTCCAAGGTCATCACCATACCCGGCTGCAACACCGTATGATCAAAAGGTGCGATAGAGGGATATTCGGTCAGTTGAATACCCAACCCGTGGCCCAGACGGCCCACGCTTGAACCCGCATTACCCAACGCGCCGTTCATTGCCTTGAAAAGTTGTGCGCAAGTCACCCCTGCCTTAGCGTTTTGCAATCCTACTTCGGTGGCCTGCCATAAGGTATCATAGGCCTGCATTGCTGCATCGGTACACTGGTTGATTGCAAAATTACGGTCAAAATCGCAAAAATACCCGCGCAAAGTGGCACCCGTATCGAGCATAAGAATATCACCCTTTGCCAATGGTGTGCCAGAGGGCGGCGAGATAACATCGCCGTATCCACCCTGCCCCGCCGCGCCTACAAGATAAGGAACATCGTCAGCACCCGCTTGCAGCAAGGCTATTTTAAAGCTTCTAAAGCTTTCGGACAAAGGTTGACCTGCGTGAAACAGATCGGCCGCGCGGTCAAACGCGGCACTGCCAATACTGCAAATATCCCGCAGGATTACAATTTCGGCGTCTGATTTTATGATGCGAATAGCCTTGATCAAATCACTGCAATCCACAAATTCCACACCTGATTTTTCTTGGACACGCGCAAAATCACGCAACGGCATGCGCAGGCTTGCCTCATCCCCCATCGGCAGGCCGACTTTATCAAAACCGGACAAGACATTTGCAAGCAGGCTGACACCGTCATCAACGGGATCGGGTGATGCCCATGTGCGAATGTCGCGCACCCAAGTGCGTGCCATCAAATCTGCACCTATTTCAGGGATCACAGCAATGGGATCACCGCATTGCGGCAAAACCAGAAACCATGGCCGCGTCGGACTTTGCCAGAACTGCGTACGAAAGCCGCTGAAATAACGCAGCTCTGCCTCGGTACACAGTAAAATAGCATCCATCCCCGCCTCTGCCATGGCAGATTGCGCGGACATCATGCGTGTTTCAAATTCCGCTGTGGGGAAATCGGCCATTTGTCAAACCCTAAGGATATATAAGACCCTCAGCTTGGCGAAAATTATGCATCGGGTCTAGACCCTAATTAACCTGTGCGGATTGTGACAATCGCCCATCAACAGCTTTATGGATATTGATAAACTCCTGTTGCACAGCATCGCCTGAAAACCGATCTTCTTTTGCCAGATCCCGTAGTATTGTCGTGGCATGCATTATCCGCTTACTGTTTGCATCGCGCCCCAAACTATCCAGGAACTGTATGATATACGCAAAAGTATCGCAGTCCTTATCGCGCAGGCAATCCTTTAAAACCACATCAATATGTTCCAGATCATCCTTCATCGCCTGCGCATCAGGTCTGACACAAGATCCTGCCAAGCGCGGCACAAAACCTGACGGTTTCATCTCATCAGGTAGGGCTGCCAGCAGCGTTTGCTGAAAACCGGCCAGATCAACAATCGGTTTTGCCATGAAATATGCGGCCCCCGCCTTTAACGCCTCATCTCCATTCGCACTTCCGCTGGTGGCAATAATTGCCGAGATGGGAACAGGGGTTTTGGCAATCTCTTCAATCAACTCAAGACCGGAACCATCTGGCAGCCCCAGATCAACCAGAACCACATCGGGGCGGTAAATTCGCAAATGCCGCCGTGCCGCTTGCAAACTGTCCGCACGGCGCAGGCGCGCGCCACTTCTAATCGACAGCAAGCGCATGGCTTCTGAGCAATAACGGCTGTCCTCTACCAGCAGGATCGTAATACCCAACAGCGGGCGGTTGATGCTGCATTTGGGGCGTATCCAGTCAATTTCCAGTGAATCATCCATTTAAATATTTCCTTTCGCCCCCGATAAAACCCGATCATCCCTAACGACAGATTAAGGTTGCGCAAAAAGTCACACCCTTTGTGTTTATTTTTCTTTGGGGGTAGAAGGCAGGCAAACAAAGGATGAAAAATATGATCGGTCGCCTAAACCATGTTGCCATTGCCGTGCCTGATCTGGACGCGGCGATAAAACAATACCGAGATACGCTGGGGGCGGATGTGGGGGCCGCGCAAGATTTGGCGGAACATGGCGTGACGGTTGTTTTCATCACCCTGCCCAATACCAAGATCGAACTGTTGCACCCGTTTGGGGATAATTCCCCTATCACGGGGTTTCTGGACAAGAACCCATCGGGGGGTATTCACCACATTTGTTATGAGGTTGACGACATCCTTAAAGCCCGTGATCATCTGATTGCATCGGGTGCGCGGGTGCTGGGGGATGGTGCGCCTAAAACGGGGGCGCATGGCAAGCCCGTATTATTTTTACATCCGAAAGATTTCACCGGTACGCTGGTGGAACTGGAACAAACCTAAAAAGGAAATTATCATGGGAATTGGCCCTGCTGTTGTTATGTTTGCGGTTATCTGGTTTATGATGTTGCTGATCATCCTGCCGATAAAAATGAAAACCCAGTCGGATACGGGCGACGTGGTCAAAGGCACCTCGCCTTCGGCCCCTGATGATCCGATGCTGGGCAAGCGGGTTAAGTGGGTCACTATCTTGACGATCCCTGTTTGGGGCATCATCTGCGGTATTATTATCTCAGGTGTGATCACCATTGATATGTTTGATATTTACAACGGTATCCAAAACTAAAGCTTTCCATTAGCCCGCTATGGGCGTATGGGCGGGCCAACCGAGAAAAGGAATACACCCATGTCTGCACTTACTGAAGGCGATATCGTCACATTGGTCTCTGGCTCGCCGCGTATGACGGTTGAGGGCTTTGAAGGCAAAAAGATCAACGTTGTCTGGATCAATGAAGGCACCGTTCACCGTGATACTTTCAACATCACATTGCTGCGCAAGTTTGAAGCGTCTGAAGGTGGCTTCAAAGGGGGTGATCGTGGCGGCGACCGTGGTGGTTTTAAAGGCGGCGGTGATCGTGGCGGATTTAAAGGTGGCGGCGATCGCGGTGGGGATCGTGGTGGCTTTAAAGGTGGCGGCGATCGCGGCGGCAAATCTTTTGACGATAAAAAACCGAGACGGACGTTTGACGACCGCAAAGAAAAGCCGTTTTATCGTAAAGATTAAGACGGGTGGAAGCCTAATGTCCCAGATGGGACAGCTAGTTAACCTGTTGATATAGCTTGTCTATATTTATAAATGGTAGGGTTAAACTAGCCTGAGATTAGTATGGAATTTTTAGCTGGCTTTCACATATGTGGAGGCCAGCTTTGTTTTGGGATGGGTGAATGGGGTTTCGCTATTAATTTTCTGCTATGCGGACAAAACGTAAGCGGTCTTTCACTTCCCAAAATTCCACGGCAATAGCTGTTCGATGTCTTTCTGTTTATGCCCATTCGCAATGGCGGTGAGAATGCCCCCAACCAGATCAAAGAACTCGTCGCTCTTTGGGCCCTGAGAATGACCTTCATGGTTCATCTCTATGATGTAATAGCGACGTTCACCGCCCTCGAGCCAGAGCGGCTTGTGGTTTGTCGTAAAGAGGTAGCAGGCCTTAAGGGGAATGGTTTTCGTGGCTTGGTACTTGGGGTTTACCCTCGTTCTATCGCTTGTAATGAGGTCTTTCAGTGCATTGCCTATTTTGGATAGACTACTGATATGAACCTCCTCGGCAACGATCAGTTTTTTATCCAACACACGGTCGTTGTGGGTGGTGACCAGCTTGTCTATCCGTTCGTCTGGCTGGATGCGATCCACTACAAGGTCAAGCAGGACGGACGCTATGCGGCCAAGGCGGTTTACACCGTTCAGGGCTTAAATCTTGAAGGCAGGAAGGAAATTCTGGGCCTGTATCTGTCTGAAACAGTCCCTATCGGGCAT
>JAESRV010000011.1 GCA_016764475.1 Amylibacter sp.
CCTGCGCATCACGTTTGACAGGGTAATCCCCCCATTTTTAATGGGTCGTTTCAGTAGAATTAAAACCACCGATGATGGTCGGATGGTCGTCGATGGTAATCAGCTTGTGGTGTACCTTGACGTTGCAAACTGTGCAAATGTTGGTTCCGAACTGTCCAGTGTTGAGCAAGGAAATCTGACGCCTATGACGCCTTTGATCTTGGATATGCCGCCAACCGCCCCAAAGCTCAGGCGATTGATATCGGCTACACTGATTTTAGGGCGGTTGAGGCCATCAAGGCACTGGAAAACGCCCTTGGCAAACCCGTCATCACCAGTAATCAGGCAATGATAGAGCGCTGCCTGTTGAAAATCGCCGAACATAAAGGTACTTATAGCCCATGTCACAAAGCACTGTTCCCTTCGCCCTGTATGACGCGTTTTCAGACCGCTTGTTTGGCGGCAGCCAAGGCGGGGTTGTTTTAAACGCAGGCGATATTGATGCCCAAACACGCCAACGGATTGCCAGTGAGCTGGGCCTGCCTGCAACCTGCTTTGTCAGTGGGGTTACTGGAAACACGGTCACTGCGCGGTTTCATTCTACCGCACGGGAATATCCCATGTGCGGGCATGGCACAATTTGCCTGATGACCCACTTGGTGCACACAGGCTTGTTGCAATGGCAAGGCAAAGACACCTTGGAAGTTAAGCTGATCCTGCCGACAAAGACGGCACGGGTTGAGGTGTTAAAGCAAGATAATAAGGCTTTGGTGATGCTAGATATTGCCGCCCCGAAACTTGAGGGAAATCAGCCAAATCTTAAAGCACTGGCGGGCTTGCTTGGTTTGAAACCCGCTGACATTGCCGGCGCACACCCTGTTGCAACGGCATTGGGTGATTTTGTTCACATGATCGTGCCGATCAACTGCTTAACGGCGATACAATCCATTCAACCCGATTTTACCGCCATTACCGCTTATTGCCGCGAAAACGGCATTGAAACACTGACTTGTTTCAGTGCGGAAACCATACAGGCAGGCTATGATTTCCATGTGCGCGATTTTTGCCCAGCGGTGGGGGTGCCCGAGTCTGCTGCCGCAGGCACAACCAATGCGGCACTGGCAACGTATTGGTATCATCATGGGTTTCTGCCAAAGAATGGGGTTGGCTTGAATGCGATCAAAGTGGAACAAGGCATGGAGCTTGGCCGCCCCAGTTCCATTCATACCACGCTGCATTCAAAGGCAGGTGACATTACCCGTATACAGGTTGGCGGCGTTGCCAAAAAGGTAATCGAGGGTCATTTACATTTGCCAGATGAAACGGTTTAGCTTACCAGCCCGTAGTTAAAGCTCACGCTGATACGTTCTTCATCCGACATGTTCAGCGGCACTTCGTGGCGCAGCCAGCTTTCCCATAGCAACACGTCGCCCACATTGGGTTTCACATAGATAAACGGTTGCTGCTCTCGTCGCGCATCCGGTTTACGCACGGGGGCTGCCATCATGCGGGCTGAACGCGGGTCTTCCAGTTTCAGGGCACTGGCGCCTTCGGGCATTGCGACATAAGTGGTGCCGCTGATCGCCGAATGCGGGTGGATGTGGGAGGCGTGGGTGCCGCCTGTCGGCAGAATGTTGATCCACAGGCTATCGAGTTTCAGTTCTTTGCCGTCCAGATCAAATTCAAGGTCTTCGGCAAAGGCTGCAACGTGTTTATCGAGGGTTTCCACCAAATCCTTGAATATCGGAAACCGCCACGGCAGATCATCCAATGAAGCGTAGCTGGTATAGCCCGGATAGCTGTTTTCTTCGCACCATGTTTGTCCAGCCGCATCATCATCGGCGATGGACAGGCAGGTGTGTTCAAGTTCAGACGCGTCAATAGGCTTGCCCTGTTCGGACAAGGCGGCACGGTAAAGGCGGGTGGCGAAAAGCGATTCTATTTGTGACATAGGGGTGTAATAGCCCTACGGGCGCGATAGGGCTAGGGGATTATCGTTAACAAGCTGTAAGGTGTGTGTTTTGCACGCACCATTTACCTAGACTGTGAGAATGGTGCGTGCAAAGCACGGCACTCTACGGTTTCCAAAACAGTTAGGATAGACAAATATTAATCAGGTTAGCTTACAGCGACAACCCGCCTTGGGTTGATATCGAAAGGATATGCATTAAGATAACATCAAATAGCATTTTGGAGTATCGGGAAATTTTAAATGAAAGCATTCTTTAAAGGCTTATGGATTACCCTTCTTCTTTCCATCACAGGTATGATACTTGCTGTTGGTGTACCACAAGTGGGCGTCTGGTTCGGTGCGATATTCCTCATAGTTCCACTTCTATCAATGATTAAACCAATTCCAAGAATTGGGCTAACACATCGTGGATTCAGTTTGTCAGTAGCATTTTTCGTGGGCTTGACGACGGTAACAGCCTCATTCGGCCTACTGCCAAACAATCAACGCCTTGCAGAATTGAAAATATCCAACCCATCTGCCTACCTTAATGAACTAAAAAATAGAAATCCGGATAAATGGCTATCTGAACTTCAGGAATTAGACCCAGTGCGTCATGCCACTGAAATTGCGAAGATCGAAGAAGCAGAGACCAAGCGCAAGGCGGAAGTTCAGGAACTCCAAAAAACCAAAAGGCATGAGAAAATTAAGGCGTATATGGAACAGCTTAATCGTGAGATTGCATCTATCCCTAACGTTCAGGCATCCACATACACAGATAATGTGACAAGCATCAATATTGGTCTTTTGTTATTTGGCGCATGGGCAGTACTGTATGAGGAAGGTCAATACCTTGATTTGGATGCTGCGGCTCAAAAGAAGCGTAAGAAATTTCGACAGATTCTTGTGAAAAAGCAGGTGTACCTATTACCAAAATTGCGCGACGCTTACGGACCCGCGATGCGTGCCCAGTTGTGGGAAGCAGATGGTAGTGCCAAAACAATAGGTGCGGGGTATCGAACAGTCGAGTTTGTATCAGCCGCTTTTGCGGCAAATGCCAATATCAAAAAAATTCATACAGATATAAGAGAAAATTTGATGATGCTACGTTTCACTCGCGCCCAATACAAATGGTACAAGGGTGCATCAGAATTCAGTTATTACACTCTCAAAGTACCAAAAGATCGTGACATAGTTAAGTGGCAAAATGGAGGCCGTTATAGAGTTCTCAAATAACTTTACTTAATCTCCCAGATGCTGTGCCAAACATAAAAAGCCCCCGACCTTACAGTCAGGGGCTTTTCAATTCGTTAGTTTGATCAGCGGCCCGGCGATACTTCGTATCACCTACACCTAGCTGGCAATCGCATAACGATTGTCAGTTACCAATCCTCACGTACCACGATACGTGTTTTAACGGGCAGTTTCATCGCGGCAAGGCGCAGGGCCTCTTTGGCGACTACTTCGGATACACCGTCAATTTCAAACATGATACGACCGGGTTTCACTTTGGCTGCCCAAAACTCCACAGAACCTTTACCTTTACCCATCCGAACTTCGGTAGGTTTTTTGGTGACAGGTAAATCCGGGAAAATACGGATCCAAACACGGCCCTGGCGTTTCATGTGACGTGTCATCGCGCGGCGGGCCGCTTCGATTTGGCGTGACGTGATACGCTCGGGTTGAATGGTTTTCAGACCGTATGAACCGAAGTTCAGATCAGTGCCGCCTTTTGCCAGGCCGTGGATACGGCCCTTGAACGCTTTGCGGAATTTGGTACGCTTTGGTAAAAGCATTTTATTTCTCCTTCAGCCTTACGCTTAGCGACGTGGTGGGCGATTACCGCCACCGTGTGGACGTGATCCACCGCCTTCTTGAGCTTCAGCAATACGACGATCATGTGCTTGCGGATCATGTTCCATGATCTCACCTTTGAAAATCCAGACCTTGATACCAATGATACCATAAGCGGTCAGACCTTCGCAACGTGCATAGTCAATGTCGGCACGCAATGTGTGCAACGGCACGCGACCTTCGCGGTACCATTCAGTACGCGCAATCTCTGCACCACCCAAACGACCGGCCACATTGATACGAATGCCAAGGGCACCCATACGCATGGCGTTTTGCACCGCACGTTTCATAGCACGGCGGAAAGACACACGACGTTCAAGTTGCTGTGCAACTGACTCGGCTACCAAAGCGGCGTCCAGTTCAGGTTTGCGCACTTCAACAATGTTAAGGTGCAGTTCTGAACCGGTCAGGGTTGCAACCTTCTTGCGAAGTGTTTCAATGTCAGCACCTTTTTTACCGATGATCACACCAGGACGTGCAGAGTGAATAGTCACCCGGCATTTCTTGTGTGGGCGCTCGATAATCACGCGTGAAATACCCGCTTGAACACATTCTTTCTTGATGAAATCACGGATTTTCAGGTCTTCCAGAAGAAGGTCCCCAAAATCTTTGCTTTCAGCAAACCAGCGACTGTCCCATGTACGGTTGACTTGCAGACGAAAGCCAATTGGATTGATCTTTTGACCCATTATGCTTGCTCCTCTGCAGGTTGACGGACAAGGATAGTAACCTGAGCGAAAGGCTTCAGGATTTTACCGTAACGGCCACGCGCACGAGGACGTCCGCGTTTCATTGTCAGGTTTTTACCAACCCAAGCTTCTGCGACGATCAATTCGTCCACATCCAACCCGTGATTGTTTTCAGCGTTGGCAATCGCAGACTGCAATGTTTTCTTTACATCAATCGCGATGCGTTTCTTAGAAAACGTCAGGTCGGTCAGTGCATGTGCAACTGATTTGCCACGAATAAGCTGCGCCAGAAGGTTTAGCTTTTGCGGGCTGGTTTTCAGCATGCGGGAAACGGCCATAGCTTCGTTATCCGCAACGCGACGAGGGTTCTTAGACTTAGACATGTCTTATTTCCTTTTCGCTTTTTTATCAGCCGTGTGACCGTAATAAGTACGGGTCGGGCTGTATTCGCCGAACTTCTGACCAATCATATCCTCAGATACGTTTACAGGAATGTGCTTGCGGCCGTTATAAACACCGAAAGTCAAACCCACGAACTGTGGCAGGATGGTTGATCTGCGAGACCAAATTTTAATAACATCATTACGCCCTGATGCGCGTGCAGCTTCCGCTTTTTTAAGCACGTATGCATCAACAAATGGGCCTTTCCAGACTGAACGAGACATATCTTAACGGCCCTTCTTCTTAGCGTGACGAGAACGGATGATGAATTTATCCGTTGTCTTATTAGAACGAGTGCGGTGACCCTTAGTAGGTTTACCCCAAGGTGTCACAGGATGACGACCACCGGATGTACGACCCTCACCACCACCATGCGGGTGATCGACAGGGTTCATAACAACACCACGAACACTTGGGCGGATGCCCTTGTGACGGTTACGACCGGCTTTACCCAGATTTTGGTTTGAATGGTCGGGGTTTGAAACCGCACCCACTGTTGCCATGCATTCTTGGCGTACCAAGCGCAATTCACCTGAAGACAGACGCACCTGTGCGTAGCCACCATCACGGCCCACGAATTGTGCGTAAGAACCCGCAGCGCGTACCATTTGGCCGCCTTTGCCCTGTTTCAGCTCAATGTTATGGATGATTGTACCAATAGGCAGGCCTGTGAAAGGCATTGCATTACCGGGTTTGATGTCAGCCTTAGCAGATGAGACCACTTTATCACCAATAGCCAAACGCTGTGGTGCCAAAATATATGCTTGTTGACCATCTTCGTATTTGATCAGCGCGATAAACGCAGTCCGGTTTGGATCGTATTCGATCCGCACAACCGTGGCTGGAACATCCATTTTGTTCCGCTTGAAATCTACGATACGGTAAAGACGTTTCGCCCCACCGCCTTTGCGACGCATAGTTATCCGTCCGGTATTGTTCCGACCACCCTTTTTGCGCACACCTTCGGTGAGTGCTTTAACAGGACGGCCTTTCCAAAGCTCGGAACGGTCAATCAGAACCAACCCACGTTGGCCTGGCGTCGTCGGTTTATACGACTTTAATGCCATTCTTTCTGTCTTCCGTTTTTATCACAACCCATGTGGGGCTGCTTGGTTATAGGGCCCCGAAGGTCCCCGCTTTATAAAGATAGAGAGGCCCCAGAACGAATCCGAGACCAATCGACTTGCGCGATCTATCAGGGATGGGGGGGGGTGTCTATAGGTGGGGGAGAATTAACGGCAATTTGCAAACAAGTAAGATATCCCTACTTGGGTCGCGTAAGCGGCCCGCGCCCGACCCTCCCGAACGGGAGGGCGCACACGCCCACCCTAGGGTCAGGCACTGTCGTTGTAATTCATAGCCAAGCCGTGCTAAATCTTTCATCATAAAGTTTGCGAATTACAAGCATTCAAGAAGTACAACTACTTTTTCCGAGCACTTTGGAATGGGCTCCACATATCAGCTTGTTTACCTGTGCTTAGATAAATTTTGGAATGAATCGAGCAAATATATTTTGCTCTATCTTCCGTCAAATCATTCCAACTAGCAATTGCCCGTGAGGATCGAAATCGAGGCCCATCCGTTTCATCTGTGTTTTTATCCAACCAATTCAACACCTTCGACTTGTCGCGACATTCTCGATATATCCGAGAAATCCACCCCATCAGCTTAACTAAAAAACCTGCACTAGCTCCACCAGCAGCACCAATAACTATACCGTCTAGTATTTCAATTTGCATAATAACTCTTACTCAGTTGCAGGATTCAATTTTCCACAATGTTACGCTTGCATCAGCAACCCCACCTCTCGAAAATGGGAAAATATCCTTACCAATGTGTCGTTCTATTTGAACGACAACTCCAATAGACTTGTCAATGCGCGCTTCACCAATAAATCGTTTATCCCCATTAATCCGAATGCAGGCTTCGTTTCTACGGCCTTCACATTTATAAACATCATTGTATTTTTCGTATTCGATTTCAAAATTTCTTCCCACAATTATTAGCCTTCCATCTCGCGACAAAGCATCGCCAAAATAGAAATCATCCGTTACATCAGAGTTTTCCTCAAAATCTGCCAAACTTAGTTTTCCATGCCCATTCAAATTACAAATTTCGGCAGCATTCAAATGAGACACCTGGAAAAAACTTATTAATGTAAAAATAATCATATACCGTATTAGTTGCATATAACTTTTTCCTGACATATTAAATTCTACCGACCATTAGATACATATCCTCATAATCCTGCAAGAATTAACTTTCTCACTTTATTAACGCTCCCCCCAAAAAACCCCGCATATGCGAGGGCTTCTTAATTCTTATGGCACATACTTAAAAACCACCTCTCACAACCCATACCTATCCCGCAACCTTCGATTAAAAGCCTCAAGCATCGTAGCACTTCGTAATCCCCGTTGATCGCGGATGTCTAACACATATATTATCTCACCCCGTTGTGTATAGATTATTGAAAATGCTGTCCCGAAGATTTTATATTCATATACATTTTCCATATCTTCATAAACATGACCACCAACCATACCGCTTGATATGTTCTGTTGGGCGATCTTAAAGGCGTTAAACGCTTTTTCACGGTTCAACTGCGGGCGTTGGCGATAATAATGTTTCATCCAGCGCAGACCTGCGGCAGAGGTTTCWACGAATTTRATCTGCATCAGGTGCTATTCAGAAKGGYYTGAYAACGGAAAAGGCGTRTCTTCATCMGCATCMAGCCARGCATTTACAGCATCACTTGAAACAACSGCACCTTTATCAATMAGCTCAAGGCCAGTTTTAATCAGTGCSCGGGTTTGATCRCGTTCATCAACAAACGCCTCWATYGCTTTGTTGGCAAYATAAGATACTGAACGATCTTCATATTTAGCAATATCMTCAAGYCTTGCTTTAACGTTAACATCCATACGTGTGGTAAATGTTGTTGTTGYCATARCTCTMATTTCTTCCNAAATACTACMKTGTAAGACAATGTATTCAYWYTTGCACAAAAGTCAACTTAACCCGACAGGAACGAAAAAAGCCCCCGCAAATGCGAGGGCTTCYAAATTCGTTATGTGAYCTACTTAAAGRCCGGTSGASAYGTCGATMGTGTTACCTTCTTCAAGTCTAACATATGCTTTTTTGACATCTTTGCGTTTRCCAAGCCGGCCGCGRAAACGTTTCACTTTACCTTTAGTGATYGTTGTATTCACGGCTTTSACTTTAACACCGAACAAAGYTTCAATMGCTTCTTTGATCTGRGGYTTRTTCGCRTCAATRGMCACTTCAAACACYACAGCGTTGTTTTCAGACGCCATYGTTGCTTTTTCAGTAACAACCGGTTTGCGAATGATATCATATAGTTCTGCTTTAGTACTCATGACAAACGTGCCTCCAATGCTTGCGCGCCCGCTTTGGTCAGAACCAAAGTGTTTGCTTTCAAGATGTCGTAAACGTTGGCACCTTGGCTTGGCAAAATATCAATGCCGTCAATGTTGCGTGCAGCCAATGCAAAGTTTGCATCCACGTCAGCGCCATCAATGATCAATGCTTTTTTCCAACCCAGATTAGCCAATGTTTTTGACAGGTCTTTGGTTTTTGCATTTTCCAGCGTTGCCACATCCAAAATCACCAACTCACCTGCTGTTGCCTTGGCAGACAAAGCGTGACGCAGGCCCAATGCACGAAACTTTTTGGTCAAGTCATGCGCGTGGCTGCGCGGTGTTGGGCCTTTGTAGACACCACCACCGCGAAAGATCGGCGCAGAGCGGGCACCGTGGCGTGCGCCACCTGTACCTTTTTGGCGGTAGATCTTCTTGGTTGAATAGCTAACTTCTGAGCGTGTTTTTACTTTGTGTGTACCAGCTTGGCGTTTGGCCAGTTGGTAACGCACAACACGGTGCAGAATGTCCGCACGGGGCTCTAGCCCGAAGATTGCATCGGATAATTCGATGCTGCCTGCGGCTTTTGCGTCCAGTTTGATTACGTCGGCTTTCATTATGCGTCACCGTCCTTTTTATCTGTAGCAACATCTGCTTCAGCTGCGGCTTCTTGTGCTGCTTTAGCGACAGAACGTAGGGCAGCCGGCAAGATCACATTTTCAGGTGTTGGTTTTTTAACCGCATCCTTAAGTGTTACCCAGCCACCTTTTGACCCGGGCACTGCGCCCTTGATCATCAGAATGCCGCGTTCCGCATCTGTTTTAACAACTTGCAGGTTCTGTGTGGTTACACGGGCTGCACCCATGTGACCGGCCATTTTCTTGCCTTTAAAAACCTTACCGGGTTCCTGACACTGACCTGTTGAACCGTGCGAACGGTGTGAAACAGATACACCGTGTGTTGCACGCAGACCTTTAAAGTTCCAACGCTTCATCGCACCTTGGAAGCCTTTACCGATTGAAATACCGGCAACATCTACATATTGCCCTTCAAAGTAATGGTCTGCGGTGATTTCTTCACCCACAGCAATCAGATTTGCTTCTGAAACGCGAAATTCTGCAACTTTGCGTTTTGGTTCAACTTTAGCTTTGGCAAAGTGGCCGCGCATTGCTGCGGATTGGCGTTTTACTTTAGCTGTACCTGTACCAAGCTGAACAGCTGTGTAGCCATCCGTTTCGTTTGTACGTTGAGCCACAACCTGTAGGTTGTCCATTTGCAAAACGGTTACAGGGATCTGTTTGCCGTCTTCCATGAACAACCGGGTCATGCCCAGTTTCTTTGCAATTATACCAGAGCGCATAATAATCCAGCCCCCTTACAATTTGATTTCGACGTCAACACCAGCAGCAAGATCAAGCTTCATCAGCGCGTCTACTGTTTGTGGTGTTGGGTCAATAATATCTAGCAGACGCTTGTGCGTCCGAATTTCGAACTGTTCACGAGATTTCTTGTTCACGTGCGGGCTACGCAGCACGGTAAACTTCTCGATTTTATTCGGCATAGGGATCGGGCCGCGCACTTGCGCACCTGTCCGTTTAGCTGTGTTTACAATCTCGGCAGTGGACGCATCCAATACGCGGTAATCGTAAGCTTTCAGCCGAATACGAATATTTTGGCTTTTCATATCTGAAGCCTTTCAAGGCGTTAGAGTTGATAGGTAGAGCGGCTGAGAACCAGCCGCCCTACGTCGAACCCAAAGGGTTTTAATTAAAACGATTACTCGATGATTTTAGAAACAACACCAGAACCAACTGTGCGGCCGCCTTCGCGGATCGCAAAGCGTAGGCCTTCTTCCATCGCAATCGGATAGATCAGGTCAGCTGTGAATTTCAGGTTATCACCCGGCATTACCATTTCTGTGCCTTCTGGCAGCTCAACAGTACCGGTCACGTCAGTTGTACGGAAGTAGAACTGTGGACGGTAGTTGGCAAAAAATGGTGTGTGACGGCCACCCTCGTCTTTAGTCAGAATGTATACTTCTGCTTCAAACTTAGTGTGTGGTTTCACTGAACCCGGCTTACAAAGAACCTGGCCACGCTCAACACCATCACGGTCGATACCGCGAAGAAGAACACCAACATTGTCACCTGCTTCACCGCGATCAAGCAGTTTGCGGAACATTTCAACACCAGTACATGTTGTTTTCTTAGTGTCTTTGATGCCGATGATTTCAAGTTCTTCACCAACATTTACAACACCGCGTTCAATACGGCCAGTTACAACTGTACCACGACCGGAAATTGAGAACACATCCTCGATAGGCATCAGGAATGGTTTTTCGATCGCACGTGCAGGTGTTGGGATATATGCGTCAACAGCAGCCATCAATTCAGCAATTTTTTCTGAACCGATATTGTCGTCACGGCCTTCCAAAGCAGCCAATGCAGAGCCCATAACGATTGGAACATCGTCGCCCGGGTAATCGTACATAGACAACAGTTCACGGATTTCCATTTCAACCAGTTCCAACAACTCATCGTCGTCTACCTGGTCAACTTTGTTCATGAAAACAACCATGTGAGGGATGCCAACCTGGCGACCCAAAAGAATGTGCTCACGTGTTTGTGGCATTGGGCCGTCTGCAGCAGACACAACCAAGATAGCACCATCCATTTGTGCCGCACCAGTGATCATGTTTTTCACATAGTCAGCGTGGCCCGGGCAATCAACGTGTGCGTAGTGACGACCTTCGGTTTCATATTCAACGTGGGCTGTTGAAATGGTGATACCACGTGCTTTTTCTTCAGGTGCGCCGTCAATTTCGTCGTACGCTTTGAAGTTATCTGAAAACTGCTTTGTAATCGCAGCTGTCAGTGTTGTTTTACCGTGGTCAACGTGGCCGATTGTGCCGATGTTGACGTGTGGTTTATTACGTTCAAACTTTTCTTTTGCCATAACTAGGGCCTCCTAGGGTTCGTATTCGGTCGGCAATGCCTGACCTGTTAGGTTTCAGATCAGGCGAATTTCGCCTGGATTTCTTCAGATATATTATTCGGTACAGAGTCGTAGTGACTAAACTGCATCGTGAAGTTCGCACGGCCCGAAGACATGGACCGCAACGTATTGATGTAGCCAAACATGTTGGCCAGTGGCACGCGCGCATCGATTGCGATGGCGTTACCGCGTGTGTCTTGGCCTTGAACCATGCCACGACGTGATGTCAGATCACCGATGATACCACCTGTGTATTCTTCAGGTGTCACAACTTCGACCATCATGATCGGCTCAAGCATTTTCGCGCCCGCTTTACGCAGACCCTCACGCATGCCCATACGGCCCGCGATTTCAAATGCCATCACACTACTATCCACATCGTGGTATTTACCGTCGATCAATTCCACTTTGAAATCAATAACCGGGAAGCCAGCCAATGGGCCGCTGTCCATAACAGACTCGATACCTTTTTCAACACCGGGGATATATTCTTTTGGAATAGACCCGCCAACAATTTTAGACTCAAAGGAATAACCCTCGCCCGGCTCTGTTGGTTTGATGATCATTTTCACTTCAGCATACTGACCAGAACCACCAGATTGTTTCTTGTGGGTGTATGAAACTTCAGCTTCATGCGAAATTGTCTCACGGTATGCCACTTGCGGCGCACCAATGTTCGCTTCAACTTTAAATTCACGTTTCAGGCGATCAACCAGAATGTCCAAGTGCAATTCGCCCATGCCCTTCATGATGGTCTGGCCACTTTCGAAGTCAGTTTCCACGCGAAAGGATGGATCTTCTGCTGCCAGACGGGCAAGGCCCGCAGACATTCTTTCTTGGTCGGCTTTAGTCTTAGGCTCAACTGCAATCTCGATCACCGGATCGGGGAAAGTCATTGTTTCCAGAATTACCGGATCATTTGTCGCACAAAGCGTGTCACCTGTTGTGGTGTCTTTCAGACCAGCCAGCGCAATGATGTCGCCCGCAAAGGCTTCTTCAATCGGCACTTGTTCATTAGAGTGCATCATCATCATCCGGCCAATGCGTTCTTTTTTGCCCTTGGTGGAGTTGATGATCGCATCACCCTTTTTCAGTTGACCCGAATAGATGCGTGTAAATGTCAACGTGCCTACAAACGGGTCGTTCATGATTTTAAACGCAAGACCAGAGAAAGCCATGTCATCATCGGCACGACGCGCAATGTCACGTGTTTCATCTTCATCACCCGGCTTAAAGCCCATGTAATCAACAACGTCCAACGGGGACGGCAAGAAGTCGATCACAGCGTTCAAAAGTGGTTGAACACCTTTGTTTTTGAACGCAGAACCAGCCAGTACAGGCACGAATTCCATCGCCAATGTACCCTTGCGGATTAATTTGCGCAAAGTCGCTACATCAGGCTCGTCGCCGTCTAGGTAGGCTTCCATGGCGTCGTCGTCCATTTCAACGGCCATTTCGATCATCTCATTGCGCAAAGTTGCACACTCATCTGCAAGACTGTCACGGATTGGGCGTTTTTCCCAAGTCGCACCCAAGTCTTCGCCGATATAAACCCACTCTTCTTGAGTGATCAGATCAATGATGCCTTCCAGCTCTGTCTCTGCCCCGATAGGGATTTGAACAGGCATGGCGCGCGCGCCAGTACGTTCGCGGATCATTTCAACGCAGTTCATGAAGTCCGCGCCAGTTTTGTCCATTTTGTTGACGAAAACAATCCGTGGTACTTTATAACGGTCAGCTTGACGCCAAACAGTTTCTGTTTGCGGCTCAACACCAGCGTTGGCATCCAGCAGACAAACCGCGCCATCCAAAACAGCCAAGGAACGTTCAACTTCAATGGTGAAGTCAACGTGACCCGGTGTGTCGATGATGTTCAGGCGGTGTTCTTGCCCTTCAACATCAGGATCGGTACCGTTTTCTGAGCGTTCCCAGAACGTTGTGGTTGCAGCAGAGGTAATGGTAATGCCACGCTCTTGTTCTTGCTCCATCCAGTCCATAGTCGCAGCACCATCATGCACTTCGCCGATGTTGTGTGATTTGCCTGTGTAATACAAGATACGCTCTGTGCAGGTTGTTTTACCCGCATCAATATGAGCCATGATCCCGAAGTTACGGTAGCGTTCCAGAGGATATTCGCGTGCCATCTGCTTAAACCTTTTTCTTTATTACCAGCGGTAATGGCTGAATGCTTTGTTCGCATCGGCCATTTTGTGGGTATCTTCACGTTTCTTGACGGCTGTGCCGCGACTATTGATGGCATCCATCAATTCGCCAGCAAGACGTTCTTCCATGGTTTTTTCATTGCGCTTGCGCGATGCAGTGATCAACCAGCGAATAGCCAGTGCTTCACGGCGTTCAACACGCACTTCAACCGGAATTTGGTATGTAGCACCACCCACACGACGAGAGCGAACCTCTACGCTTGGTTTGATGTTTTCCAATGCTTCGTGGAACACTTCCACAGGGGCGCGTTTGGTTTTGTCTTCAACGCGGTCAAGCGCGCCGTAAACAATACGTTCCGCTGCGGATTTTTTACCATCCAGCATCAGGTTATTCATAAATTTAGAAAGAATCTTGTCGCCGTATTTGGCGTCTGGCAGAATCTCACGTTTTTCGGCGCGATGGCGTCTAGACATATCTGTTGTCCCCTATTTCGGCTTCTTGGCGCCGTATTTCGAACGACGTTGTTTACGGTCTTTTACGCCTTGTGTATCAAGTACACCGCGCAAGATGTGATAGCGCACGCCGGGCAAATCTTTTACACGGCCGCCACGGATCAGAACAACAGAGTGTTCTTGCAAGTTGTGGCTTTCACCTGGAATGTACGAAATCACCTCAAAACCGTTCGTTAGACGAACTTTGGCAACTTTACGCATCGCAGAGTTGGGTTTTTTCGGTGTCGTTGTATATACGCGCGTACATACGCCACGCTTCTGCGGACATGCCTGCAGATGCATTGACTTTTGGTGTTTCACTTTCGGCTGGCGCGGTTTGCGGATCAGCTGTTGTATCGTTGGCATTCGGAACTCCCGTATGTCCTGTTTCAAACTCGAATAGGCGCATGATCTGTCGATCAAACACCGCGACACGACAGCCCGCACATTTGTGGATGGACTGTCGCGGTTAATACCAGAGGATCGAGAGCTAGGCTCTGGATCATGACCGCCAGATTGTGGCTTGTATGAAATGCAAGCGTACTCGCACCTCAGGTTCCGCGCGTATAGATCGAGTCGGGCTGGGTGTCAACAGGTTGGGGCGGACTTTAGGTTTAAAGTGTCAGTGCCATCACTTGTTCTACGGTCAAGCCAAAGTGCATATCCAGAAGTTCGGCCACCCTGCCCGCCTCTACCAAATGGTGTCTGCCGGTGATTGTCGGGTTTGCTATATTGTTGGAATGCACTGTGCGCAACCACACGGGCGTATCAATATGCGAAACCGTTTTAAAGAACGCAGGCAATTTACGGTGATTGCGCGAGAATATGTTTCGGGTGTCTGAAATATGCGTGGTCATCGCCGTGCCCTGCGCGCCCGGTGTACGTTCAGTCACATCATAGATACGGTTGCCCTGCGCGGTTCTTTCCAAAAAAATCCCGAAGTTGAATGAGGTCACCATCGGTGTGTGCGGGTCAATCAGCCCCTTGGCCATTTCAATTTTATTTTTCAGGGTCTCGATATAGGTCTTTTGCAACATGTCATCATCATCCAGCCGAAAGCTGGTGAAATATTCAAAGCTGTCATCCTTAAGCATCTCAAACGCCTCAGAGATGGCCACATGATGCGGCATTGGCGGTAATGCCAGATATACAAGGTTTTCATGGTCTTCAATGATGTCCAGTAAACGTTCCTGATAGGCCTCTGGCATTTCACTGCTGCAAAGCACAATGCATTTGAAATTCTTATCGGTCTGATATGTCATTGAGGGCACTGTCAGGTTTTCAAACAGACGAAAGCGCAAATCCATACGTTCCGCAGAATACAGCTGCCTTTTATGCTGCCCCATCGGTTTTTTGATATTCCAACCACCGCTTTGCGCCAGATATGAAAAACGGATCAGGCCTACGATCTGGTTGTTTAGATATGTCATAAGCTGTGGGTGCCTTGTTTATACACGCACAAGGTATAGTTTCAGATGCGGATCACAAGCATAAAAAAAGCCCCGTTGAAGGGGCTTTTTAAAAGATTATAGATAAGGGCCTTTAGATAGGCTGTTCAGTACCGTCGCCGCCGGAACCCAAAGAAACACCCATATCTTCGCCCATCACGTCACCTGTATTATCAAACACAGCGTTTGGATCCAGAGTTTTGTCATCCTCATCTTGAATAGGGGCTGCAAGGGCTGCGGCTTCTTCTGCTGCCAGACGTTTATGCTCAATCACAATCGCATCACGTTCTGCCGCGATTTTCTTGATCTGGTGCGTTGCCCCACCGGTACCCGCAGGGATCAGACGGCCAACAATCACGTTCTCTTTCAGACCGATCAGTTTGTCGCGTTTACCTTTGGTTGCCGCTTCCGTCAGAACCCGTGTGGTTTCCTGGAAAGATGCCGCCGAGATGAACGAACGGGTTTGCAAGGATGCTTTGGTGATGCCAAGCAAGATCGGGCCACCTTTGGCCGGCTCACGCCCGCCTGCCATGGCTTTTTCATTGGCTTCATCAAACTCGATCTTGTCAACCTGTTCGCCGCGCAACAGGGTTGTACCACCGGAGTGGGTGATTTCCCATTTCTGCAACATCTGGCGCACGATCACTTCGATATGTTTATCGTTGATCTTCACACCTTGCAGACGGTAAACCGCTTGAACTTCGTCGATCATGTAATCAGCCAAGGCTTCAATACCCATGATGTTCAAAATGTCATGCGGGGCCGGGTTGCCATCCATGATGTATTCGCCTTTTTTGATTAAGTCACCTTCCTGAACCGGAATGTGCTTACCCTTCGGCACCATGTATTCAACCTTAACTTCCGCATCATCCACGCTTTCAATCGCGATACGACGTTTATTTTTGTAGTCTTTGCCAAAGCGCACGTAACCATCAATTTCAGCGATGATCGCGTGGTCTTTGGGACGACGTGCTTCAAACAATTCAGCCACACGCGGCAGACCACCGGTGATGTCTTTGGTTTTCGCACCTTCACGCGGGATACGCGCAAGTACGTCACCTGGTAGCACCTCTTGCCCGTCTTCGACAGACAAAATAGCCTCTACAGACATGGCATGCGTTTCAGGGTGGCCGCTGTCCAGACGAACAGGTTCGCCGGTTTTAGGGTCCATCACGATGATCTCAGGTTTCAGATCGCCGCCTTTTGGCGCAGTACGCCAATCGGTTACGATTTTCTGGCTGATACCTGTCGCATCATCGGTCACGTCACGGATGGAAATGCCTGAAGTCAGATCAACAAACTTCGCAACACCGGCTTTTTCGGCCAGAATTGGCAGTGTGTACGGATCCCATTCAAACATCTTGTCACCACGGGCAATTTTTGCACCGTCTTTGACCAATAGGCGCGTACCATACATCAATTTGTATTTAGCACGTTCCACACCGTTTTCATCCATCACTGCCAGTACCGTATTACGGCCCATGATAATGGTCTCGCCGTTACGGTTGGTCAGCATGTTTGGATCGCGAATTTCAATGGTACCTTCCTGATTTGCATCTTGGAAAGACTGTTGGCCACCTTGGGCAATACCACCAATGTGGAATGTCCGCATGGTCAGCTGAGTACCTGGCTCACCGATGGATTGTGCGGCGATAATACCGACAGCTTCACCAAGGTTTACCATTGTACCACGGGCCAGATCACGGCCATAACACTTGGCACAAATGCCGTCGTCCGCTTCACAAGTAAGTGGCGATCTGATTTGCACCGCAACAACACCGGCCGCTTCAATCGCGTCGGCCATGCGTTCGTCAAGCAGTTCACCATTGGTGAACATAACCTCATCCGATCCCGGTTTGATCACATCCTCTGCAATCACCCGACCCAACAGACGTTCGGACAGGCTAGAGATAATCTCACCGTCATTCACAGCTGCTTGACCCGTAATTGAACGCTCAGTGCCACAATCACCTTGGCGCACGATACAATCCTGGGCCACATCCACCAAACGACGGGTCAGATAACCCGAGTTCGCTGTTTTAAGTGCAGTATCGGCCAGACCTTTACGCGCCCCGTGGGTAGAGTTGAAGTACTCTAGCACGGTCAGACCTTCTTTAAAGTTTGAGATAATCGGTGTCTCAATAATCTCACCAGAAGGTTTCGCCATCAAGCCGCGCATACCGCCCAGCTGTTTCATCTGCGCGGGCGAGCCACGCGCACCGGAGTGGGCCATCATGTAAACACTGTTCGGTTCCATCTCGGCACCGGCATCGTCAACTTTRACWGCWGACATTTCAGCCATCATTTCATCSGCAACTTTGTCAGAACACTTAGACCAGATATCAACAACTTTRTTGTATTTYTCRCCYTGAGTAATCAGGCCGTCCAARTACTGTTGTTCAAAYTCTTTYACCTGAGAACGGGTGTCTTCWACGATYGTCCATTTRSTTTYAGGGATGATCATATCGTCTTTACCAAACGAAATRCCWGCCTTGAACGCTTCACGGAAACCAAGGGTCATGATCTGGTCACAGAAGATAACGCTCTCTTTTTGGCCGCAATAACGGTAAACCGTATCAATCACTTCAGCCACTTCTGATTTACGCAACAAACGGTTGGTCAAATCGAACGGGGCTTTTGCATTCAGTGGCAACAACGTTCCCAAGCGCACGCGCCCCGGTGTTGTTTCAAACCGCTGCCAGATGATATTGCCTTCATCATCGGCCTGTTGAACRCGGCAGACGATTTTTGAGTGCAGRTGCACMAGATCATTGTCCAACGCATGTTCAACCTCTTGCGGGTTGGCAAAAGTCATGCCTTGGCCTTTCAGACCTTCACGYGCCATTGTGATGTAGTAAATWCCMARGATCATATCCTGAGAMGGCACAATAATCGGCTTACCGTTTGAYGGRGACAACACGTTATTTGTCGACATCATCAAAACGCGGCACTCAAGCTGCGCTTCAAGTGACAATGGTACGTGAACCGCCATTTGGTCACCATCAAAGTCAGCGTTAAACGCAGAACACACAAGCGGGTGCAGCTGGATGGCTTTACCTTCGATCAATACAGGTTCAAACGCCTGAATGCCCAAACGGTGCAATGTTGGCGCACGGTTCAGCATGACAGGGTGTTCACGGATCACTTCATCCAGAATATCCCAAACTTCCGGGCGTTCTTTTTCAACGATCTTCTTGGCTTGCTTCACAGTGGAAGACATGCCTTTGGCTTCAAGACGTGAATAGATGAACGGTTTGAACAGCTCCAACGCCATCTTTTTCGGCAAACCACATTGGTGCAGTTTCAATTCCGGGCCGGTCACAATCACCGAACGGCCAGAGAAGTCTACGCGTTTACCCAAAAGGTTTTGACGGAAACGGCCCTGTTTGCCTTTCAGCATGTCAGACAATGATTTTAGCGCACGTTTATTGGCACCCGTGATCACACGGCCACGACGGCCATTGTCAAACAACGCATCTACTGACTCTTGCAACATACGTTTTTCGTTACGCACGATAATATCAGGTGCGCGCAATTCAATCAGACGTTTCAGGCGGTTGTTACGGTTGATCACGCGACGATAAAGATCGTTCAGATCAGAGGTTGCAAAACGACCACCATCCAGAGGCACCAAGGGGCGCAATTCTGGTGGGATCACAGGTAGCACAGTCATCACCATCCATTCAGGACGGTTGCCACTGTCGATGAAGTTTTCAACGACTTTCAGACGTTTGATGATCTTCTTCGGCTTCAATTCACCTGTGGCTTCGGCCAGATCTTCGCGCAGCTGTTCAGCTTCGGCTTCCAGATCGATGTTGGCCAGCATTTCACGGATCGCTTCCGCACCGATGCCTGCGTTGAACGCATCTTCGCCATAGACATCTTGGGCATCCATGAACTCTTCTTCGTTCAGCATTTGGCCGTAGTTCAAGTCGGTCAGGCCCGGCTCGATGATCACATATTGTTCAAAGTATAGAATGCGTTCCAATTCACGCAAAGTCATGTCCAGCATCAAACCGATGCGTGATGGCAATGACTTCAGGAACCAGATGTGCGCACAAGGTGCTGCCAGATCAATGTGGCCCATACGTTCGCGGCGTACTTTTTGAAGGGTTACTTCAACACCACATTTTTCGCAGACAACGCCGCGATATTTCATGCGTTTATATTTGCCGCATAGGCATTCGTAGTCTTTGACAGGGCCAAAGATACGCGCACAAAACAGGCCGTCGCGTTCTGGTTTGAACGTACGATAGTTGATGGTTTCCGGTTTTTTGATCTCGCCGAATGACCATGACAAGATACGCTCTGGCGATGCCAGAGAGATTTTGATCTCGTCAAAAGTTTTCGGTGGCTGGACCAGGTTAAACGGGTTGTTCGTGATTTCTTGGTTCATTTTTTTAGATCCTAATCTCGATTTCCAAAGGAGCAGGCGCGAGCGCCTACTCTGTTTCCGCGTCCAGCAATTCGACATTCAAGCCGAGAGAGCGGATTTCTTTGACAAGTACGTTGAACGATTCTGGCACACCAGCTTCGAAGTTATCTTCACCTTTGACGATACTTTCGTAAACTTTGGTACGGCCTGCGACGTCATCTGATTTCACTGTCAGCATTTCTTGCAGCGTGTAAGCAGCACCGTATGCTTCCAGTGCCCAAACTTCCATCTCACCGAAGCGCTGGCCACCAAACTGGGCTTTACCACCCAATGGTTGTTGTGTGACCAAGCTGTACGGCCCCGTTGAACGGGCGTGGATTTTATCGTCGACCAAGTGATGCAGTTTCAGCAGATATTTCATCCCGACGGTGACAGGGCGTGCAAATTGCTCGCCTGTGCGGCCATCAAATACGATAGACTGACCAGATGTTGCAAAGCCTGCGCGCTTCAGCGCATCATTGACATCTTCCTCTTTTGCACCATCAAAAACAGGTGTCGCAATAGGCACGCCGTTAATGACATTGCCAGCCGCTTCCAAGAACTGATCTTCGTTCATTGGTTCCAGGGCTTTGTCGTAAACCACGTCACCGTAGGCTACACGCATGGCATCCTGAACCGGGGTCATATCACCAGAACGGCGGTATTCCTGCAAGGCTTCGTTAATAGACACACCCAAGCCGCGTGCGGCCCAACCCATGTGGGTTTCCAGAATTTGGCCGACGTTCATACGTGACGGCACACCCAAGGGGTTCAGACAGAAGTCAACAGGTGTTCCGTCTGCCAAGAACGGCATGTCTTCTTGTGGCACAACGCGTGAAATCACACCTTTGTTGCCGTGACGACCCGCCATCTTATCACCCGGTTGCAGCTTACGCTTCACCGCGATAAAGACTTTGACCATTTTCATCACACCGGGTGGCAAATCATCGCCACGGCGGACTTTTTCAACTTTGTCTTCAAAGCGATCCGTCAGTGTTTTCAACTGCACTTCATATTGCGCGTTCAAAGCTTCCATTTCAGAGGCTTCTTTGTCGTCGCTCAGTGCCAACTGCCACCATTGACCGTGGCTGAGTGTTTCCAGCAGATCTTCGGTAATGGTAGAGCCTGATTTCACACCTTTTGGCCCTTTAACGGCAGTTTTACCAAGGATCATGGTTTTCAAACGGGCGTAGATGTTGCGGTTCAAGATACCTGTTTCATCATCCCGGTCACGGGCCAGACGTTCAACTTCTTCACGTTCGATCTGCAACGCGCGTTCGTCTTTTTCAATGCCGTGGCGGTTAAACACACGTACTTCAACAACTGTACCGTAATCACCGGGTGGCAATTTCAGCGAGGTGTCACGCACGTCAGATGCTTTTTCACCAAAGATCGCACGCAGAAGTTTTTCTTCCGGTGTCATCGGGCTTTCGCCTTTTGGGGTGATCTTACCAACCAGAATATCCGCAGGGCCAACTTCGGCACCAATGTACACGATACCGGCTTCATCCAGATTACGCAGAGCTTCTTCACCCACGTTCGGAATATCACGGGTGATTTCCTCTGGGCCAAGCTTG
Source organism: Amylibacter sp. (assembly GCA_016764475.1). Taxonomy (GTDB): domain Bacteria; phylum Pseudomonadota; class Alphaproteobacteria; order Rhodobacterales; family Rhodobacteraceae; genus Amylibacter. The sequence continues at coordinate 21,382 of JAESRV010000011.1, forward strand.
GTGTCACGGGCGGCTACTTCAAACTCTTCGATATGCACGGATGTAAAGACATCGTCTTTTACAATGCGCTCAGAGATCAAAATACTATCTTCGTAGTTATAGCCCATCCACGGCATAAATGCGACGAGGATGTTTTTACCCAAGGCCAATTCACCGATATCTGTTGACGGGCCATCGGCCACAACTTCACCAGCAGCCACACGGTCACCCACCTTCACCAAGGGGCGTTGGTTGATACAGGTATTTTGGTTTGAGCGTTGGAATTTACGTAGACGGTAGATGTCTACACCGGGGTCACCCGCTTCTATTTTATCCGTTACACGGACAACAATACGCATCGCATCAACTTGGTCGATGATACCACCACGTTTAGCTGCAATTGCCGCACCACTGTCGCGCGCCACAATGCTTTCAATGCCGGTGCCCACTAGGGGTGCTTCGGCTTTCAGCAAAGGTACCGCTTGGCGTTGCATGTTTGAGCCCATCAATGCGCGGTTGGCGTCATCGTTTTCCAGGAACGGGATCAGGGATGCTGCGACGGAAACAAGCTGTCTTGGGCTAACATCGATGTAATCGATGCTTTCCGGTGGGTTCAGCATGAAGTCGCCAGCCTTACGGGTAGACGCCAGTTCATTCATGAACTTGCCGTTTTCATCCAATGACGCGTTGGCCTGTGCCACGGTGTGGCGCATTTCCTCAGTCGCGGACATATACACAACATCATCGGTCACGTGACCGTCGATCACTTTGCGGTACGGTGTTTCGATAAAGCCATACCGGTTTACCCGTGCAAAGGATGCAAGTGAGTTGATCAAACCAATGTTCGGCCCCTCAGGTGTTTCAATCGGACACATACGACCGTAGTGGGTTGGATGCACGTCGCGCACTTCAAAGCCTGCACGTTCGCGGGTCAAACCGCCTGGGCCAAGCGCTGACAAGCGACGCTTGTGCGTCACTTCTGAAAGCGGGTTGGTTTGGTCCATGAATTGTGACAGCTGCGAAGAGCCGAAGAATTCACGTACCGCAGCGGCTGCCGGTTTTGCGTTGATCAGGTCTTGCGGCATGATCGCATCAATTTCAACCGATGACATGCGTTCCTTGATTGCGCGATCCATGCGCAACAGGCCAACACGGTACTGGTTTTCCATCAATTCACCCACGGACCGCACACGGCGGTTTCCAAGGTGGTCGATATCGTCGACAGTGCCACGACCGTCACGCAGCTCTACCAGAGCTTTGACAACGGCAATGATGTCTTCTTTGCGCAAAGTACGTTGGGTATCTTCCGCATCAAGTTGCAAACGCATGTTCATTTTCACACGGCCAACAGCGGACAGGTCATAACGATCTGATTGGAAGAACAATGTGTCAAACAAGGCAGAGGCCGCATCAACGGTGGGTGGCTCGCCCGGACGCATCACACGGTAGATATCCATCAAGGCCGTGTCACGGTTATGATTTTTATCTGCCGCTAAAGTGTTGCGGATATAAGGGCCGATGTTGATGTTATCAATATCCAGTGTTGGAATATCGGTCACACCATTTTCCAGCAATGTCTGGATTGTACCACCGGTGATGTTTTCTTCTTTGTCGTACTCAATGGTTAGCTCATCACCCGCCTCAACCCAGATCTCACCGGTTTGTTCGTTGATGATGTCTTTGGCTGCAAAACGCCCGATCAAAGCTTCAAACGGCACCAGCACGTTTTTGACTTTACCGTCTTCGATCAGTTTTTTCACAGTACGCGGCGTTATTTTTTTGCCCGCTTCTGCGATCACATCGCCAGTTTTGGCGTCAATGATATCTAATGTCGGTTTTGTGCCACGTACACGTTCCGGGAAGAATTTTGTCACCCATGACTTTTTCTTCTTGTTGAACTTGTAGTTCACTGTCTCATAGTAAGCATCCAAAACGTCTTCTTGTGTCAGACCCAGCGAGTACAGCAATGTTGTAACAGGCAATTTACGACGACGGTCAATGCGTGAGTAAACGATATCTTTGGCGTCAAATTCAAAGTCCAACCAAGAGCCGCGATAGGGAATGATGCGGCTGGCGAACAATAGTTTGCCCGAAGAGTGGGTTTTGCCACGGTCGTGATCAAAGAACACACCTGGAGAGCGGTGCATTTGGGATACGATCACACGCTCGGTGCCGTTTACAACGAACGTACCGTTTGGGGTCATCAAAGGCATATCGCCCATGAACACGTCTTGTTCTTTGATGTCTTTTACAGAACGGGCACCCGTGTCTTCGTCCACATCAAACACGATCAGGCGCAGCGTCACTTTTAAGGGCGCGCTATAGGTCATGTCGCGTTGCTGACATTCCTCTACATCGTATTTTGGCTTTTCCAGTTCGTATTTGACATACTCTAGAACCGCTGTTTCATTGAAATCCTTGATCGGGAAAACTGACTGGAAAACACCATTGATGCCTTCACCGTCCATATGTGTGTCCTGATCACCAGAACCCAAAAACAGGGCGTAAGACCGTTTTTGAACTTCGATTAGGTTTGGCATATCCAAAACTTCGCGGATTTTACCATAGAATTTACGAATACGTTTTGTACCGGAATGCGTCTGAGGCATGCTCTTCTTCACTTTCTTATAAATGTTCACCTTAAACTGTCGTCGGGCACCGACATTCAAAGCCAACGAAACACACTTTAGGTCCTATTCTTGCCAAAGTTCCCTACTCTGGCTCCCGAACCTTAACCGTGTCTTTCAAAAAGTCTGGCTGATGCAGGCCCTTGGAAAGACAGGTTCGGCTGGCCCCGCTTTTTCAGCAAGGCCAGCCAAATACTTAGGGGTTACCCCCGAAGATTACTTAAGCTCTACTTCAGCACCAACGGCTTCTAGTTTCGCTTTAATCTCTTCTGCTTCAGCTTTGCTGACGCCTTCTTTGACAGCTTTGCCGCCTGCATCAACCAAGTCTTTCGCTTCTTTCAGGCCAAGACCTGTAATAGTGCGAACTTCTTTGATCACGCCGATTTTCTTGTCACCAGGTGATTTCAGAATAACGTCAAACTCATCTTTTTCTTCAACAGCTTCTGCAGCAGCGGCAGGCGCAGCAGCAGCAGCACCGGCAGCAGGCTCAATGCCATACTCGTCTTTAAGGTGTGTTTTCAGTTCTTGAGCTTCCAAAAGCGTAAGGCCTACGATTTCTTCAGCAAGTTTTTTAATATCAGCCATTTGATATGTTCCAGTTCATTTTACGTTCTGTTTCCAGTGTGGTCTGAGTTTCAAACACACACCCTACATTTGCAGTTTGCTTTAAGCAGCCTTCTCTTCGATCGTTTCCAGAATGGAAGCGATGTTCGAGGCAGGCGCGCCAATTGCACCAGCGATATTCGCAGCAGGGGCAGCGATACAGCCAACGATAGAAGCAATAAGCTCCTCACGTGACGGCATAGCGGCAACAGCTTTGACACCGGCAACATCAAGCTCTGTCTCGCCCATAGCACCCCCAAGGATGACAAGTTTGTCATTATCCTTGGCATAGGCTTGCGTGACTTTCGCCGCGCTTACCGGGTCCTCTGAACAAGCCAGAACAGTCATTCCATCCAGCAATCCCGCAATGCTTGCGCATGGCGTGCCATCAAGAGCGATTTTGGCGAGCTTATTTTTGGCAACACGTACAGTACCACCTACTTCACGCATACGCGCGCGGTAGTCCTGCATTTCTGCAACTGTAAGGCCTGCGTAGTGAGACACTACAACAACACCAGAGTCCGTGAAGATTTGGCCGAGTTCTTCGACCAGGGCTTCTTTTTGGGCTCTATCCACAGTTTTTCTCCAAATTATAGAGGGCTTGCACCCTCCGGCTCAGTTTTCACCAGCTTGGCCTAGGCTTTGCTGGCATCTTAGGGTCCATATTACGGGCCCCTCCCAAAACCGCCCAAAGGCGAAAATTGTTCGGTTCCCATCTCAGGCAGGAATTACGTCTTGCGACACCCACCGTCTCGGACAGTATGAAGGCTACCTTCGTAACCTTCGTATCAACCGCGCCCCAAGGGACGCGATTAAATTCTTAGCTGGCTAGCGCCGCTTCAATATTCAAAGTCACGCCCGGGCCCATGGTAGAGCTAACGGCGATCTTTTTCATGTATGTGCCTTTGGCACCTTCAGGTTTGGCTTTTTGCACAGCACTAATAAAGGCTTTGATGTTTTCAATCAATTTGGCTTCACTGAAAGACGCTTTGCCAACACCTGCGTGTACAACACCGGCTTTTTCAACTTTGAACTGCACTTCGCCGCCTTTAGCCGCTTCAACAGCCGCTTTAACGTCCATCGTTACAGTGCCAACCTTAGGGTTAGGCATCAGGTTGCGCGGGCCCAGAACTTTACCCAGACGGCCAACAATCGGCATCATGTCAGGGGTTGCAATGCAGCGATCAAATTCGATCTTGCCGCTTTGCACGATTTCCATCAAGTCTTCTGCACCAACGATGTCAGCACCGGCCGCTTTGGCTTCATCCGCTTTCGCGTCACGTGCAAACACAGCAACACGCATGGTTTTGCCTGTGCCGTTTGGTAGCGCAATAACGCCGCGCACCATTTGGTCAGCGTGGCGCGGATCAACACCCAATACCACGGCAATGTCGATGGTTTCGTCAAATTTTGCTTTTGCGTTGGCTTTGATCAAGCTTACCGCTTCTTCAACTGTAACACCCGCTTTGCCAGAAAATGCTGCGCGTGCGGCGGTTGTTCTTTTACCGTATTTAGCCATTACTTCACCTCAATGCCCATAGAACGCGCAGAACCCATGATGATTTTCATCGCAGCTTCAATATCATTTGCGTTCAGGTCTTTCATTTTTGCTTCAGCAATTTCTTTCACTTGCTTGGCAGACACAGTGCCCACAACTTCACGACCGGGCAGGCTGGCACCAGACTTTAGTTTGGCAGCTTTGCGCAGCATGTAAGACGCAGGCGGCGTCTTGATGTCCATGGTAAAGGATTTATCAACGTAATACGTGATAACGGTCGGGCAAGGTGCGCCCGGTTCCAGTTCCTGCGTCTTGGCGTTAAACGCCTTACAGAATTCCATGATGTTGATACCACGTTGGCCCAATGCGGGGCCCACGGGTGGGGATGGGTTGGCTTTACCTGCAGGAACCTGCAGTTTCATTGTGCCAGCGACTTTTTTAGCCATTACGGCCTCCTACTTTGCTCCGATCCTTTGGCCGCGTGCCATTGGATCAATTTGGTGTGGTCAGGTTTGGATCACGCGTGACCCGCACCTCCCACAAACACCATGCTAGGTTTGTTTCGTAACCTGCATGAATTCCAGTTCGACGGGGGTTTCCCGTCCAAATATTGATACGGTCACTTTCAGGCGGGATGCTTCGAAATCCACATCTTCGACCATGCCTGAAAAGCCCTCGAACGGGCCACCCGTAACATTTACCTGTTCACCGATTTCGAACACGATTGTAGAGCGTGGGTTTTCTGCGCCCTCTTCAACCTGGTTCAGAATTGACCGTACTTCAGCATCGCGCATCGGGCTTGGTTTACCGGGTTGCCCCAGAAAGCCCATGACGCGGTTGACGTTGGATACCAAGTGGTAGTTGTGTTCTGTCATGTCCATGCGGATCAGGATGTAGCCCGGCATAAAGCGGCGCTCAACCGTCACTTTCTTGCCCTTGCGCACCTCAATGACCTCTTCGGTCGGCACCAAAGCTTCTTCTATTTGATCCTCAAGACCCTCTTGGATCACAAGCTCTTTGATTTGCTCGGCAACCTTTTTCTCATAGTTTGAGAGAACACTTACCGAATACCACCGTTTAGCCATTTAGTCCGACACCTTCACGTGCTGACAGTTACCTGTCAAAATTCCATTTATATCAGATACTTACCGCATCCGAACCCGACAACAAAATAGCGCGCATACCGAATCGTTGCGCGCTTAGTAGTGTAAGATACTGGGCTGATACGCCCCTAACCCCTTAAATTCAAGAGGCAAAATTGATTATTGCTTCCAACCCTGCACGCGCCGAAATATCGACCACAGAAAAGAAAATTGCAAACAAGGTTGCCATGATAAACACCATCACAGTGGTGATGGTGGTCTCTTTACGTGACGGCCAAACAATTTTGGACACCTCGGCACGGACTTGTTGTGCGAATTGCATGGGATTGGTACGGGCCATCGGCATATTCCTTGTGTAGATCAAGTGGTGTATTAACGGCGATTACGGGGGAATTCAAGGGGGGCGTTCGCAGGGTTCATAATTGTGATCAGCGGCAAAATGCTCTGTCTGTATAACGTCGGTATCGCGTCGGTATCACGTCGTGAAACCGCACCGAGGCGAAAGGTTAACAATGTAGGAAATTATTTAATTATAACCTCATATTTTTCAGCTACTGGAGTTCAATCTTTTTAACTGATAAGTATGTGGATAACAGTAAAGGCAATTTTTATGAATTTAAACCGCGACCAATTAGTTGTTGCTAAGCTTATTAATGACCAAGCTGAAAATGAAGCTGTCGAACTGAAGGATAGCCTTGCAGATCCGCACCAAAATAGTAAATAATTACATTTACGGCACAATAATATACTCCAACAAACACCCTCAAATTTTGGATTTACGGTATCTCGGCAAACAATACACTTTACATATTAAGGTGGGAGAAACTCACTACGAAAAAACTATAGAAAACCCCGCCCCTTTGCGATATTGCCTATCTGAACCGACACATAGGGATTGTCATGGGCAGGATTAAAAATCAGCAGGCGCGCGAAAGCTGGATTGGCAAGACTTTGGAAGCTTTGCCCAAGGGTAGTTCCCTATTGGATGTGGGTGCGGGCGAATGTGCCTATAAAAAGCATTGCGGCCATCTGGAATATCTGGCGCAGGATATTGCGCAATATGATGGCAGTGGTGACGGCAGCGGATTGCAGACCAAGGTTTGGGATACAACTGAACTGGATTTTGTGTGCGACCTATACGACATCCCCGAAGATCGGCAATTTGACACGGTATTTTGTTCCGAGGTTCTGGAACATGTGGTCGATCCGGTGCGTGCAGTGGAAAAGATGGCGCGGTTGGTAAAGCCCGGCGGGCAGATGATATTGACCGCCCCGTTTAATTCACTGACGCATTTTTCGCCCTATCATTACTGCACAGGGTTTTCGCGGTATTTTTACGAGATACATTTGAAACGTCTGGGCTTTGACATGAAAGAGTTGACGCCCAATGGTGGTTTTTTCGATTCAATGGATCAGGAAATAGGCCGCATGGCGCGAGTGCGTAAATTGTACAAGGCAGGCTGGCGCGGGCCTTTGACGGTAATTTTCACCCAGCTCTTGCGGTTGAACGCACGGCTATTGGCGGCACAAGACGGGCCTAGAATGGCGCGGCGTTCCAGTGAGTTGCAATGCTTTGGCTGGTTCGTTATTGCGCGTAAAAAGGGCTGAGTTTCAGTCCAGCCAAGGGGCAAGCCCCGTCATCAACATCGCTACCCCATAAAGTGAGAAATGCGTATTATCGGCATAAAGCGACTTACCATCCTCAAAGATAAGACAGCCCTTTTGTGGATCGCAAAACTGGTCACTTAGATCAACGGCAAATGTATTGGGTGTTTGCAACGTAGTATCCAGCAGCAAAGCCACCTTATCTGCCTGATCTTTATGGAACACATATGGGATGCGCAGGCTTTCAGGCATCGCGCGCTTGCGAAAGCGTTCTGAGGCTACATGATCGACAACATCGAAATTGGGTGTGGGCAGCGGGTATA
>JAESRV010000106.1 GCA_016764475.1 Amylibacter sp.
ATGCAGGTTGTGGTGATCGAAGACCACCGCGCCCCTGTTGTGACCCATATGGTTTGGTACCGTGTAGGCTCTGCGGATGAACAAGCTGGCAAATCCGGCATTGCGCATTTTTTGGAACATCTGATGTTCAAAGGTACCAATGCGATGGCACCTGGTGAATTTTCTGAAATTGTCGCGGCTAACGGTGGGCAGGAAAATGCGTTCACCTCTTATGATTATACGGGCTATTACCAAAAGGTTTCCGCAGACCGTCTAGCACTTATGATGAAGTTGGAAGCGGACCGTATGAAAAATCTGATCCTGTCGGAAGAAGAAGTTTTACCTGAGCGTGATGTGATTATAGAAGAACGCAATGCACGGGTGGAAAACAGCCCAAGTGCATTATTGCGCGAACAACGTAATGCGATACAGTTTTTCAACCATCGCTACGGGGTGCCGACGATTGGCTGGCGGCATGAGATGGAGAAATTGACACGGCAGGATGCGTTGGATTTCTACAAAAAATATTACGCACCGAACAACGCTATTTTGATCGTGGCGGGCGATACTACGCCCGAAGAAGTGCGTGCGCTCGCGCAAGAGTATTACGGCAAACGTACCCCGTCGGATAACCTGCCTGACCGGGTGCGTGCGCAAGAGCCGCCGCATCTGGCCCCTTTGCGCATTGAAATGCAAGATGCCCGTGTCAGACAGCCGCAAATGGTGCGGACTTATCTGGCTGAAAACCGCAAGCCGGGCGATCAGGCAGAGGCCGCCGCGTTGGAAATGTTGGCACAGCTTTTGGGTGGCTCTGGTATTACATCCTATCTGGGGCAAGAATTGCAGTTGAAACAGAAAGTTGCACTGAATATCTCGGCTTTTTACAGTGGGGTCTCACTGGATCAAGATACCTTTGGGTTGTTTGTTCTGCCCGCCCCCAATGTGACGCCAGAAGACGCTGAAGCCGCACTGGATAAAGCATTGCTGGCATTTCTGGAGACTGCGATTGATGAAGAGCATCTGGCACGATTAAAAACGCAAGCCAAAGCGGGGCAGATTTATGCGCGTGACAGCCTGTCTGGGTTGGCGCGGCGGTACGGTGCGGCCCTGACCTCTGGTTTGACGATAGAAGATGTTCAAGTGTGGCCTGAAATATTGCAAGCGGTTACGGCGGATGATGTTAAGGCTGCGGCGCGCAAGGTTTTGAACATGAATAATTCGGTAACCTCATGGTTGCTGCCTAAGGTAGAAGGATAAGCGGATGCGTATTTTATTGGGGCTTATCACTTGGGCGTTTTGTGCGGTTGCGGTACTTGCTGAAACCGACATTCAGGAAATCACTACCAAGGGCGGTATCACCGCCTGGCTGGTGGAAGAACACAGCATTCCGTTTATTGCTTTGGAAGTAAGCTTCAAAGGTGGTGCATCACTGGATGCACCTGATAAGGCGGGTGCAACCTATCTGATGACGGGGCTTCTGGAAGAAGGTTCGGGCGATATGGATGCCACCGCTTTTTCCAAAGAGACCGAAGGTTTGGCGGCCAGTTTTGGCTATGATGCGGGGCGTGACAGTGTTTCTATTTCAGCGCAGGTGCTGACTGAAAACCGCGATCAGGCTTTGGCCTTGCTTAAACAAGCTTTGATGCAACCGACATTCAATGAAGTGGCGTTTGATCGGGTTAAAAAGCAGGTCATATCCATTGTGCAATCCAGTGAAACCGACCCCGGTGATATTGCCGGGCGCACTCTTCGCGCACTGGCCTATCCTGGCCATCCCTATAGTCAACCGCTTGAAGGTACGCCTGAAACTGTCGCTGGGCTAACGGTTGAAGATGTGCGCAAGGCGCATAAGGGCGCGTTTGCCAAGGACCGGATGTTTGTCAGTGTTGTGGGTGATATAACAGCGGCGGAACTGGGGCCGATGCTGGATAAGCTGCTGGGTGATTTGCCTGAAACTGGGCCTGCATTGCCGCAAAAAACCACATTTGCCGCCTCTGGTGGCTTGACCGTGGTGGATTTTGATACCCCCCAAGCGGTGGCCATTTGGGCGCATGCGGGGATCGACCGTGATGACCCTGAGTTTTTTGCAGCCTACCTGCTAAATCACATTCTGGGCGGCAGCGGTTTTACTGCACGCCTGACCCAAGAAGTGCGTGAAAAGCGCGGGCTGACATACGGGGTGTATTCCTACCTAGCCCCTTATGATTATGTCAGTGTCATGGGTGGCAGCGTGTCGTCATCAAATGACCGGATCAAAACCGCGATTGAGGTTGTTCAGGATGAGTGGCGCAAGATGGCTGAGAACGGGGCTACCGAAGCAGAGCTGGAAGCGGCCAAGAAGTTTCTGACAGGGGCCTATCCGCTGCGATTTGACGGCAATGGGCGCATTGCGGGGCTGTTGGTGGGCATGCAAATGCAAGGTTACCCGATTGATTACCCCAAGACGCGGAACGACAAGATCAATGCGGTAACGCTGGATCAGGTGAATGCGGTTGCCAAATGGCTGTTGAAACCCGATGCCATGCGGTTTGTTGTGGTTGGTAAGCCTGAAGGGCTGATTTCCACCGATTAGCATACTGTCGAATCGCGTTTGTCTATGCTATCCCTAGTAGTATGAACAAACTCAGCCCCAATATCATGGGTTCCCGCCCGCCGATCAAACAACTTGATGATGCCGCAGCCAACCGTATTGCGGCAGGTGAAGTTGTGGAACGGCCTAGTTCTGCGGTCAAAGAACTGGTGGAAAATGCGCTGGATGCAGGGGCCAAACGCGTTGATGTCGCTTATGCGGATGGTGGCAAGACCCTGATCCGTGTGTCGGATGACGGCATGGGTATTCCTGAAGATCAATTAAAACTTGCGTTGTCGCGCCATGCCACTTCAAAAATTGACGGGTCTGATTTGCTGAATATCCATACTTTCGGTTTTCGCGGTGAGGCCTTGCCTTCCTTGGGTGCCGTTGGCCGCCTGACAATCACGTCACGAATTGAAGGGGCGGATAGTGCCGCTGAAATTTCTGTGAATGGTGGCGATATTCTACCTATGAAACCTGCCGCACGATCAGTGGGAACGACGGTAGAGCTGAATGATCTGTTTCACGCAACACCCGCGCGGCTGAAGTTTCTGCGCACGGACCGGGCTGAAGCCAAAGCCATTACCGATGTGGTCAAGCGGCTGGCAATGGCAGAGCCTTATGTGGGCTTTACCCTGCGCGATATTTCAGGTGGCGGGCAGGGCCGTGTGACCTTTCGCGCTGATGCGCAATCAGGTGATTTGTTTGATGCGGTTCTGGGGCGGCTACGGTCTATTCTGGGCGCGGAGTTTGCCGAAAACTCGGTGCGCCTGAATTTTGAACGTGAGGGGCTAAGCTTGCACGGCTATGCGTCTTTGCCGACCTATTCACGCGGTGCTGCCATCGCGCAATATCTGTTTGTGAACGGGCGTCCGGTGAAAGATCGCTTGTTATTGGGGGCCGTGCGCGGGGCTTACTTTGATTTTTTAAGCCGTGATCGCCACCCTGTTGTGGCGCTTTTTATCGAATGCGACCCCACATTGGTTGATGTAAATGTACACCCCGCCAAATCGGAAGTGCGGTTCCGTGATCCTGCGGGTGCCCGCAGTCTGATTGTGTCTGGTTTGCGCCATGCGTTAACGGATGCAGGGCACCGCGCATCTACTACTGTGGCTTCGGCCACATTGGGGGCGTTTCGGCCTGAAGCCCCCGTTTATCAAATGGATCAGGCATCACGGGCTGAACGGTTCACATCGCCTGTGCAATCCGGGTTTGCCGAGGTGCAAACGGATTATTCCGGCCGCGTGGAAACTACCCCTATTGTGGTTGAAGACATGGATGCGCCCTTGGGGGCGGCACGTGCGCAGGTGCATGAGAATTACATCATTGCGCAGACCAAGGATGGCATGGTGATYGTSGATCARCATGCAGCSCATGARCGSTTGGTTTAYGAAAAACTGAAAGCGCAGATGGCGCAAAACGGKGTGGCYTCACAAGCTTTGCTGTTGCCYGAAGTGGTCGAGTTATCCGAGARYGARCGGYTGGCWYTRGTYGARGCTWTRCCKACATTGGCCAAGTTCGGTCTGGTGATCGAAGMRTTCGGCGGYAAYGCRGTTTGTGTACGYGAAACSCCGGCWATWYTRGGYGAGGTGAACGCSRCWAATCTGGTGCGYGATATTTGTGATGARTTAAGCGATCAGGACAAYACSCAAACSGTGCAAGACCAGATCGAAGCGATCCTGTCACGGGTGGCCTGCCAYGGCTCTATCMGRTCAGGGCGCAGGATGCAGGCCGATGAAATGAACGCGCTTTTGCGCGAAATGGAAGCAACACCACATTCGGGGCAATGCAACCACGGGCGGCCGACTTATGTGGAACTGAAGCTGGCGGATATAGAAAGATTATTTGGTAGAACATGATAAAAATCGGTGAACAGAGCTATTCCCTTAACGACCCGATTGTGATTGCGACATTGGCCGGTATCGCCGTGCTTTTCGTTGTTATCATGCTGTTGGTTGCGATTGTGCGTCGCGCAGGAAAATCAGGGGTGGCGATGGAATATGTGGCCACACAGATGAACCGTCTGAATGCGGATGTGCATACTCTTGGGGCAGGTCAGCAACAGCTGGCAGGCAACCTGCAAAGCGTGTCTGATACGCAGGCCAATGCGCAGGTAAACCTGATCCAGACGTTGGAAAAACGGCTGGCAACGGTACAACAACATATGAACGATACGCTGCATGCGAATGCGTTGAAATCCTCACAAACTTTGTATGAAATGCAAAAGGGGATGAAAGAAAGCCTGCATGGCTCAACCGTGAAAACCACGCAATCCTTGACACAGTTGCAAGAACGGCTGGCGACGATTGATAAGGCGCAGACGAACATTGAAAAACTGTCGGGCGATGTGCTGTCTTTGCAAGATATTCTGTCGAATAAACAAACCCGTGGGGCGTTTGGTGAAATACAGTTGAATGATATCGTAACCAAAGCTTTGGCCCCTGATGCGTACAGTTTTCAGGCGACACTATCTAACGGGAAGCGGGCGGATTGTCTGATCCATCTGCCCAATCCACCAGGGCCTATTGTGGTTGATGCAAAGTTCCCGCTGGAAGCTTATGAGGCCATTCGTGCGGCGAAAACCGATGAACAGCTGGTGGTGGCAAATCGGGCCATGCGCACTTCCGTTAGGGTGCATATCAAGGCGATCAGCGAAAAATATATTATTGAAGGGGAAACTGCCGATGGCGCGTTGATGTTTCTGCCCTCTGAAGCCGTGTATGCCGAGTTGCACGCAAACTTTCCGGATGTTGTGCGCGAAGGCTTTGATGCCCGTGTCTGGATCGTGTCACCGACCACCTGCATGGCAACGCTGAACACCATGCGCGCAATTTTGAAAGATGCGCGGATGCAGGAACAGGCGGGTGCCATTCGCAAGGAACTGGGGTTGCTTTATAAAGATGTGGAGCGTCTGGGAAGCCGTGTTGAAAATCTGGACAGGCATTTCAATCAGGCGGGTAAGGACATTGAAGAGATCAAAATTTCGGCCACCAAAGCAGGCACACGGGCACGGCGTTTGGATGCGTTTGATTTTGAGGAGCTGGAAAGTTCAAGTGCCGATGTGGTGAAGCTAACGCCGAAGGGCGGGGCTTAACTGCCTACCTCTACGCTTTGCGGCTTGAACCCCATATGCAAGATTTTTGCAGTTGCATTGGTGCCTTTAGCCGTCGCCCCGGACCATGCTTTTATGGACGGGTCAGCGGCCCATATATTGGCAAACAACATACTTGGCACAGACGGAATTGCACCGTCTTTTGCCTGTCGTTGGTAGATCATTTTATCCCCTACATACCAACGCACCGAATTTTGACCCCACTCAAAGGCGTAGCTATGTGGTTTGTCTGCCGCGTCAAAGCCCAAGTCTATGAATTTATGCCACATCTTGCCGTCAACAAAGGTTGCCAGATGAATTTGGCGGGTGTTTTTACCCAAGAACTCAATGTCGATTTCATCGTGGCGCGTACCGTAATACGGGCCTGTATATGTGAAGAAACCCGTGATCACACCTGCACCGCGCGCAGCTTGTAACGTCACCTCATACCGGCCAAAACCAGTGGGTTTGTGGCGGCGTAAGGATGCCCCGATATATGCGTTTTCACGCCCTTTTTGAGGTGACAGTTTCAGGGTTAGGCCCGTGCCTGCGTTAAGCTGTTTTGCACTCCAGTCCGTGTCAAAATAAGGGTGCCCGAAGGTGTAGTTGGCCACAGCCCAGTTTTGCGGGTTCAAAGTGTCAAACCTGTCTTCAAACCCGTTTGCATAGCTGGCAGATGTCAGGGCCATTGCCCCGCTTGTAATCAGTGCCATGATACGCATTTCATATTACCTCTAAAATTTACCTAAAATAAAGGTAAACAAAAGGTTAATATTAGGCGACACATTTTTGCCATATAGGTTAACGGGCCAGCGGCATCGTGTACCATTTCCAAGATTGCTTTTATTGGAAAGTTTGGGCAAAGTAATCTGATTACTGAACAGGATAACCAATATGCTAAAGAACCATCCTTTGCGCGTATCCCTTGCGGATGAATTACATGCGCGCCCTTTTCCGAAAATTACGGCACCGACGAGTGCGGCTTATCTTGCGATCAGCTCGGCCGGTTCAGTGGCCAAGGATCGTGCGATTTTGGTGAAATTACTGAAAGCAAGCGGGCATGGCGATGAAAAGCCGGAAGGCAGCCATTATTTTGCTGATCTTGGGGCGTTCAAGTTGAAATGGGAACGGTACACGGAATTTGTGACCTATACGATATTCAAGGAACGCAAGGCAGAGGTTTTGTTTGCAGATGACCCGCATGAGATGTTTCCGTCCGAATGGGTGCAAAAAACCACAGGCGAGATTTTGACATCCTGTGTTTTAGAGGTGGCTGGGCCGTTTACGCAAAAAGCTGCGGAAAACCTGGTAACACAGGAATTTTTCAAGTATTTCAAGGCTGAAGGTCTGGCGGTAAATTATGTATTGGGCAAAGAAGCGGTCATTGCAAGCGACTTTACCATAGATGATCGCGGTCACACACGGCTGGCAATTCTTGCCATTGGGCAGGTTGGTGAAAACCGGTTGGGGCGGATTGTACAGCGGTTGTTTGAGATCGAAACCTACAAGTCTTTGGCGATGTTAACCCTGCCTGTGGCCCGCGATATTTTTGCAAAAATCGGGGATTTGAATACGGATTTGACAGAAGCCGTGCAAGCAATCTCCGAAGGTGAAGGTACCACGCAGGAACGGCTGGATGCGCTATTATCGGTGTCAGCCAAGATCGAATACCTGCAATCACATAGTGCTTACCGGTTCAGCGGGGCGGAAGCCTATAATGCGATTTTAAGCCAGCGCATTGAAGTGCTGCGTGAAGAACGGTTACAGGGTCGGCAGACATTTTCAGAGTTTATGATGCGCCGGTTTGATCCGGCGATGCGCACCTGTCAGGCAGCACAAAAACGGTTGCGTGATATTTCCAAGCGTGCGGCACGGGCGACGGATTTGCTGGCAACACGGGTGACTGTGCGCACCAATGAACAGAACCGTGCGGTGCTGCACCAGATGGACAAGCGCGCACAATTACAGATGCGCCTTCAGGAAACGGTTGAGGGGCTATCTGTGGTGGCGATCACCTATTATGCGGTCAATCTTGCGACTTATTTGCTGGTGCCGCTTGCCAAGCAATTCGGGTTTGAAAAATACCAACTTTCTGCGACTTTGATTATTCCGATGTGCCTTATGGTTTGGGCGATGATCCGGCGGATTAAGTCGCGGGCAGAGAAAGACAGAGTTTAACGTGCGGCAGTAGCTTTTGCATCAAACACCGCCTTGGCGCGTGCCCATGTGCCGTCTTCATCCGTGGTGAAGCTTAGAAGCACTGGTAACAGTTGCGACGCGTAATCCTGACTGCTTTCCAGTGGTAACATTGAAGGCAGGTTGTCGATGGCAACTACATCCAAGGGTGGGTTGTCAGCCACGCGCAGGGCAGGGGCATCAAAGCTGGTGACATCATCGTAAACAGGTACGGGGTTGTAGCTGCTGGTCGGGTCGCAGGAAATGTCAATAATGACACGTAGTTTTCGGTTTTTTACGATGTCTTTTGGGCCGAAGAACAATGGCGTGTCAGGGCTGGCTAATATGCAGTTCAGAAAGAGTGTGTGTGCGCCGATTTCGGGGAATGGCCCGCCTGATTTGGTTTCCGCCATATCCCATTTGGTAACGGACAGGCCCAAGGCCTTAAACAGATCAGATGCGCCTGTGCCAACACGGCCCAACGCACCGATGATCAGGGCATCGGGTTGTTCATTCGTGGCATCAATATCCGCTTTCAGCTCTGCAATCAGGGCGGCTTTGCCCGCATAGCTGGAAATTGCACCCGCAGTCTTGCCCTGCATCTGTGCAACCCATGCCATCAACCCTGCGGCGGCCCCTGCGAAACCTGCCCAATAACCGAACGCTGCATGACGGCGGCCGTTTTGATCGACCAGAAACTCCAGATCATAAATCGTACCGCCGCCTGCATTAAAGCGGTTTAGATACTGATCAGCACCGTCTTGCCCTTTGAAAACATGGGCAAACTGGATGTGCTTATGGCGCAAGGGGAAGGTGTCGATGGGAATGTCTTTCAGACCAAGGATAACCGTATCTGATGGCGCATCCACCCAACTACCTGCCTCTACCATATCGCAACCAAGCACCGCGAAATCTGCATCTTTGCAGGCGCGGTCAGGGTTGCGTTCCACAGTGATGTGAATGCCTGCTTGCATCAATGTAGCGGCCTGTTTCGGGGTGATCGGGCTGCGGTGTTCATTCAGGTGGGTTTCAGCGCGAAGCCAATAATGCAGGGGCATGGGGGAATCCTTCGTGTTTCGCTGTGAAGATAGCCAACGGATGGCGTTATTCAAGCAATGATTGTCGATTACGGATTTGATTGGCGGCATGGGGTGGTCTAAGCTGCGCGGAACACCGTTAAAGGAATAACAAATTATGGCTGACCAGATCAAATTTACGCTTGATGGCAAAGAGGTTACCGCAGGGGCCGACGAAACCATTTGGGAGGTTGCCAAACGTGAGGGCACGACCATTCCGCATCTGTGTCATTCAGGCGAAAAAGGCTATCGTTCCGACGGGAATTGCCGTGCCTGTATGGTGGAAATTGATGGCGAACGAGTGTTGGCCGCGTCTTGTGTGCGCACCCCGTCTGAAGGCATGGTGGTAAAAAGCCAGAGTGTGCGGGCGCAAACCGCGCGCAAGATGGTTATGGAATTGTTGGTGGCAGATCAGCCTGCGCAGGAAACCGCGCACGATAAATCTTCGCATCTTTGGGATATGGCAATACAGCAAGGTGTTACGACAAGCCGCTTTCCCAAGATTGAAAAGGCACGTGTACCGCTGTTGGACGACAGCCATGTGGCGATGAGTGTTAATCTGGATGCCTGTATTCATTGTAACCTGTGTGTACGGGCTTGTCGTGAAGTGCAGGTCAATGATGTGATCGGCATGGCGGGACGTGGCCATGATGCGCAGATCGTTTTTGATATGGATGACCCGATGGGTACATCTTCTTGTGTGGCTTGTGGCGAATGTGTGCAGGCTTGCCCGACAGGGGCATTGATGCCTGCGGCGGTTCTGGATGATGCCCTTGTGGGGGATAGTCAGGATTATGACCGCGAAGTCAAATCTATCTGTCCGTTTTGCGGTGTTGGTTGCCAGATCAGTCTGAAAATCAAGGATGATAAAGTTGCATGGGTTGATGGTATCGACGGCCCTGCAAATGAAAACCGTTTGTGTGTGAAGGGGCGGTTCGGGTTTGATTATATTGATCACAAACACCGTTTGACCAAACCACTGATCCGCCGTGAAGGCATGGAAAAAGGGTTGAATGTTGACCCGAACAACCCGCTGACGCATTTCCGCGAAGCCACTTGGGAAGAAGCGATGCAAGCGGCGGCAGGTGGTTTTGCCAAGCTGCGCGATAGCAAGGGTGGCAAAGCCATTGCAGGGTTTGGTTCAGCCAAATGTACCAATGAAGAGGCTTATCTGTTCCAGAAACTGATCCGTCAGGGGTTCGGGCATAACAATGTCGATCACTGCACGCGATTGTGCCATGCGTCCTCTGTTGCAGCTTTGATGGAAAACGTCGGGTCGGGGGCTGTGACCGCGACGTTCAATGAAATTGAAAATGCAGATGTGGCGATTGTGATCGGGGCTAATCCGATTGAGAACCATCCAGTGGCTGCGACCTTTTTCAAGCAATTCACCAAACGCGGCGGCAAGCTGATTGTGATGGACCCGCGCGGGGTTGGCCTGGGGCGGCACGCAACGCACCGTTTGAAATTTCGCCCCGGTACGGATGTATCCATGATCAACGCGATCATGCACACCATCATTGAAGAAGAACTGTATGATAAGCAGTATATTCAGACCTATACAGAAGGTTGGGAAGCGCAAAAGGCGCATCTGAAAGATTTCAGCCCTGAAAAAATGTCAGCCATTTGTGGTGTTGAGGCTGAAGAACTGAAACAGGTTGCCCGCCTGTTCGCAGGGGCCAATGCCGCGATGATTTTCTGGGGTATGGGTGTGTCACAACATATCCACGGCACTGATAATGCACGCTGCCTGATCTCACTTGCCTTAATGACCGGCCAAATCGGGCGCCCTGGTAGTGGGCTACATCCGTTGCGCGGGCAAAACAATGTGCAGGGCGCGTCTGACGCCGGCATGATTCCGATGTTCCTGCCTGACTATCAAACTGTAACCGATGACGGCGTGCGTTCTGCGTTTAATGAAATTTGGAACAGTGATGTTGATTTTGGCGCCGAAAAGGGTCTGACCGTGGTAGAGATTATCGGGGCTATTCATGATGGCGATATAACGGGGATGTATATTCTGGGCGAAAACCCCGCGATGTCTGACCCTGACGTGGAACACGCACGTGCTGCACTTGCCAAACTGGAACACTTGGTGGTGCAGGATATTTTTGTCACTGAAACCGCCAACTACGCGGATGTGATCCTGCCAGCCACTGCCTTTGCCGAGAAAAATGGCACGGTGACCAACACCAACCGCCAAGTGCAAATGGGCCGTAAAGCGGTGCCGGCACCCGGTGAGGCGCGCGAAGATTGGGCAATTACAACTGATTTGGCACAACGCTTGGGGCTGGATTGGAACTACACCCACCCCAGCCAAATTTTTGCTGAAATGAAGATGGGCATGAAGTCACTGGACAATATTACATGGGAACGTCTGGAACGTGAAACCGTGACGTATCCATCCTTGTCGCCCACTGATCCGGGCCAGGCGATTGTGTTCGGGGATGGCTTTCCACGCCCAGAGGGCCGCGCGAAGTTTACCCCTGCCAGCCTGATCGCACCTGATGATGTGCCAGACGCGGAGTACCCGATGATCCTGACCACGGGGCGGCAGCTGGAACACTGGCACACAGGCTCTATGACACGCCGTTCAAAAGTGCTGGATGCGGTAGAGCCGGAAGCGAACTGTTCGTTGCACCCCAGAACGTTGCGCACGCTTGGGATGGAAGCGGGCGGTATGGTGCGCCTGACCACCAAGCGTGGCACGATCACTGTGATGGCGCGGGCTGACAGGGCGATTGCTGAAGATATGGTATTCTTGCCGTTTGCTTATGTGGAAGCGGCGGCGAATATTCTAACCAACTCGGCGTTGGATCCGTTCGGGAAAATCCCGGAGTTCAAGTTTTCAGCGGTGAAAGTGGAAAACGCGGCAACGGTAGTTGCGGCGGAATAGAATTGCACAAATAAAAATGGCCAAACGTTACGTTTGGCCATTCTTTTGTTTTAAGTTCAGCTTAGAAGCTGAATGATGCACTTACGCCCACGATAGTACCTTCAACATCATCAACTGGTGTTGCAGCTTCTTCAAATTTTGTGTTTGCTACGAACGCACCCACTGAGAAGTTTGATGCAACTTTGTATTTTACAGCCAAGATGATTGTTTCCAGTGATTCTTTCGCACCAGGCGCACCTTCGTTGTCGATGTTTTCGCCATCGAAGTATGTCAATGAGTAGCTCACTGGGCCATTTGAATAGCCAATACCTACGTCGAATGCACGACCGTCACGTAGTGCGGTGCCGTCTTGTTCACCATATGAACCACCGAATGTGAAGCCGTTCATGCCTATGCTTAGACCAGCACCCCAAACTTCAGGATCAGTGCCTGCTGCAGGCGCAGAAGCTGTGCCGTAACGTGCAGATGCGTTCACATCAACACCACCGAACGTGCCGCTGTAGTTAGCAGCAATATCGACGTAATCAGTTGTTGTAGTGTTGTTGTTAACCGCACCGTTACCTTGGCCTGAGTCGCGTGCATATGAAACACCCACTTGTAGACCGCTGAAACGTGGTGAGAAGTAGCTGATACGTTGTGAGTCGTTGATACGGTTGTTTTCAAGGTATGTTGTACCCAAAGTACCACGGAAAAGATCAGCACCAGCTATAGCGCTTGAGTAAGGCACGAATGCTGTCAATGAGCTTGATTGTGCGAAGATCATTGAAACATCAGGTGCAGCAACAGTCATTTTGTAGCCAACTGAGTTTTCAGAACCGATGATCACTTTACCAAAATCACCTGATATTGTCATGTAAACTTCGTCGATTTGGTCGCCGCTTGTGTTACCTTCCAGCTGTACGTCAACACCGATTTTGATGCCGTTGTCCAAAGTCAAAGACGGTTTGAACCAGATCTCTGCGTTTGTCATGATGTCCAGACCGTCATAGTCAGCCCCAGCAAGTGTGGCACCTGTGTCGACAGTAGTGATAGCGATGGTAGTGGTATAGTAACCGCTTACGTTCATTGTCAAAGCACCTGCAGAGATTTCTACGGCGCTTGCCGCACCAGCGATACCGGTCATGGCCAAAGCTGTTGTGCATAGTAGTGTATTTTTCATTGTGTTGCCCTTCGTTATAAATGCAATGTGAATGTAATATGCTAAATTTCCTTAAGGGGCATAGACCAGAAACCGCTATATTCTGGGGGGTAACAGAAACGTGTATCCGAGTGATATCACAATAACGCAAACGTGAGTTCAGTTGATAAATCAAACTATAAACGTGAGAATTCACCCCTAAATCAGATGAAATCAGGTCAAGAATAATATCTTTTAATTTTTGAAATAATTTTCAATGTGAAGCAGATGTTGCTATTTGATCGCAGTGTGGCAAAGTTCGGTTATTCTAAGTGTATAAAACATTTGATACCCTGTGTCTTAAAGGGGAATCGCAGTTGGCGACGGCTTGAAAAGACGGCATATCATGGCGTTGTTAACGCGCCGCAATTCTTACTGAGAAAAACATATGCCACATGAGCAAAGAAAGACAAAATTGGGGGCCACAGACGGACCTACTATCATCGCGTCCACCGTGTCCTTGCAGAAGGCAACTTTGTGCTTTGCGTCAGCCAAGGTAATTACGACAGTATTTCGTCAGCCTTCTATGATCTTTTCCGGATCGACAGTTTCAAAATCGTCGAGCATTGGGACACAAACGAAAAGATCACACCACGCAGTGAGTGGAAAAACGATAATGGCAAGTTCTGACCAAAGGTAGCATCGTACAGCAGACATTCCGAAAGCCCGCCATACAGCCACAATCCACCCCGAAATTACCCAGCGAAAAAGAACATGCCCCGCACCCAATGGAAACGAGGTGCAATCTTATGTTTTTTGTAATTCACAAATAATGACAATACCTTAACATACTGTCCTATCTGGGGCATTTAAGTTCAAGCACCCAATTACGAAAGATTATTCTGCGCAAACAACGCTTTTAAATCAACTTCCGGACGGGCCCCCATATGGCTGATCGCCTCGGCTGCTGCCACGCAGCCCATGGTGCCACATGTCATCAAATCACGCCCCCCCGTCAGCCCGAATAAAAACCCTGCCGCAAACATATCGCCCGCACCGGTTGCATCAATAACTTTCGTGGCCGTCGCAGGTGCATGGATTTTATCGCCTCCGTGCAAAATATAAGCACCTTTTTCGCTGGCCGTACAAGCCACAGTTTCCACCTCACCCGCCGCAATATCCATCGCTGCTTCCAGTGTGTCAGTCTGATACAAAGCCTGCATTTCATGTTCATTACAAAACAACAAATCCACATGATCTTTCACGAAAGCCCGAAAAGCATCGCGGTGCCGATCCACGCAAAAAGGGTCTGATAAAGTCAACGCCACCTTACCCCCCGCAGGCTTGGTAGCCTCTGCCGCTTTATAAAACGCCAGCTGGTTATCTGGGCTGTCAAACAGATAGCCTTCCAGATAAACCCATTCAGTACGCGCCAACATGCCAATATCCAGATCATTGGCCGTCAGCTCTGATGACACGCCTAAGTATGTGTTCATTGACCGCTCACCGTCGGGCGTGACCAGTATCAAACACCTACCAGTTTCATTAGGATGATCCTTCGCCGCTTGCCGCGTTGAAAAATCAGTGCCCTGTGCTTTGATGTCATGGGCAAAGATATTGCCCAGCTGATCATCACGCACCTTGGCCATAAAGCCCGTGCGCCCGCCAAGGGCCGCAATGCCCGCGATAGTATTGGCACCTGAGCCACCAGACACTTCTTGTGCCGCTGCCATCTTACCATAAAGTTCCGCCGCACGATTCGTATCAATCAGTTGCATCACCCCTTTATCAATGCCCATCTCGGTCAAAAAGCTGTCTTCGCAATGGGCCAGCACATCAACCAGCGCATTGCCCACGCCCACGATTTGATACTTTTTAGTCATAGTGTCTTCTCCTCATAGGGGCATAAATCCCGTATTAAACAATTCGCACAAACTGGTTTGCGCGCCTTACAAACATAACGCCCATGCAAGATCATCCAGTGATGCGCATGGTGTTGAAATTCTGCGGGGATATGATCCTCAATGGCACGTTCGACCTGCACCACATCCTTGCCCACCGCAACCCCGGTGCGGTTGCCAAAGCGTAAAATATGCGTGTCCACAGCTTGGGTCGGTTGCTTGAACCACATGTTCAACACCACATTGGCGGTCTTGCGCCCCACGCCCGGCAGGCTTTCAAGGGCAGCGCGTGATGACGGCACGATGCCTGCATAATCATCCACTAAAATCTGGCTGGCTTTCATCACATTCTTGGCTTTTTGCCTGAACAGGCCGATGGTTTTGATATGCTCTGTCAGCCCCTCAATACCCAAATCCAGCATTTTTTGCGGCGTATCCACCTTCGCAAACAAAGCTTCCGTCGCCTTATTTACCCCCACATCTGTGGCTTGCGCGGATAGGGCCACAGCCACCACCAGCGTATAGGCGTTGGTGTGGTGCAATTCGCCCTTGGGTTCAGGCTCTTCAGCCTGAAAACGGCAAAATATTTCGCGTATTGTGTGATAGTCCAGTTGTTTTACCATGCTTGGTTTGTGGCACATGAAATGTATAAATCCAAGCCTTTACCCGCAAGAAACGGGTGGCAGTCCTGACCTAGTTACCGCATGATCATGATATGACCCAAGACCCTTACCATTACGCCCTGATTGCGCGTGCCATTGATCACATCGGTGACACTGTGCAAGAGCAGCCAAAACTGGATGATGTCGCCGCTGCCGTGGGTCTGTCACCAATGCATTTCCAGCGGGTATTTTCGCAATGGGCGGGTGTTAGCCCCAAGCGATTTCAGCAGTATCTGACACTGAACCACGCCAAAACCCTGCTGAACGACCGTTTCACTGTGCTGGAAACCAGCCTTGAGACCGGCCTGTCCAGCAGCAGCCGTTTGCATGATCTGTTTTTGAAATGGGAAGCGATGAGCCCTGGCGAATACGCCAATAAAGGTGCTGCACTTATGATCTCTTATGGTTTTTTTCAGTCGCCTTTTGGCGAAATGCTGGTGATGGGCACAAAACGCGGCATATGCGGGCTGGGGTTTACATCCGAGGTGGGCCAAGAGCATTCTTTGTCAGACCTGAAATCCCGTTGGCCTAATGCCAGGTTTATTGAAAACCCAGACAACCTGGATGTGGCTTCACTTTTGGACAGTGACAAGGCTGCCAAATTGCATCTGATTGGCGCCCCTTTCCAGATCAAAGTCTGGGAAGCATTGTTAAACATCCCATCAGGCCAAGTGACCACCTACAGCGAAATAGCGCGGGTGATCGGCAATCCAAAAGCTGTGCGCGCAGTTGGCACGGCTGTGGGCCGAAACCCGATCAGTTGGTTGATCCCTTGCCACCGTGCTTTGCGTAAATCTGGCGGTTTGGGTGGGTACCATTGGGGTCTGTCTGTCAAACGCGCGTTGCTGGCATGGGAATCTGCGCGGTTTGACGTCCAAAAATAGCCTGAGTAACTGTTGGCGAAAACATGCCAATTTGATTAAATTTTCATAAAACCCTTGAAAATACACCTGCACGCTCTTCTATGGTTGTTAATAACAATAAAAAAATGAGGCAGCTATGAGACTTTCCCCCAAGGCCATTGTCCTAAGCACATTTTGTGCTTTCCTGTTAACAGCTTGCGAAAGCATTGATAACAGCCCGCATGAAAAGACCATAAAAGGTGCAGGTGTTGGTGCCGCCACTGGTGCCGTTCTGGGTGACGACAAACAAGATATTATCCTAGGAACTGTGATCGGTGCCGTTTTAGGTGGCGTTGTCGGCAGCACACAAGAATAATCAATAATAAAAAGACTACAAAAAAGAGGCGGAAATGAAAAAATTACATAAGACTATTGGTCTAGGCATTTTATGTGCATTCACATTATCCGCATGTGCAGATGTCACTAATAGCCCGCAAAAAAACACCGTTCAGGGCATCGGAATTGGTGCCGCTACCGGGGCGATTGCGGGTCTGATCTTGGGTAATGATAAAAAAGATGTCCTTATCGGCACGGCTGCCGGTGCCATTATTGGCGGTGTTGTCGGTAACAGGCTAGACGCACAGGAAGCTGCATTGCGCGATAGTCTGACCAGCAAAGGTACAATCATCCGAAATACGGGATCAGAATTGATCGTCACCTTGCCCGAACGCATCACGTTTGACACGGACAGCACTTATGTGCGCGATAATTTCCGCTCTGAGATTTCTAAAATTGCAGATAATCTGAATGAGTATTCTGATACCACTGTCGATGTTATTGGCCACACTGACAGTACTGGCAGTGAAGAATATAACCAAGCCCTTTCCGCAGATCGTGCCTATTCGGTTGCGAATATTCTAACCGATCAGGGCGTTGATAACGACCGTATCGTTTCATACGGGCGCGGTGAAACATCGCCACTTGCCTCAAATGATACCGAAAGTGGCAAAGCCGAAAACCGGCGTGTTGAGATTGTGATCCGCCCAGCTGCATGATCTGACTGGTACGAAATAGCCTGACCTAAAGGCCTGCACCCCCCTCCCTGGTTGCGGCCTTTTCTTTTGCCTGATAGAAATATTCTTACAATAAACCACCTACGAGGACATTATGCCGTTTCGAAAAATAAATCAGGAACGTGTGGCCGATACGGTCATGCATCAAATCGAACAACTGATTTTACGCGGTATTTTGCGCCCGGGCGAACGCCTGCCTTCGGAACGTGATCTGTCAGAAAAGATGGGCGTATCGCGCCCGTCACTGCGTGAAGCCATCGCTGACTTGGAAAAGCGCGGCTTGTTAACCACACGCAAAGGGTCGGGCATTTATGTGGCTGACGTTCTGGGCAGTGCATTTTCCGAACCCCTAATCCAGCTTTTTGCCAGTCACGATGAGGCCCTTTTTGATTACATCTCTTTCAGGCGCGATCTGGAGGGCATGGCCGCAGAACGTGCTGCCCGCTTGGCATCTGACACAGATTTAAAAGTGATCACCGCAATTTTCAAAAAAATGGAAGCCGCGCACAACAAACGCAACCCGGCGGAAGAGTCTGCGCTGGACGCTGAGTTTCACATGGCCATTATTGAAGCGTCGCACAATGTGTTCATGTTGCATATGATGCGATCCATGTTTGAAATGCTGCGCGCAGGGGTGTTTTACAACCGTCAGGTTATGTTCAAGGTGCGTACGACGCGTGTTGCCTTATTAGATCAACACCGTGTTATTCACGATGCCTTGATTGCGCGCAACCCTGCGGCAGCACGCAAAGCGGTAGAATCCCATTTGGGCTTTGTGGAAGACTGCATGTTGGAAAACCGCAAAGCCGAGCAAAATGAAATCGTTGCAAAGCAGCGTTTTGAGCATGAGAAAAAACGTTAGCGTCTACAGTGTCTTGCGTATCTATTTGATTGTTTCCATACGAAAAACAATGCCGTATAAGTTGTATCGTAACCGCCACATTTTGTGACCAGGCCTGCCATATTCCCGTCATAGATTTGACTCTGGTTAATAAATGGTTACCCTTATCTCTTGTAACAAGTTCATGGGATTATTATGGTAAAGCCTCTAAATTTTGCAATTTGCACAACTGCCCTGGCACTGACATTCGGCGCGACCTCCGTTTCAGCCCAAGATACGTTTAACGGATACAAGGGTTTTTACAGCAACGTCAGTTCCACGCAAACCGCTGAAACTGGTATTCCGGCGCGTAATTCCAACCACAATGGTGCCGGCCATGCCGTCACAAACTACCCGTATATTGAGGGCACAAGCTATGTGTCGCCTTATGTAAACAACACGGGAGAATGGAATGGCGGCAAGAACCCTGACAGCCAGTGCTACCACGGCAATTACGGTTATAACGGCCAGACATCCAACTATGACCATTCCAAATGCGTTGTGGTTTATGATGCCCAAACATATGTCCGCTTGCTGCGCGGTAGCAGCACACGCGGTGGCACGATGTATTTCGGCCAATAAGAATAACGGCCCTCCAAAAAAAGCCCCGCAAGATATCTTGCGGGGCTTTTTGTTTGTCGTGTCTTTAATGGTTATATGTCAACAGGCAAAATAAAACCCCGTAACAGGTGCTACGGGGTTTCAGATTTTAAAGCTTTAAATACGCTTAATGCAGTTTAGCACCAACATCTTTGATCGCCGCATCAATCATGCGGCCTGCGTCTTTCGCAGACATTTTAGACGCAATCACTTCACCAGCAACTTTTGTTGCCACGGAAATAGCCGTGTCGCGCACCTCTTTGATGGCAGAGGCTTCAGCCGATGCAATCTGATCTTCTGCCGCTTTCAAACGGCGTTTGATCGCAAGTTTTAGCTCAGCCTTGGCATCCACTGCCGCCGCTTTTGCTTCGCCTTTTGCGTTCGCAACAATTTTATCAGCCAGTTCCTGAACTTCTTTTTGCTTACGCTCATAAGTTGCCAGAATTGATTGGGCTTCGTCGCGTAATGCACGGGCTTCATCAATTTCAGTTTTGATGCCTTCAGCGCGTTTGTCCAGAATACCGCCTACAAGGCCGGGCACTTTCAGGTACAAAAGCACACCGACAAACAGAAGGAAAGCAACCGTTACAACAAACGTTGTGTTGTTCAGATCAAAGAACGGGCCGCCTGCGGCAAATGCAGGTACAGCACTGACAGCCAGTAGAATAGGGGTGGTTAATAATCTCATAATCTACCCTTTCAACCGTGCTGTAACAGCGGCTTTGACCGCTTTCGCGTCACTGGCCGCCGGCATCACTGCTTTAACAATCTCATTGGCCGTATCAGAAGCAACCTTCTGCACTGCGCGCAAAGCATCGTCGCGAATTTCTTTGATCTTCACTTCGCCTTCGGCAGCTTTTGCGGCAATTTGCGCATCGGCCTTGGCTATTGCTTTGTTCAGATCCTTTTGGATGTCAGCCTTGGTTTCAGCCACAATGTTAGAGGCCTCTACGCGTGCGTCAGCAAGTGCCTTGTTGTAAGCTTCTTCTGCTTCAACAGACATTTTCTTCAGCTCTTCAGCTTTTTCCAAATCACGCTGTATCGTATCATGCCGATCCGCCAACACGCCTGCAATCCGGGGGATCACAATGCGGTTCAGGATGAAAAAGATCGCGACAAGCGTCACCATCAACCAGAATATCTGGTTTGGAAATGTTGCAAAATCCAGCTGCGGCATGCCTACGGCATGTTCAGATGCAGCTGCTTGTGTTTCAGATGCCATTGCACCCTCCCAAAAACTTGTTTGAACCAAGGCGGGAACGATAGGCCCCCGCCCGATAATCTAAAGGTTCGTAAAGTCTATTGGGCGTACATAAGCAGAAGTGCTACCAGGAATGAGAAAATTCCCAAAGCTTCCGCAAACGCAATACCGATAAACATTGTCGCTGTTTGACCAGCGGCTGCTGCCGGGTTGCGCAATGCACCTGACAAGTAGTTACCTACAACGTGACCCACACCAACGGCTGCGCCGCCCATGCCTGTACATGCAAGACCAGCACCGATTAGGGCACCCATTTGTACTAGATCGCCTTCTACTGCCATTTTATTTCTCCTTTAGATTTACAATGACTAAATTTGTTACTCGAACCTTAGTGCCCGCCAGGATGCAACGCATCGTTTAGGTACACACAAGTCAGAATTGCGAACACGTAAGCCTGAATACAGACCACGAGCATTTCCAAGCCGTAAACGGCCATGATGGCGACAATCGGGAAAACCGAAAACACGCCAAGTGCGCCAGCGAAGCCAGCGAAAACTTTGATCACCGCGTGACCCGCCATCATGTTACCCGCAAGACGGATAGAGTGGCTGATAGGGCGCACGAAGTAAGAGATAATTTCGATAAGGGCCAAAATAGGCCGCAGGATCAGGGGTGCGGATGAAATCCAGAACAGACCCAGAAAGCCGATGCCATTCTTGTAAAACCCGATCAGTGTAACTGTCAGAAACACCGCCATCGCCATGACCGCAGTTACCGCGATATGGGATGTTGTGGTAAAGGCACCCGGGATCAGGCCCAGAATGTTGGCGACCAGAATGAAGATAAATAGTGTAAAGATATAAGGGAAATATTTCAGACCTTCTTTACCTGCAATATCTTCCAGCATCTTGTGAACGAAAACATAAATGCTTTCGGCAATGGATTGACTGCGTGACGGCACCATTGCACGGCCCCGTGTGCCCAGCACCAACAATACGATGATTGCAAGCACTGTGATGCCCATCCACAAGGTCACATTGGTGATTGTGAACATGCCAATGTCACCGTGGCCAAACAATGGTTTTACCACGAATTGGTCCATCGGGTGAATGTTGAAACCGTTACCTGCCGCTTCTTCTACCGCCACTTCCGCTACATCTGTCGTCACGTGTCATTTCCCTTTTTTTCAAAAACCGACCCTAGGGGTCAATCATCGTCATACATCGTATCTTTTCCGGCGGGCGCTGCATCCGCACCATCCGCCAAATTCTTTTCCTGAATCTCGCGCGCCGTGCGCATCATCGTGCGTACGCCTGCGGCAAAGCCCAGCATTGTGAATATCAGCATGAACAATGGACGGGTGTCCAAAAGCGTATCTATGCCAAATCCAATCGCGAAACCCAGTAGCAAACCGACCACCAGTTCCGTCACCATCTGCCAGCCCACGCGGGCTGCCGTGTAATGGCTTTCTTCGACTTTCACAGGCTGTTTAGCCCGCCGTGCCGCTTCCAGTTTTTCACTCAGTGCATCGCGTCGCTTTGGATCGGGGCCATCGGTCATTTGGGGCCTCCTTTTTTCCGCGCTTCAGTCTACACCTTAGACAGTTGCGGGGAAAATAGAGTTATGGAGGGGCAGAGTCAACGGGGTTGTCCCAGATGGGATATCTTGTAAGGAATTGTTTTAAATTGATTATTTTTAAAAAGTGAAATGCCGCTGTGGGTGATTTATCTTGGATGTCAGGATTACACGGAGTTTTCTTTATTCAACCATTTGGTTGAAAGTAAATATTACTTTGGGGGGATGTATGGTGGCAAACCTCAACAGGCCGTAACCCCATACCTATATAAACTCAAAATCACTTGCGCTGATTTGTGATGGATCAATGCCCATTAATATGAACGATCCCACACCATAATTCACCACGGTGCCATTTAATGTATCGTGTTCAAAAATATTAAGGTCATCAAATGATAGAACTGTTTGTGTGTCGATCAGAATGTCATCTTTTGTATCTTCAAAATCAGTAACCCGTTCGCCCCAGCGGCTATCTTCATCGGTAAACACGAATGTGTCATTGCCGCCACGACCAGTATACCGATCCCATCCGGCACCCCCATAAATGATATCGTCGCCATTGCTGCCGTATAATTTCTCCCCATCAGAACTGCCTAAAATTATATTCTTAGGCACAGGGTTCGAAGGGGTGCTGTCTTGCGCCAAAAGATTAGCCACAAGCGCATTCATCAAAGAGGCCTGAAATGAATTATTGTAGTGCAACCCATCTTTGAACAGCTCATCAGTATTATAGCCGTTTAACTGCGCAATACTATCGGGGTTTATCAATTGGATATCCGCAGAGGACTGCGCCAGCAAAGCCTGTTGCGCACGCACGGTTTCCCAGTTTTCCCGCGCCCCCGCATCGGGCGCATTTTGCGACAGGCCCGAAATTACAAAATCAAATGTATCATAATGTGTATCGCGCCCGGTAAAATCCTGCGCAAGATTATCGCGGATATCTTGTATCAAATCCTGCAAATCCTGGGCATATTCATCGGCGCGTGCAATCGGGTATGTATCGGCTTCGCCTTGCACCCAGATAATGCCCGCCAGATATGCATCGGGGTCAGCGTTCAGGGTATCGGATATGGTGTCATATAATGCGTCGCGTAATTCGGTTTCATTACGCCAATCATCTTTTGTGCGCTGCCAGGTTAAAGGGGCCCCACTCGATGCAACGGTTTGGGCATGGTATGGGGTGGCACCAAGGGCCGCACCCAATGCGGTTTCAAACTCTTGGCGCATGGCGGTTGCATTGCTTTGCCCTGCCAGAATATAAATCGGATTGCCCATGAAACACCCTATTGTTACCCCTACAGTATTATGGGCGGCATGTGTTAAAATGGTTAATTATTTTTATATTACAGTACTTTAATGGATTTAATAATTTGTAACTTTATATAAAATTAACGGTAGTCAAATCAAATTGGTTAATTTACCCAAAATTAACCCTCCGTAATCCTGATTGGCGTGTAATATATCTGTTTCGGGTTGTTGTTTGTTCAAATTGTACAATCTGACCGCCCCTTTGGTGAAAGTGCTGCGGGTATAGATATTGCTTTTGATGGTCTCTTTGGGTTGAAAAATAATGGTGGTATTTTTATGGGGTGAAAATGCATCTTCAAGGGCTGTTTCATAGGCCTGATAAGCCTGCTGATTAATGCCATTCATATCAATTTTACGAAAATTACCGCCTTTTTGTTTCAGGATTGAAAGCTGTTCAGAGGGCAGCGGTTGGGGCACGATGTAAATAGGTATCGCGGTTCGGCGGCGTATTGTTTTAACAAGTTTTGCGCCATAGGTATTTTGCAAACTATCCATCAGGGCCGTTTGCAAACAAACGGAAGAGATCAGTTGGTTTTGGGTGTTGTAATCCCAGCCCCAGACATGGCAGCTACGCAATATGCCTGCGAGCGGGTAAAAGCTAAGGCCACATGCGACAATGACCAGAAAATCAAATTTTTCCAGATCAACACGCGGCTTGGTGCCTAAGGTTCTTTGGAATTGTAAAAAATCCGGATCGGTTGAATACATAACCGTGCCGTCAAATTGAATATCTTTTGGCCCTAGGCCCGGTTGCGCCATGAACGTAAGGTTCATGTCTGGATAGTGATCCGGGTTTGCGTGCCAGAATTTTGCAATCATTGCAACGTGGGAATTCCCGATGATCAGGCCCTGTTTCATTTTGAAAAAGCGTCCAGCAGCAGGTCTTCACAAACCGCATTATCTTCCTCTAAATCGGCTTTGGCGGATGTCATTTGATTTGCAACTGGGGCAGTATATATCAATTCCTTGTGCGCCCCGAAGAACACCGACATGACCAGATCAATGCCAGGTTGGGTTACTTGCCGTAGGTTAGGTTCAAAAAACCGGCCTTGAAAAGGTACGCCAGTGATCAATTCATAGGACGGAAAGTAATCGATATCTTCGTGGTTTGCCGCCAAATCACCCGCAACCGCGCGTAAAGTGGATTTTGAATATGTCGTGGCACTTAAAACATGTCCGCCACAGGCCGTAGCGGTTAAGGGAACGGGGGAAACTGTCAGCAGTAGTTTCATCTTTGGGTTTAAGGATTTCAAACCTGAAAATGCGCCTACAAGATCACCCTGAACTTCCAAGTAGCCAGCATTGTGCAAAGCATGTGCATCGGCGCAATACTTACCAGCAACAATGCCGGGGCAGGTTGGATATGCAAGGCCAGAGGATTGTGTTGCCCAATATTCTGTCAGGCCAAGTGTAAAGATGAATATATCTGTTGATTTGAACAAGCGGTACAATCGGGTGATATGAT
Organism: Amylibacter sp.; assembly: GCA_016764475.1. Classification (GTDB taxonomy): domain Bacteria; phylum Pseudomonadota; class Alphaproteobacteria; order Rhodobacterales; family Rhodobacteraceae; genus Amylibacter. Next base: position 24,414 of record JAESRV010000106.1, read on the forward strand.
CTTGGCGTTGGGCCAGCACTTCTTGGGGGGATGATAAGCCGCCCGGTTCTACGGTTGGGCGTAATGCGTCAAAGTAGCCCCCCCCCCGTTGCCAGATAATATCGCGGCGCACCTGTTGTGAAATGACCTCTGCAATCAGTTGGGTCAACTGCTTGGCACTATATATATTGCCGTATCTTCCTGAATAGAGACCATAACCGAAACGGTTCTGGTTTTTGGCGCTTAACCCCATTGGGGCAGGTTCTGCATCTTGCAAATGAGCATTGGAAGCCCGTAAATAACGCCCGATATTTTGCGCAAAACAACTGCCCGCAGTTGTGATGCGGTGGCTGGGTGTGATCGAAAACTTCGGCGCATAGATCAGATCACTGGCAAAGTTCTGCGACATGCGGCAGAACTTCCAGAAAGCTTGCCCTGGAAGGGAACGGTACGGCATTTTTCACCTGTATTATTATAGCTCGAGCAACACGTTGGTTGCCGGTGCATATAAACCTAAACAGGTTGTATTTCAGTTAACCGATGTGTTGCAGCCCGCGTTTTTTCGCCAGCTCTACCTGTTTTTGCCGCTCACGAAATCGCTCTTTGCGGTCTTCACTATGGTCGTCAATGCATTGGTGGCAGGTGACACCGTGTTCATATTCAGGCCGGTCAAAATCCGCAGGGGCCAAGGGCATACGGCAGGCAAAGCACAGCTCATACTGGCCTTCTTCCAGCCCGTGTTTAATCGAAACGCGGCTGTCAAAGACAAAACATTCACCTTGCCATGTGCTTTCTTCTTTGGGCACATCTTCCAGATATTGCAAAATACCGCCCTTCAGGTGGTAGACATCTTCCACACCTTCACCCATCAGGAAATTGGTGGATTTTTCGCACCGTATGCCGCCGGTGCAAAACATTGCCACGCGTTTATTATGAAACCGCGCTTTATTCTTTTCCCACCAATCGGGGAATTCGCCGAAAGATTTAGTCTTGGGGTCAATCGCGCCCTTGAAAGTGCCGATATCAACCTCGTAATCATTGCGCGTGTCAATCAGCACCACATCGTCTTGTTCAATCAGATCGTTCCAGTCTTCTGGGTTCACGTAATGGCCAACGTGGGCTGTTGGATCAACCGAAGGCTTGCCCAAGGTCACGATCTCTTTTTTCAGCTTCACTTTCATACGCAAGAACGGCATTTCAGTGGCAGTGCTTTCTTTGTATCCAAAGCCCGCGCAGCCGGGCAATGCACCGATGGCGGCCAATACGGCGTCTATGCCTTGGCGCGTGCCTGCAATGGTGCCGTTTATGCCTTCATGGGCCAGCAAAAGAGAGCCTTTGACGCCGTGTTTATCACAGACAGCCTGAAGCGGCGCTTGCAGGGCTTTGGGATCGGCAAACTTCGTGAAATGATATAGGGCGGCTACGATATATTTTGACATGGGCGACTCTATACGCCCCGTTGACGGGGGCGTCTAGGGCAGGTACGCCTTTAAATTCAAAGGGGATGATCATGACGGATATTGCCAGACGTGTGTATAATCATAATTGGAAAATTGATCCGATTATCCGGTCATTGATCGATACAGATTTTTATAAGCTTCTGATGTGCCAGTCGGTTTATCGCCATAATGCGAATGTGCAGGTGGCATTCAGCCTGATCAACCGCAGCAAAACCATCCCGATGGCCGACCTGATTGATGAAGGTGAATTGCGTGAACAACTGGATCATGCCCGCACTTTGCGCCTGTCGCCGGGTGAAAGCACATGGTTGCGCGGTAATATGTTTTACGGCAAACGCCAGATGTTTCAGCCAGATTTTATGGAATGGTTCGAAAACATGCGCCTGCCTGCCTATCATCTGGAACGGCATGGCGACCAGTATGAACTGACTTTCGAAGGGTCTTGGCCAGAGGTGATGCTTTGGGAAGTGCCTGCCCTTGCCATTTTGATGGAACTGCGTTCGCGCACGGTATTAAAAGGTATGGGTCGGTTTGAATTACAAGTACTTTACGCCCGCGCCACAACGCGCCTGTGGGAAAAAATAGAACACCTGCAAAAGATTGATGACTTGGCCTTGGCCGATTTCGGCACTCGCAGACGGCATTCGTTTTTGTGGCAAGACTGGTGCGTGCAAGCAATGATCGAAGGGTTGGGGGGTAAATTCACCGGCACCTCGAACTGTCTGATTGCCAAGCGGCATGAGGTCGAGGCAATCGGTACCAACGCCCATGAATTACCGATGGTCTATGCGGCTTTGGCGAAATCCGACACAGAATTGCGTGATGCGCCCTATAAGGTATTGCAGGATTGGCAGGCAGATCATGACAGCAACCTGCTGATCATTCTGCCCGACACATATGGCACAAAAGGCTTCCTTGATAACGCGCCTGATTGGCTGTCAAAATGGACAGGTATTCGTATTGATAGCGGTGATCCCGTTAAAGGGGCCGAGATGGCGATTAATTGGTGGCGTGAGCGCGGCGAAGACCCGACGCAAAAGCGGGTGATCTTTTCTGATGGGTTGGATGTGGCCGAAATTGAACGCCTTGCGGGGCTGTTCCAAGGCCGGGTTAAAACGGCTTTCGGGTGGGGTACTCTGATGACTAATGATTTTCGCGGGCTTGTTAAGGATGATGCGTTGGCACCGTTTTCCGTGGTCTGCAAAGCCGTGTCTGCAAACGGTGCGCCAACGGTTAAATTATCCGATAATCCCAAAAAGGCTATGGGGCCTGCGGATGAGATTGAACGCTATAAGCGGGTCTTCAAATTAGGCGCGCAAGACAGCATGGATGTGCTTGTTTAAAACGCTTTATACCAGCCGCCGAAAACCACCATACCATATTCTGTAGTGCCCTTGATCCAGCGCCGGTCAATGGCGTATTTTATGCCTAAACTGAACTCACCGCCTTTAACGGGGCGGCGAAATTTGAAGCCTATGGCGGGAATGATTTTGTTGTTGAATGTTTTCTTTTTGACGTCAAAGGCAATCGTCAATTCTGCGAACGGTACATATTGCAGCTTGCCTTTGGGGCGCACATAGGCGGCAGCGGCCTCTAGCCCTGTGATGAAAGCAAGGTTGCGATCACCTTTGTCCAGACTTTCAGGGAATGTGAATACCCCCCAAGCCCGGGCCCAGGTTTTTTGCCGAAACCAGCCTTTATGCCCGCCCGGTTTATTGCGCCACCGGCTATTGTAATAAAAATAGGATATATTGCCCCTGAAACCCGATTTTTTCTTACCCGTCAAAAATCTGAAATCATGGTCATATTTTATTGACGCAGAAACGCTGAATGTTTTGTGCAGTTTTATCGAATAAGTCATGCCGATAGATATTTTACTGCGGTTGTTGAAGGTCAGTTCCAAACTGTCACGGCTGTAAAAACCGCGAATGAAAAAGCTCAGTTCGGATTTGTTGGCCTTCCAGACGGGAAGCGAGGCTTTGAAGAAGGTTTCAAAATACGTATTGCCCTGATCGCCCGGTTGTAATGAATACGGAAACTTGATGCTGCCGCCGGTGACGTAACGGGGTTTTGGAAACTTGGCACCGGCAGCAAAGGCAGATGATGTGATCAGCAAAAATGCGGCTATAAAGCTACAGAATATACCTAAGAAAAATCGCCGCCGCATACATGTGACACCCCTGTGAAACCCCAGAGTGATAAAATAATGTAAATAAGCCGTTAACTTTTATAAAAGAGTCTGACTTAATACCCAGTAACAGACGGGATGATTTTATGAGTGATACTATTAATTTGGTCATTTTTGATTGTGATGGTGTTCTATTGGACAGCGAAATAATTGCCTGTGCAGCGGATGCTGAAGCTTTGCGCAATATCGGCTTTGATATTACTACTGAACAGGTGGCAATGCACTTCGCCGGTATCCCCGATGAAGCGATAGATCTGATCTTTGAAAAGAAATTGGGCAGGCCGTTGCCGGAAAACTTCCGTGCCGATATAAAACGCAAAGTTCTGGATAAATACCGCACCGAATTGCAACCGATAGAAGGTGCTAAATCGTTGTTGTCCGTGATGAAAACAAACAAGTGTATTGCGTCCAGTGCGACCCCTGCAAAATTGGCCCTTGGGCTGGTAAATGCCGATTTATATGAACTGGTTTACCCGCATATCTTTTCGGCGCGTCTGGTTGTGCGCGGCAAACCGCACCCTGATATTTTCGAATATGCCGCCCGTGTGATGGATGTCCCCGCCGAACGCTGCCTTGTACTGGAAGACAGTGTTGCAGGCGTCACGGCTGCAAAAGCTGCCGGCATGAAATGTGTTGGGTTTACGGGTGGGTCGCATTGCCAAGCAGGGCACGCGGATCGTTTGCGTGATGCAGGGGCTTATTTGGTGATCGAGCGGTTGGAACAGATGTTGGATATTGTTGCTTAGTCATCGGTTATTTTACCGCGCAATGATTTAATCTGCCCGCGTTGTTTCTTGCCCTCTAAACGGCGGCGTTTAGAGGCGAGTGTCGGGCGGGTTTTGACCCTGTATTTTGGGCGTTCTGTGGCTTTTTTGATCAATTCAACCAGTTTTTCAACTGCCAGTTCTCGGTTCAT